>DASXZC010000661.1:0-5534 GCA_036502165.1 Bryobacteraceae bacterium
GCGGACGATCGGAACAGGGAAGAGGAACCCGTAACTCCGACATCGAATGTTGATACAATGCCCACGACCTCACCATCAGATGAGGCGTACCAATAGCTAACCCGCCGAATCGACTCTTCCAGTTCACGCTGAACCAAGACAAATCGATCTCCAAGCAGTCGCCGAAGCGCTCCTAAGACGAGCGGGGAAATGGTCCCCCGAAAAGGAATTACCTGAGATCGAGTAATCCAATTAAACCTAAAGCGCTAATGCTAATGTTAAGGTCTGGTAATAGTAATAGTCAAGTTCTCCACAAGGAGTTCTGCCCGCCGATTTAGCCCTACGCCGTACTTTCCTGCTGGCACGTCGAGTCGCAAGAGCGGGAATCCCCGGCGGGCAGACCGCACCGCTGCCAAGAGTCGAGGATGAGCAACCGCTGTTCGGGCGTCATGGACGGACCGCCAACCGAGTCCGGCCTCGGCGGTATCACATGCGCCGGCCCCGGCCGGTCGGCGGCGAGCCCGGCCACGGACCGCACCCGGACAGGTGGGGAATCGCCGGCGCTTCATCGTCTGAATTGGGGAGGTCCTTCGCTCCGCCGGAATGCTGAGAAAAGAGCGGAAAGATGAGAATCCGCTGTGGGAGAAGGGTGAAGGGCGTTAAACTATGGAAGGCTTCGAGGAGACTTTGCTCGAAGTTGGAAACCGCTTGATGCCCGCCTACCGAAGCTCTGGGAATCCAGAGAACCTGCCCTCATGCAAGTTGCGATACGGTTTCGGCGCTCGAAGAATTGCTTGTCGACTTGCGTGCCGGCTTAGCGCAAAGAAGTCGTATATGAAGCAGATCAAGATCGCCATCCTGGTTGCGCTCGGATCCGCGTGCGGGATTCACTTGGCGGATGGTCAGGAAACTCAGATGACGATGGAAGCGGCAAGAGAGCAGGGACGCACCAAGTCCCGGTACCTGAATAATGCCAAGGCAGTAGAGGAGGCTAGCGATTCGATCCCAAAGGCCGACGTGGCGGACTTCCAAAAGTCGGTGGTGCCAATTCTGACCAGAAGCTGCGTGGATTGTCATGGCCCCAAAAAGGCGAAGGGCCGCCTTCGCGTCGATCAACTGAATCCCGACTTGCTTGCCGGCCCTGACGCCGAGAAATGGCGCGAGGTCTACAACGCACTCAGCAAATCGGAAATGCCACCCGAGACGGATCCGGAACATGGCCTCTCTTCCGCGAATCGTTCCATTGTTGTCGATTGGCTTGGCCAGGAGTTGAATAAGGCGTCCCTCGTCCGACGCAACAGCAAGGAACATTCATCCTTTCGTCGGCTGACGAAGTACGAATACGACTACGCGCTGCAAGATCTGCTCGGCCTCAATTATCCCTTGGCTAACAAACTGCCGCCGGAAAGCGTCACCGAAGACGGCTTCAAGAACAGTTCGGAACTGCTCCAGCTATCAGCCATGCAGTTCGAGGCCTATCGTGAGATCGCTCTGAAAGCACTGAAACGCGCGACGGTGAACGGTCAGTGTCCGCCGGCCGTCACGTACGTCATCTCGATGCAGCAGGAGATGGAAAGGGCCGGAAAGAAGGCCAACACATTCGAGAAGGGCGATGAAGCTTATCGCAAGTACAAGAATCAACCGCATCTTTGGAATCGCGAATCCGGCAAAGGTAGTCAATTCTCCCCGGGCGAAGCGTTGCCGAAAGACGGGGCGACCGCCGGGCAGAATCCTCCCGTCTCCCCCGTTGTGCTCTTACTGCCCGGAGAAAGCGAACTGAAATTGAACCTGGATCGCTTTCTTCCCGACGATGGCATAATGCGCGTTCGCATTCGGGTCTCGCGTTCGACGATGAATCAAAACGAGTACGCCAGCTTGCGACTTTCGCTCAGCGCACACACCAGCAACGACGCCAATTTCACGCAGGTCATCAGTCAATGCGATATCCCAGTGACAGCTCCCGCCGACAAACCGCAGTTCATTCACTTTGACATTCCTCTGAGCGACATTCAACGCAACCCGTTTCGGAAGCTTTCCACCACATTTCCGCGCCGTGATGAGTTCCTGCATATTCGCAACGTGTCCAATGCGAGTGGAGGGGAAGACCGTCTCAAAGTCTTGATTGATTACATCGAAATCAGTGCTCCGTTCTATGAACAATGGCCGCCCAGGACGCACACCGACATCTTCATCGAGAGCAAGAATAAGGGGGACGAGACTGCCTACGGCCGCGAAGTGCTGAACCGATTCCTCAAACGGGTTTGGCGTCGCCCAGTGGTCTCGCAGGAAGTCGACAAGTTCATGGCCCTGTACGCGAAGTATCGGCCGGAGTTTTCAACCTTTGAAGATGCGATGGTGGAAACGCTTGCGACCGCGCTGACTGCGCCCGAGTTTCTCTACCTGACACAGCGAGCGTCGGCCGACGGCAAGAAATCGCCTGCCAGAATCAGCGAGCTCGAACTGGCCAGCCGACTCTCCATCTTTTTGTGGTCGAGCATTCCTGACGCCGAACTGCTGAAACTCGCGGAAGATGGCAAACTTCGACAGCCCGACGTTCTGACGGATCAAGTGAAACGGATGCTGGCGGATCCGCGATCGAAGCGATTCGCACAGAACTTCGTCGAGCAATGGTTGGGTTTGGATGGTCTGAACAGCGTGACCCACATCCCCGGCCCGCTGAAGGATTCCTTCCATGACGAGCCGATCGCCTACTTCGAAGAAGTCCTGACGCACAACCGCAGCCTCATGGACTTCATCCATTCCGATTACGTAATAGTCAACGAACGCATGGCGGCGCACTACGGGATCCCAAAGGTTTACGGGCCGCATTTCCGAAAAGTGTCGATCTCTCCGCAAACGAATCGCGGCGGACTTTTGACGGTCGCTGCCATGCTCGCAATGAACTCCGACGGCAAGGATTCTCATCCGCTGAAACGCGGCGTCTGGATGCTGAAACGGATCCTTCACGACCCACCACCACCGCCCCCGCCGGATGTCCCGGAGGTCGACCTGACCAATCCGGAGATTCTGAAGCTGACTTTGAAAGAGCGTATCGCCGATCATCGGAACAAGCCGGCATGCGCATCGTGCCACTCGCGGATCGATCCGTGGGGAGTCGCATTCGAGAATTATGATGCCCTCGGCGTCTTCCGGACGCACATCAAGAACAAGCCGGTCGATGCGACATCGGAATTGTTCAATCGACAGACGCTGGCCGGTATGGATGGATTGAAGCGATATCTGCTGACCGACCGACAAGATCAGTTTGCCCAAGCGATGGTGGCGAAACTGACGGCCTATGGCCTTGGCAGGCCGCTCACTTTCGGCGATCGCGCTGATCTTGATCTCCTGACCGCCCGGTTCCGGCAGCGAGGTGATGGCCTGCGGGACTTGATCCATCTGTTCGTCGGCAGTAACCTCTTTAACTCGAAGTGAGCGGCAGGAACAAGTGATGAATATCAAATCCGAATCGCTGAGCCGTCGAACGTTTCTACGTGGTGCCGGAGTGGCTCTGGCCCTGCCGTGGTTCGAAACGTTCGCCGCGGGCGCTCCGGGTCCGGACGAGACTCCGAAGCGGTTTCTCAGCGTTTATCATCCGGATGGTGTCGGCTTGCCGCTCAAGTCCGATCCGGCATGGAAGGACTGGATCTGGTTTCCGCGCGGCGGCGAGAAGGACTTTGAGCTAACGAAAGTGCTCGATGTCCTCGAGCCATTGCGCAGTGAGATCACGATTTATTCCGGGCTGTCGCACCCCGCCGCACGGCAGGTCCACGGCCATTCGAACGCCGATCAGTATCTCACAGGCGCGCCCATCGGCGGTTCGGGACCGTATCAGAATTCGATCTCGATTGACCAGGTCTATGCCGACCATGCGGGGACCTTCACGCGGCACGCGTCGCTGGTCATGTCGACGAACGGGGGCGTCGGCGGCCCGCGCGGCGCCCAGACGCAATCCTTCAATCGCGAGGGGCGGCCGATTCCCGCAATGAACAAGCCGAAAGAAATCTTCGACATGCTGTTCGTGACGAGCGGCAAGGACGCGGCCGCAAGACTGGCGCGTAGCAAGAGCGCCCTCGATCTCCTCATCGTGAACACGCGTTCGCTTTCACGCGAACTCTCCAGCAAAGATCAAGAGACACTCAAGCAGTATTTGGACGCGGTGCGCGATACCGAGCTGAAACTGGCCAAGGCCCAAAAGTGGATTGATACGCCGGTTCCCAAGGTCGATACACGCAACTTGCATCTGAATGCGGAGCCGAAAGAAGCCAAACTCTATTTCCAGACGATGTACGAGCTGATCTACCTAGCATTCTTGAGCGATTCGACCCGTGTCGCGACCTTCCAGTTGGGGCGGGAAAATGGCGACGGCCCCCACGATCTGCTGTCGCTCGCCGTCGGCCTGGGCGCTGCTCATGGCTTGACACACGAGGTCAAGAAGCCCAACGGCTGGAAAAACCTCGGCACTTATAATCGCTACCAAGCGCAGGAATTCGGCCGCTTCATTCAGAAGCTGAAAGACACCAAAGAGCCGACCGGCAACGGCAACATGTTGGACAATACGTTCGCCATGCACGGCTCCGCTTCCAGTAGTTTCCACTTGTCCCGGAACTACCCGATCATCTCGGCAGGCGGCAAGCACCTCGGCTTCACCAACGGTCGATTTCTCAAGTTTGGCAAGGGGAACGAAGACAATCAGGCCGGAGCGGGCATCGACACTGACGCCGGGTGGCAAGGCAAGGTTGCCGTCGAAGAGCTTCCGCTGGCAAAGTTATTCGTCACCATTTTGCAGAGGCTTGGTATCATGACCGATTCGTTCGCAGGGCAAACCGGAGCGTTGAGTCGGGTTTAGTGCGGGCATGGCTCGGACGAATTCGCACATTGGAAGCAGCCTCAGCCGTCGTGCATCGCGGGTAAGGCACAGAATTCCGGGTATTCGGTGCCGATTTGTACAGCCAAGCCGCCGCCGACTTGCTTCCGCTCGTCTACGACGAGTTGCGAAAACTCGCGGCTGACCGCCTCCTTCACCGCGCGGTAACGCTCGACGACTGCGGTCCGGGCGATGGTGACCTTCGCCTTGATCCGGCTCCACAGACTCTGCTGCGGCGGCTCGGACGCGAGCGACGGAGGTTCAGTCCCTGAAACATCCGGGTCCCCTCATCGCGAGCGCGAATGGTGAAGCCGTCGTTCAGATCGAGTGTGACGGGGCGATCCTCGCTCGCCGCTCCCGGCAACGCGGGCAGGGCGAGCAGAAGTTCCGCCGCCTGGGCGTCCTTGAGCGCCACGGCGGAACACGACTCGAGCTTCGGCAGGATCGACAGGGCGTCGGGGAACTTACCGGAGCCGATCGGCAGATGCACCGACAACGGCCCGCACGCCCCAACGACTTCGGAGTCGGTGCGTCCAATCCGGACATCCGGTTCGTCGGCCAGTTCGCGACATCCGAAGACTGGGATCGCCGGAACAAGCACGGTCTCCGTGAAGAGAAAGGCGAATCCGCCCCAGACAAGCATGTCAGTAGCGGCCTGGGACTTTACCACTTTCACGGCCACGGTCTT
>DASXZC010000662.1:0-12281 GCA_036502165.1 Bryobacteraceae bacterium
CCGACATCTACGTGGCCAACGATTCGAGCACCGCAACACTTTATCAGAACCAGAAAGACGGCACCTTCAAAGACATCGCAATCGAATCCGGAGCCGCTCTTTCACCCGAAGGAAAGCCGCAGGCCGGCATGGGCGTCTCAATCGGCGACTACAATCGCGACGGCAACCTCGACGTCGTCAAGACCAATTTTGCAGGGGATACCGACTCCCTATACACGAACCTCGGCGATGCGACCTTTGAAGATCGTACGTATCCCAGCGGTCTCGGAGTCAACACTCGCCTGCTCGGCTGGGGCGTCGGATTCTTCGACATGGATAACGACGGATGGCTCGACATCCTGATGTCCAACGGCCACGTCTATCCGGAAGTGGACAAATCGAACGCCGATCTCAAATACGCCCAGCACAAGTATCTGTACCGCAACCTGCAGAACGGACGTTTTGAAGAGGTCACCGGCAAGGCCGGCCCAGGCATTCTCGAAAATGCTCCGGCGCGTGGCTGCGCATTCGGCGACTACGATAACGACGGCGACATCGACGTAGTGGTCAACTGCGTCAACGCCATTCCCCAGCTTCTGCGTTGCGATTCCACGCTCAATCGGAACTGGATCAAGATCAAATTGTCCGGAGTGAAGTCGAACCGCAGCGGCATCGGCAGCCGCGTCATCGTGACCGCGAAGACGAAGCCGCACGCGCCGAAACCGCTGGTGCAGATGGATGAGCTCCGCAGCGGCGGCAGCTATTTTTCACAGAACGACCTGCGCATGCACTTCGGACTGGATCAAGCGACCAAGGCGGACATGGTCGAAATTCGCTGGCTCAGCGGCCAGATCGACAAGCTGGAAAACCTGGACGCGAACCGCCTGTATGTCATTCAGGAAGGCGGCAAGATCATGAAGAGCGAAGTATTGACGCCGGCTCGCAAGCGAGGAGCCTAGCTTGCGCCTTCTCTTATTCGCGCTGATCTGCCTGCCATTTGTATGCTCCGCGGAGGAAAAATGTCCATGGCTCAATCGCGCGACGGCTGGCGGAATATTAGGCGGTGAAGTCACGAGCACGACCGTGAAACGGTCAACGGCCGACGACGTGGCGTGCGTGTTCGTCAGACGTGAGGGGTCCACAGTCGCCGAACTTCGCATCGCAACGGAAACACGCGCCCCCAAGGATTTCGCCTCGTACGCAGCGGCGCGATGCGGATCCGAATCCAGGGCGCTGAAAGCGATTGGCAACGAGGCACTCGCGTGCGGCGACGGAGAGGCCGGAGAGCAAGTGATCGGCAGGGTGCGAGAGTCGACTTTCGTAGTTGAACTCATCACCACCGATCGCGCGTTCCAGCGCAACGTGCTGCGCGAAAAGGTCCGCAGCATCGCGGAACAAGTCGCGGGCATCTTGTTTTAGGGCGGCTAGTGGTCCGTTTGCTTGAGCTTCTTGGCCTTTTCCTCTGCTTCGGCTTTTCGAATCTCCGCAGCCTTCGCGAATGCGCTTGCGGCGGCGGCCTTGTCACCTTTCCGTTGCAGTAGCAGCCCCAGATTATTCCACGCCGCCGCGTTCAATCCGTCAAGCGCGACCGACCGCCGCAACGCGTCGATAGCGCCCTCCCGATCGCCCTGCTGTTGCAGTGTCGTGCCGAGCATATACCAGGCGTCGTTATAATCCGGCCTCTGCGCAACCGCCGCTCGCAATTGCTCAACAGCCTTGCCAGGAGCTCCTGCGTCAATGTAAGTCAGCGCCAGACTATAGTGCGCCTCCGCCAGCGATGGATCGAGCGCCACCGCCCGTTCGAGTTCCGCTTGCGCATGCGGCAAGTCGTCGCTCTGCTTATATGCGATTCCCAAATCGTAGTGCGCACCCACATCCTCCGGATGATCTCGCGTAATCCCCGACAAATGTTTGATCGCCGCCTGCAAATCCCCGGCTGCGATGTAGGCGTAACCAAGGTTGACTTGCACCTTCAAATTTCCCGGAGCGTGCGCCAATATGCTCCGAAACTCCTTCAATCCCGCTGCCGGATCCCCTGCGCGCACCAGCGCGTTGCCATAACTATTGCGGATCTCGTCGTTATTCGGATCGAGGTCCCGCGCACGCCGATAAGCATCGCGCGCCTCTTTGTACCGTTGCATCTGATGGTAAGCATCGCCGAGGCCAGTCCACGCTCCACTGTTCGCGGACAACTGTTGCGTCGCTCGGATCAGCTCCGCAATGGCCGCCTGGCTTTGGCCCACCTGCGTGTACGCCACGCCAAGCCGGTAATGATAATCCCCTTGATTCGGAGCCAGCGCCACGGCGTTTCGCAGCGCCTCAATCGCAGGACCGGTTTGCCGCGCCAACCAAAGCGTCGCCCCCAGGTGATACCAGGCCAAAGCCATTTTTGGATCGAGTTCAGTCGCCCGCCGAAAATGAACCAACGCCTCCGTGGAGCGTTTCGTCGCAGCGAGCAGGAACCCGATCTGATCCTGATACACCGCGGACCTCGGCATCAATTCCGCAAGCTTCTCATATGCGGCAAGCGCTCCCGCCACATCGCGCGCCGCCAGGCGTTGGCGTGCGGTCGTCTCCAACTGTTGGACTGTTGCGGAAGTCTGGGCATCCGACGAGACCGCGAAGAACAGAAGCGATACGATCGTTGCGAACCGTCGAGCCATTGTTGTGATTGTCGTCTAAAACTCGCAATGCGTGGGCCCCACGCCTCCTTGAGCGCCGTCCACTGCTCCGAAATTTGTGCGGAGGAGATGGAGATTGGGAGCAGTGGGGCGCGCGCCAAAATTATCAACTCCGCTTCCCTTCGGAGGCCCAGAAAGATCGTCCGGCAGGGGAATTAAGCGGAGGAGTGCGCCATTCTCCTACTCGCCTCCCGCACCCAGGCCCCAATGGAATTGGAAGCTACCCGTTCTCTTTGGCCAAGTGCGAACTATGATAAGCTACCTCAACTTGAGAAAACCGGAAGGGAAAATCTGATGACCATAGAACGGCGTTCTTTTCTTGCCGCTGCGATCGCGGCATCTCCAGCGGCTCTAGTCGCGCAGTCCACCAACGCTATAGTGTCGCCCAAAGCCGTTCGCGTGGCCCGCGGTGAGGACCGGCTCGGCGAACACCATAATATCGGCTTGAGCACAACAAAGTTCAAAGTATTGACCAAAGAGAGCGCCGGCGCTCTCTTTGTCATGGAGCATGAGAGTCACACGAAGGGCGGTCCACCGCGTCATCTGCACCACAATGAGGATGAGTGGTTTTATGTCATCGAAGGTGAATACATCGCCGAGATCGGTTCTGACCGTTTCCAGTTGAAACCCGGGGATGCGCTTCTCGGACCTCGTGGAGTGCCTCACGCCTGGGCCTTTGTTGGCGATGCTGCCGGCAAATTGCTCATATCGTTCGCGCCGGCGAACAAGATGGAAGCATTCTTTCGGGACAATGCGAAGGGTTTCAGCGACGGTAAATATCCTAATAACGCGGCCTTCTTCCGCGCCTACGATTGTGAACTCCTCGGGCCGCCGCTATCGATCGGATGAATCTTCGGCGCATATCGCTTGATCGCGTTTCTAATACAGTCGCCGTCGCGGTTCTACCGATCGATCCGCAGTTCAGTGATATTTGCTTACCATAGCCGTGCGTTCAACGTCGCGAGTTCGGCGGTGGAAGCTGCTTCGCTCCTAAAGCGTGGTTCGAATCCACGCTGGGGCGCCACGCCTCTAACCCATTGAAAATGCGCCTCTTGTGCAAATTTCGACAGTGCCCACATCTCAAAACCCCTTGTTTTGAGTTATTTCCATTTCAAATCCACAATGGGCAGTACGTAACGAAAGGTAGTCCCGGATCGCGGATCCTGGTTCTAATCGACGGGAGTTTAAAAGGGCACTTCTCTCAGAACACCGTTTCTCAACGAGTTTACTTGAACAATGAAATTGATGCCGCATGAAGATCAGAGCGCGCAGCTTTGATGATTTGCCCCACACGAGGGAACGGCACTTGCCGTATAGTCGGCTACTCGTACGAAGCAGTCTGAGACGACGGCGAATTACCTTGGCATGGAACACTCCCGAGAAACGGCGTTGTGGGAAGTTGCACGGCTCCGAGTGAATCTCGGGCACTCGTACAAAGTTTCGGTCACCTAACGTGGTTCCCCAGTCGGCTTCTGAGCAGTTGACAGCTTCAGGCGGATAAGGCGCTACACGGACCGAGCCGTCCGATAGGCCAGGCGCTGAGGTGGCTGAGCATCTGTCGATCAAAAGCCAGTGCGGAATGGAGGCCACTGGTCATGAAACAGAAGACTCGAGGCAAGCGGAATTCTCTCACCCAGAAGACGGTCCTGCGGCTGCCAGACCTCGAAATCGCAAAGTCTGCCGTCCTGAACAGTCCCTCCTGTCCAGACGATCAGCGAGGTTACCGCCATGCGATCGACGAGTTCGTGGATTGGTATTGCTCGGAGCCGCGACTGTCGTTCAGCAAAACCGTAGTCGTCCGGTATCGGATGCATCTGGAGTCGCGCAAACTTGCTCCTGGCACGATCAATCTTCGACTCGGCGCAGTACGACGTCTTACATGCGAAGCCGCCGACTGCGGCCTACTAAGCGCCGACTTGGCGGCCGAATACGTCGAGTGAAAGGCACTAAGAAACTTGGCGTGAGACTTGGCAACTGGTCACTGCAGATCAAGGCCAAGCTCTCTGGCAGGCACCCGATCAAGAACGGATGAGGGCAAGCGAGATCGTGCGTTGCTCGCCGTCCTTCTGGCTTGCGGTCTTTCGACGGCACGAACTCGCTGATCTCACGGTTGATCACCTCCAGCAGCGTGAAGGTCATTGGGCAATCGTTGATTTGCGTGGGAAGGCTGGTCACGTTCGGAGCGTGCCCGTCCCCGATTGGGTTCGTAGTCTTCTGGTTGAGTGGATGAACGCTGCCGGAATCAACGGTGGAAGCCTCTTCCGCCGCGTCAGTTGCGCTGAAAGGTCTCGGGCGAAAGGGTGACGGAGAAGCTCGTCCGTCACGTCGTAAAGGAGTTCGCGTCGAAGATCGGTGTGACCAAGCTCGCGCCGCACGACCTCCGACAGAGTTGTGCTCGACTTTTTCGTGCTGCTGGTGGCGCAGATCCGGTTTCTGCTCGGGCACATCACGGTCCAGACGACCGAGCGATACCTCGGCTGCACCCAGCGCATTTCATCCGCCGTCAACGATCGCATAGGCATAGAGCCGAAGCCGTGAGCGTCAACTCCGTGACTGTGGCCGACAATCCGGGCTGTGTCGAGCGGCCCGCCTCAGCAGTCGCCCACGGCTGGAACCAAGTGGCGTCGCTCCGGGGATTCTGCGCACTTTGATAGCGTAAGTAAGATGCGCATCATCTGGCTGTTCTTTGGCGTTGCTCTTTCAGCAGCGGAACTCGCGCCTCCAAATTTCCGGTATCTGCCGGACTCGCGTGTGGCGTTAGAGAGCTCGACGCCGGAAGCGGTGATTCGGTACACGCTTGAGGATCGCGACCCAGACAAGTCGGCTGGGGTCTACTTTGGCCCGGTCGATGTTCCGGTTGGCCGTGTTCTGCGGGCGCGGGTGTTCTCCGCGTCTTCCGGTGAAACGAGCGCAGTGCTCTCGATTGCGGGACGTCCGCAGCCTTCGACGTTGGTAGAGGTGACGCAGAATCGCGATTGGAAGAACTACGACTGGGCCACCCGCCACCGTGCGATTATGGCGCGAAATGAGCAAGTGAAGCCGGATATTCTTTTGTTGGGCGACTCCATTACCCACTTCTGGGGCGGCGAACCTTCGGACGCTCGGGCGCGTGGTCCGGTCAGCTACCAGAGGTATTTCGGTGCATTCAAGGTCACCAATATTGGGTACGGTTGGGATCGCACCGAGAATGTCCTGTGGCGTTTGCGTCATGGCGAAGTCGACGGCATACATCCACGGGTGGTGATGGTGATGATCGGAACCAACAATATGAATATCAACACCACGGAAGAGATAGCGGCGGGGGTGACGGCAATTTGCGAGGAACTGCATGTGCGGCTGCCGGAGTCGAAAATCCTGCTGATCGGCATTTTTCCGCGCGGCGCCAAAGCCGACGCGGGGCGTGACAAGATCGCGGGGGTAAACCTGGAACTCGCCAAGCTCCATGGCACGCGCAACATCACCTATATGGATATCGGCAAGGTGTTCCTGGAAGCAGATGGGAGCATTGCGCCCACGATCATGAATGACTACCTGCATCCAACCGAAGCCGGATATGAACGCTGGGGCGAGGCCATTGCGCCAACATTGAAGAAGTTATTGTCGAACTGATGGCGTGGCCCGGCTCCGGGCGATTTACAGGCTACGCATAGACAGCTGTGGAGGCCGTCGCGTGGACCTCCGTCCGAAATGCGGACCATACATAAGCAAGGTGCAATCGCATAGTTCGCAACTTGCGACCTTGCTTGACAATGCGTCTTTTGATCGCTGCGGTACCATTCACTTGGAGTGCCGAAATGAGACTGGGAACGATTCTTGCGTTGGCAGCTTTGAGCACACTTACTACGAAGGCGGATGCGTTGATCGCATACGACGGCTTCTCATATACGGCGGGATCAAGCCTCAATGGTCAAGCCGGCGGCAGCGGCTGGGCTGGCTCCTGGTCAACGCCCGGCGGCCTCGACGCAACGATCACGGCGTCGAGTCTTTCTTTTGGAGGTCTTGGGACGTCCGGCGGGGCAGCGACGACTGCCGGGTTCCAGCCGTCGAATCAGGGCTCGTCCGTTGCGTTCTGGTCACGAAATCTTGCTACGCCTCTGGGGGCCGACGGAACGACGGTCTATCTTTCGTTCCTGCTTCAGCCCGGTGCCGGCTCCGGTTTTTACGGAGGCATCAATTTCGGCAATGTCTTCATTGGCGTTTCCGGCAATCAGACGGACTACGGTCTGGAAGGCCCGGCAACCGACCTGAGCCTTTCTAGCGTCCCGGTGGTTCAAGGTCAAACGGTTCTACTGGTTTTGGAAGCTCAGTTTCTGGCGGGTGATGACCAGTTGTCCCTTTTCGTGAATCCAACGCCCGGGCAAGCACAGCCCGCGACGCCAAGCGCGACGAAAACCGATCTGGACCTGGGAACAGTCACGTCGTTAATCATGAACAATTACGGCGGGTATACAACCGACGAAATTCAGATCGGATCAACGTTCGCCTCCGTAACATCGCCGGCGTCAGTGCCTGAGCCCACTTCTGCCTACACGCTACTAGCGGGGCTCGCATTGATGGCGTTGCTGAAGCGACGTTTTCGATCTGACAACTGACCCCGAGCCTGTTAGCTATCTACCCTTTAGCTAACTCGGACTTCGGCCGGGACACTGGTAAATCTGGGCGGAATACGTGCGATTCGTACAAAGCTCGCTCGGGGCGCGGTCCAGAAAGTCGGATTCTGGGAAGTTCGCAAGGAAAGGTAGCGGGTGGCATTTGACGTGTAAAACTCTATGTTGCTGAGAGATGCAGCGCCGCACACTGATCGAGCGACCATCGACCTTGAGGACCGGCGTCTCGCAGAAAAGTTCGATAAGCATCCACGAATGGGAGCCAAGCCTTTCGCTTCATAAACTTACAGAGACTTTCCCGACGCTGCAAAGGCTCACTTCGCGTAAATCGCTATAGGAGCTTTACATAGCCGTTGGGCATGGATTCGAAAAGGAAATCCTTGCACCACAACGGGTAATCGCTTCCGCGAAAATTGTGTTCTCATTGATCGGGCTCGGTCCAATTGCCAGAATAAGAAGGATTGGTTTCGATGACGATACAAAAGGGCGATGCGGTCTCGGCCAGACTCTACGTTTTGCTCGCGCGCGAAGCACCACGAGCGGTCGTGTTCCGGAGAGGGCCAAGCAAATGGACCGAATTGATAGAGTGGCGCACGGATACGGACACCTTCTGCGACGGACAATGGTTTCACGGACGCATTTATGAACGCCGATGCGACCTTTCTCCGAGCGGTCGCTTCTTAATCTATTTCGTCAGCAAAATCACGTCAAAGACGCTAGCAGACTCCGAATATACTTACGCATGGACCGCGATCAGTCGACCTCCGTTCTTGACCGCCCTGGCCCTCTGGCCAAAGGGAGATTGTTGGCACGGCGGTGGCCTCTTCCGGACTGAAGCCGAGGTTTGGCTTAATCATCGCTCGTCGAAGCCTCACCCGGACCACCGGCCCCAGCGTTTGAAGATCATTTCGAATCCGAAAGCAAGCGGCGAAGATTACCCGGTTTGGTATCAGCGCATGACTAGAAGCGGCTGGACCAGAATCCAAGAGGGTCGGTATCCTCCTTCCTCGCGCGGCTGGAGAACTGAGCTGGAAGAAATCTGGGAGAGGACTCAGCCGAATGGAACGACGAAGCTGAGGTCAGTTCTCGAAGCAGTCAATTTCAAAAAGCCCGGCGGGTACGTTGAGAGCTTCTGGCTGATGGCTGGCGATCACAATTTTCGCATCGCCGGTGCCGACTGGGCTGATTGGGATCAAGCGGGCCGCTTAGTTTTCACTCGGTCCGGTCAAGTGTGGACTGGGCGCTGGATGGAAGATGACCTTGAATGCACGCTTCTGATAGACCTCAATGATCGCCGTCCAAGTCGACTTGTCAGCCCGAGATGGGCAACGAGCTGGACTGCCGAGCCCGAGTAAACTCAAAGCTGGCAACCATTCGAGGCTTTGTACCGATTTTGTACAAGATGCCTGCTTTTGATGCTTTTGACAGCTTCAGTGACTTTGTGGAATCAATAACTTCCTGAAGTTCAAAATCCTGTCAAGAATGTGGTTCGAATCCATGCCGGGGAGCTAGCATGGACGGTCCATTGACTTCCTTGGTAGGCTGTCCAGCGGAAAGCACTTACCTCCGGTTCGGCGAAGGGTGATTTACGCTGCCAGGGATCTAGTTGCGCCCAGGGTGGGGAGCCAACAGCGAACCTCTTGATAATACTGCCTCCTCCGGGTGACCTCAAACGATGTGACAAAGCTCGGTCATTTCAGCCGGTTTTCGTTCGAACTTACGACGGCGCCTCCTGGGTAGCAGTCGCGCAGAAAACCGTGGATGTCCGCGACCAACATAGGCGCGCCACGTATCACTCCTCACAGCCTGAACGTCGAACCGCCTGAGTGCCGGGTGCGGTAATAAGATGCCTTGGAGGAATCTCAAGGAACCATGAGCATCTTCTTGATCTGCGAAAAACGCAACAGGAACAAACCTTCATTCATCCGCTTCCGCCTCAACCACCCGGTAACTTCGTCATTGCACTTACTGGTATTGCAAGAGCCACACGCCGGCACGACGTTTTCCACGGTATACCGCCCACCCCGCGAGATCGCCAGGACGCAATCACGCTGCAGAGCCTTGTCGATTCCTCCACAATAAGCGCACCCGCCCCACGCCTCCTTGAGCGCCGTCCACTGTTGATCGCTGAGGTCGTGTTCGACCCGCGCCATGCGTGCCCTCCGCCGCTTCGCCGCGCGGACTCTGCGCCTTGTCGCCATCCTTTTATCTTAATGATGGCGACGCCTTGACGCTCCCCAAGCCCCCAAGAGTACACTGAAACATGATCGTCGAATCGCAACAGGCCCGCTTCCCGTCGATCGCTCTCGATTGCGGCGTCACGCTCCACAACATCGACGTCACCTACGAGACCTACGGCACACTCGACTCCGCGAAATCGAACGCGATCCTCATCCTGCACGCCTTCTCCGGCGATGCCCACGCGGCCGGCGTCGATGCCACCGGAGCCCCCGGATGGTGGGACAACATGATCGGCCCCGCCAAAGCTTTCGACACAAACAAATACTTCGTGATTTGTTCTAACGTCCTCGGCGGATGCCGCGGCACCACCGGCCCTTCCTCGATCGATGCCGCAACCGGCAAACCCTACGCGATGACGTTCCCCGTCATCACCATCGGCGACATGGTGCGGCTTCAGAAAATGTTGATCGACTCCCTCGGCATCGAGCGCCTCCTCGCCGTCGCCGGCGGATCGATGGGCGGCATGCAGGTCCTCGAATGGGTCGCCGCCTATCCGGAATCCGTCCGCTGCGCCCTCCCCATCGCCTCCACCTGGCGCCACTCCGCCCAGCAAATAGCCTTCAACGAAGTCGGACGCCAGGCCGTCATGTTCGACCCCGATTGGAACAACGGCGACTACTACTCGACCTCCAAGCCTCCCGCTCGCGGACTCTCCATCGCCCGCATGGTCGGCCACATCACCTACATGTCCGATGAGTCCATGCGCCAGAAATTCGGACGCCGCCTGCGCGACAAGAACGCCTTCGGCTTCGACTTCGAGGTCGACTTCGAAGTCGAAAGCTACCTACGCTATCGCGGCGCCCAATTCGTCGACCGCTTCGATCCCAACTCCTATTTGTTCATCACCAAAGCGATGGACTACTTCGACGTCACGCAAGGGCGCGGCCCGTTGCCCACCGTCTTCGAGAAAGCCGACACGCGCTTCCTCGTCATCAGCTTCACTTCCGACTGGCTCTATCCGACCTATCAATCGCTCGAGATCGTCCGCGCCCTCCGCAGCCGCAATCGCGAAGTCGCCTTCGTCGAGCTCGAATCGAACTACGGCCATGACGCCTTCCTCATCGAGGTCGGCGAGCAAATGGAAATCGTGCGCGGCTTCCTCGCTTCCGCCTTCAAGGAAACCTCCGCCGGCCTCATGAAGGAGTGCGCGTAACTCGAGTGGCCTTCGTACACGCCCTCTTCGGTCGCAGCGACTACGCAATCATCGGCGAACTCGTCGAGCCCAAGTCGAAAGTTCTCGATCTCGGCTGCGGCGAAGCCGAACTCCTCGCCTGGCTCAAGGAACACAAACAGGTAGAAGCTCGAGGTGTCGAGCTGTCCGCCGCGAAAGTCCAACGCGCCATCGCCCGCGGAGTCTCCGTCTACCAAGGCGACATCGACGAAGCCCTCGCCGATTATCCGAACGCAACCTTCGACACCATCATCCTCAGCCAGACTTTGCAGGAAACCCAACATCCACTGCGCGTCCTCACCGAGATGCTCCGCGTCGGCCGCACCGCGATCGTAGCCTTCCCGAACTTCGGCCATTGGCGCGTTCGCGTATCGCATCTGTTCAGCGGACGCGCCCCCAAAACCGGCTTGTTCCCCTACGACTGGCACAGCTCGCCCAACCTACACTACCTCACCGTGCAGGATTTCGAATCGCTCGCCAATGAGCAAGGCTGGCACGTTGATCGCCGCATCTTTCTGGCTGGCCAGCGCCAGATCAGCATGGCCCCCAACCTGTTCGCCGAAGTCGCCGTCTACATGTTCCACAAACCGGTGCAGAAAAACTGAGAAACTGCCCTGTAGGCCATGTCAAGCCCTCAACTTCGATACCGCTCCTTCACCCGCGATCAGTGGAGCAGCTTGCGCGACCACGACGACAAGATCCTCCTCGACGCCCATCGCATCGAGGCCCTGAAGAGCATCCACGACTCCCTCACCAATGAGGACGTCCTCGAAATCTACCTGCCGCTCATCCGCTACATCGAACTCCACATCGAAGCCACCGAAGCGCGCACCCACGCCGCCGCCCGCTTCCTCCGTCAGGACTGGCAACGCGAACCCTTCGTCATCGGCATCGCCGGCAGCGTCGCCGCCGGCAAGAGCACCGTCGCCCGCGTACTCGAGGAAATCCTCTCGCATCCCCGCCGCGGATTCAAAGTGTCCCTCGTCACCACCGACGGCTTCATCTACCCCGCAGCCACTCTCGAAGCCCGCGGACTCATTTCGCGCAAAGGCTTCCCCGAAAGCTACGACCGCCGCCTCTTCGTCGACTTCCTCTCGTCCGTCAAAAGCGGCGAACCATACGCCGCCGCGCCCGTCTACTCGCACGTAAAATACGATCGAGTCCCGGGCGAATTCATCGCGATCGAGAACCCCGATATTCTGATCATCGAAGGATTGAACATCCTCCAACCGCCCCCCGCCGACCGCGACCCCGACCGCCGCTTCGCTTCGGATTTTATTGATCTTTCCGTATATCTGCACGCCGCCGAACCACTCCTGAAATCCTGGTACATCGAACGCTTTCTCGCGCTGCGCAAGTCGGTATTCTCGAATCCCGACTCCCACTTCCGCCGCTACGCCGCCCTCGATGATGCGCAAGCCGAAGCTACTGCATCCGAAATCTGGGATTCGATCAACGGCCGCAATCTGATCGAGAACATCCTCCCCACGCGTTACCGCGCCGACGTGATCCTGAACAAAGGCGAACGCCACCGCATCGAAACGGTGCAAGTCATGAACCGCTGATCAATTAAGAATCTCGGCGAGGCCTTTGCGCAACCTT
>DASXZC010000663.1:0-13756 GCA_036502165.1 Bryobacteraceae bacterium
GCCGCGCCCGGCTCACCCCGATCATCACCTTGAGGATGAGTTGTCCAGATGGTGTTACTTGCCTTGTGAAGTATGGCACGGTGTCGTGATGCGAGAGATGAATTGAACCTGTTCCAGGCAGTGGATCTGCTTCACCAAGAACGGGGAAAGCTGGAACCGCTGATAGCCATCCCTGAGCGCATCTTCGTACGCCCCGTAAATGCCGACTACGTTATCTCCCTCGATCAGCGCAAACTTGCCTTCCTCCGACGTCCACTCCGGAAGTTTTCTTCGGAATACCTCGAGTTCTCTTTCAAGGGACATAATCGTCGTCTCCTGAACCTGATCGTATTCTACCCATTCGCTCGATGCAACCCTTCGCGATTGACGCCGTTGCCCCAACCTAAGAAATGAGAAGTTGACATCTTGCTCAGATGTCTATATAAGTAGAGAACAGAGTATTCACCCGATGTCGAACTGGTCACGCCTTAGGAACGTCTTCCGCAGCGACCGCGTGAATCGCGAGATCGATGAGGAACTTGCGTCGCACGTCGCGGATGCCGTTGCGCAAGGACGGGATCCTGTAGAGGCGCGACGGGCGCTCGGCTCCGTACTGCGCACGCGGGAGCAAAGCAGGGATGCGCGGGTCGTCGTGTGGCTCGACGGATTGCGTTCGGACTTCGTCTTCGCGTGGCGGCAGTTGCGTAAGAACAAAGCCGCTTCCATGGCTGCAGTCGTGTCGCTCGGGCTCGCGATGGGCGCGTCGATGGCGGCGTTCCGGTTGGTCGATGCGCTGCTCTATCGGCCGCTGCCGGTGGCGGATCCGCACCGGCTGTACTTCCTCGGCTATCCGTATGTCGATGGAGACGGGACGAAGCAAGTCGGCGATCTCTATGACTATCCCCAGTTCCGGGCGTTGCGCGGGGCGGTGAAGGATCAGGCAGAGTTGATGGCGATTTCGACACCCGAGCGGCGGGGGCTCGAATACGACTCGAGTGAAGGGCCGGAGCGGTATTGGCATCAGTTCGTGTCAGGGTGGATGTTCGATTCCTTCGGATTGCATCCGGCGGCGGGGCGTTTATTTACGGCGGCGGACGATGCGGTTCCCGGGGCGCATCCGGTGGCGGTTATCTCATACGACTATTGGCAGCGGAGGTTCGGCGGCGATCCGAGCGTCGTAGGGCGGAAGTTTCGATCGGGCAACGATGTCTATGAAATCGTCGGCGTATGCGAACGGGGATTCACGGGCACCGAGCCGGGCACCATCACAGACATCTTCATTCCGACGATGATGAATCGGGACGGAATCAACCGCACGGATTGGCAGTGGTTTCGCATATGGGTCCGCGTGAAGCCGGGGATCGATCCAGTAGCGGTGCGGCAGAAGCTGCGGGCGGCCGTTGCGCCGCTGAGGCTCGAACGTGTGAAGGGCTGGGGCTTCGGGGCGACTCGGAAAATGATCGAGGAATATCTCAATATGGACCTGCTGCTCGATCCGGCCTCAGCGGGCGTGTCGGGATTGCAGCGCGAGTATAGACTCTCGTTGACTGTATTGGCAGCGGTCGTGCTGCTGGTGTTGCTGATCGCGTGCGCGAACGTCGCGAACCTGATGACAGCGCAGGCGGCGGGGCGGCGGCGCGAGATGGCGCTGCGGGTTTCGATCGGCGCCGGTCGCGCGCGGCTGGTGCAGTTGGTGATGACCGAAAGCGTGCTGGTCGCGCTGGCGGCCTCGGCGTTGGGAAGCGGATTCGCCTGGTGGGCCGCGCCGTTCGTGGTGAGCCGCATCAATCCACTGGATAATCCGGCGCGGCTCGTACTGACGGCCGATTGGCGGTTGATCGTATTTGCGAGCGTGCTGGCGCTGGCGGTGACGGTGTTGTTCGGATTGATTCCCGCGCTGCGCGCGTCGGCGGTGCGTCCGATGAGTTCGCTGCGCGGAGGAGACGATCCGCACAGGCGGCGCCGGCTGATGAATGCGCTGGTCGCGGCGCAGGTGGCGTTCTGCTTCGTTGTCTGTTTGATCAACGGACTGTTCGCCGGGACCCTGAGCCGGTTGACACATCTACCTACGGGATTCAATGCCGCGCGCGTCTTGACGATCGAAACCGTGACGCGCGATGGAAAGCCGTCGACGCATTGGGAGGAATTGCGGCGGCATGTCGAGTCCGTCGGGGGTGTCGAAGCGGTGGGGATTTCGAACTGGGCTCTCATGAACGATTTGTCGTGGTCGATGGGTGTCTCGGTGGGCGCGGAGCGTGCGCCCTCGCCGGCATTGCCTAATTTTCTGGCGGTGTCGCCAGGGTGGCTCGCGACTATAGGGATTCCGATGATCGACGGGCGCGATCTACGTCCGGAGGAGGTTTTTCCGGGAACGGCGATCGTGAACGAAGCGTTCGCGCGAGCCTTCTTTGGCGGGCGCGACCCGGTGGGGCAATCCTTCGACACCATGATCAATGGGAAGAATGTGCGATCGCGGATCGCCGGGTATGTGCGCGACGCGCGCTACCGGAACTTACGCGAATCGATTCAACCGACGGTCTATGTGCCGCTCGAGGCGAGCCCTTCGGGGACGCATTGGGCGACGCTCGCGGTGCGTACGCGCAGCGCCGATCCGCTGGCGATGGCGTCGTTGTTGCGGCAGGAAGTCGTGCGCGCGAGTCCTGAGTTCCGCGTCGTCAACATACGCACGCAGATGGAATTGATCGAGCATCACACGGTGCGGGAGCGGCTACTGGCGATGCTCTCCATATTTTTCGCGAGTGTGGCGCTGGTGCTCGCGGGCATCGGATTATATGGCGTTTTGACCTACACGGCCGTTCAGCGAAGGCGGGAGGTTGGGATCCGGATGGCGTTGGGCGCTCCGCTGCGGGCGGTTGCGGGACGGATGGCCGGCGAGGCGGCGGTGATGCTGGCGCTTGGTTCGATCGCCGGAGTGCTCGCCGGGCTCGGGTCGCAGAAATATCTCGAGACGCTGCTGTATCAGGTGAAGGCCACCGATCCGGGGATCCTGCTGGCGCCTGCTTTGACGGTGCTGGCGGTGGCGCTGGTGGCGTCGTTGCCGCCGGTGCTGTATGCAATGCGGATCGATCCGGCAGAAACATTGCGTGCGGAATAAGAGGGATGATGTCGATTTGGACGCGGCTCAAGAACGTATTCCGCAGTGATCTCGTGAATCACGAGATCGATGAAGAACTGGCGTCGCACGTGGCCGATGCGATCGATGAGGGGCGGGATCCGCGCGAGGCGCGGCGTGCGTTAGGGTCGCCGCTGCAGACGCGTGAGCGGAGCCGGGACGTCCGCGTAATCACGTGGCTTGACGGGCTGCGCGCGGACTTCGTCTTCGGATGGCGGCAACTCAACAAGAACAAGTCCGCATCGCTCGCGGCGATCGTGTCGCTGGGGCTCGCGATGGGCGCCTCGATTGCGGCGTTCCGTTTGGTCGACGCGCTGCTGTTGCGACCGTTGCCGATTTCGAATCCCGCGAATCTGTTCATGCTCGAATTTCCGGAGGCGGATAGCGATGGAAAGATCCTCAACGGCCATATCTTCGACTATCCGCAGTTTCAGGCATTGCGTAAGGCGGCGGGGGATCAGGCGGACCTCATCGCGATGGCGAGCGTGTCGCGGTCGGAGCTGACCTTTCGTTCGGACGATGAACTCGAAAAGTTCTGGCAGCAATCGGTGTCGGGGTGGATGTTCTCGTCCTTCGGACTGAAGCCGGCGTTGGGGCGGCTGCTCACGGCGAATGACGATGTCGCGGCCAGCGCGCATCCGGTGGCGGTGCTTTCCTACGATTATTGGATGCGTCGCTTCGGCGGCGATCCGGGAGTGGTGGGCCGCCGGTTTCGCTATGGCAACGATTCCTACGAGATCGTTGGCGTATGCGGCGAAGGTTTCACCGGCACTGAGCCGGGCACGGTGGCGGATGTTTTTCTGCCGGTGACGACGAATGTGAAAGCGATCGACGATCCGAATTATGGATGGCTGCGGATTTGGGTGCGTTTGCGGCCGGCCGTGGCACAGGAGAGGATCCGGCAACAGTTGCGGGCGGCGATGTCCGCGTTTCGCCGCGACAAAGCCAAGACGATGGATGGGCGTGAGACCCCGGAGACGATCAAACAATTTGTCGAAGCCGATCTTCATTTCGAGCGCGCATCGGCAGGCGTGTCGGACTTGCAGAAGGACTACCGGCTTTCGTTGATGGTATTGGGCGCCGTGGTCCTGCTGGTTCTGCTGATCGCGTGCGCGAACGTCGCGAATCTGATGACGGCGCAGGCGGCGGCGAGACGGCGCGAGATGGCGCTGCGCGTGTCGATCGGCGCTGGGCGTGCGCGGCTCGTGCAACTGATCATGACCGAAGGCGTCTTGATTGCGGCGGCGGCATCGGCGCTCGGCGGAGTGATCGCGTGGCAGGCGGCGCCGTTCGTGGTGAGCCGGATCAATCCGCAGACGAATCCGGCACGGCTGATCCTCACGGCGGACTATCGTGTGCTTGCGTTCGGGGCCGTGCTGGCGTTGATCGTGACGCTGTTGTTCGGATTGATTCCGGCGTTGCGGGCATCGGCGGTACGTCCGATGAGTGCGTTGAAGGGCGGCGAAGATCCGCATTCACGGCGGCGTTTGATGAATGCGCTGGTCGCGGCGCAGGTGGCGTTCTGCTTCGTTGTCTGTTTCGTCACGGGGTTGTTCGTCACGACTCTGAACCGGCTGACGCACGAGCCGACGGGATTCTCGCCGGAGCGCGTTTTGACTCTCGAGACTCTCACGCGCGATGGCAAGTCGTCGACGCATTGGGATGAATTGCGGCAACACTTGCAATCCGTCGCGGGCGTGGAGTCGGTCGGAATTTCGGGCTGGGCTCCGATGAGCGGCATTACGTGGACGAACAGCGGGTTGACCGTAAAGGGCTTCCGCAATGGGCAATTGGAGCCGTATTTCCTGGCAATTTCGCCGTCGTGGCTGGCGACGATGGGAATTCCTATGATCGGCGGACGCGATCTGCGGACGGGCGACAAGTATCCGGGCATCGCTGTTGTGAATGAGGCGTTCGCCCGTTCCTATTTCGGCGGCCGCGATCCTGTCGGGCAGAGCTTCGAGACTGTCACCAGAGATGGAAAGGTGATGAGTACGGTGATCACCGGATACGTCCGCGATGCGTTGTATCGCGATCTGCGCGAACCGGTGCGGCCGACGGTGTACATTCCGTTGATGGGGAATCCGGGGGGGACGAGCCAGATGACGGTGGCGGTGCGTACGAAGGGTCCGGATCCGTTGGCGATGGGGTCCACGCTGCGACAGGAAGTGGCGCAGGCGCGGCCGGATATGCGAGTCACCAACGTGCGTACGCAGATGGAACACATCGAGCGGCACACCGTGCGTGAGCGTTTGCTGGCGATGCTGGCGTTGTTCTTCGCGGGAGTCGCGCTAACGCTCGCGGGCATTGGGCTCTATGGTGTGTTGACCTACTCAGTGCTCGAGCGGCGGCGGGAGATTGGGATCCGGATTGCGTTGGGCGCTCCGTCGAGAACGGTCGCAGGACGTGTGTCGGCGGAGATTGCCACGATGCTCGTGATGGGATCCGTAGCCGGACTCGCGGCCGGGTTGGCATCCCAGCGCTACCTTGAAACCCTGCTCTATCAAGTCAAGGGAACCGATCCGGCAATGTTGGCGGCGCCGGCGTTGACGGTGTTGGCGATTGCGGTGCTGGCGTCATTGCCGCCGGTGCTGTATGCGGTTCGGATCGATCCGGCGGTGACGCTGCGGGGCGAGTAGCTACTGGAACACGACCGTGACCGGCGCGCTTGTCGACGGCTGATAGACACGGTCGCCTGAATATTGCACCTGAATCGTGTGCGGGCCCGGCGGGCGCGACAGGCTCACCGCTACATCGACGAATGATCCACTGATGTTGACGGGGCCGGACACAGGCGAGATCGCCACGGGCGAGCCGTTGTCGAGGATCTCGAGATTGCCTGTCGGAACCGTGCTGCAGGCTTGCGGCGAGACCCGGATGATAAAGGGCGCCGGATTCGCGTGCGGGCTCGACGGAGCGATCACCACAACCGACGACGGCGATGTTGCAAGCGTGAGCTGGGTCGTCCCCGATTGGGATCCGTTCAGGAGTGGATCTCCGGCGAAGACAGCTTGCACCGACGTGACTGAGGCCGGCAGGCTCGCGACGTTGAACGTCCCCGATGCCAGACCGGGATTGACCACATTGACTGTGGCCGTCGAACCGGGGAAGGTCCGCACGGAACCGTCGGTGTTCCGGCTCTGCAAACTGAGGGTCTGGTTCGTGAGGCCGAGCGCGGGGGCGAACGACAGCAGCACGGTCGATGAGTAGGCCGAGTCGCAATGGAACGTCGTCTGCGGACTTGGCATCGCGAGGGAACTGTTCGCCTTCTGAACGTTCACGGTCAAAGGCGCGGCACTGGCCGTATTGTCGAAGAACGAATCTCCGCTATATTGCGCTGTGAAGGTCAGCGCGCCGACCGTCAGTGGCGTAAAGGAGCGCGTCGAAGTCAACGACGGCGGCGATAAGACCTGGGCCGATGTCTGGCCGGCGCCAAGCGGGAAGCCGCCGAACGCGAAATTCACAATTCCGTTCAACTTCGGTTGCGGACTCCCGGGTTGAGCCGCCACAAGCGCGCTCAAGTTGAATGGCGAGCCGGCGAGCGCAGTGGGGCCGGGGCCGGAAAGCTGGAGGGTGGGCGTCCGGCTGACGGCCTGGAAACAGATCAGCGAACTGGCCGCATCGTTCGCGGTGTCGCCCGTGTAGGACGCGATCACTTTGAGCGGAGTGAGGCTCACATCCGACACCGATTTCGACAGGAGCGCGCCGGTTCCGCTGGTGTTCAACGTCGACGTGACCGCGCCCGCCGGCGGCAATTCGGAGACGATGATCGTGTTCGACGATCCGTCCGTCACATTGGTGAAGCAACCGCCGCTGGCCGATGTGGCGGACAGTGAGAACAAGCCCGTCATCGGCACCGTCGATGCGCCGCGGGTGAGCTGCGCGAGGAACGTGCCGTTCAATCCGGCGTAGAGTCCGCTGGGCTGGTTGATGCTGATCGAAGTCGCAACCCGCACGGGGGCCGTGGTCTGCACAGTCGTGCCATCCGGTGTCTGGCCGATGATCAGTACGGTCTTTCCGGCATCGGACGCAATCGCGTTCATGATGGATACTGCGGAAAAACCAGAGACGATCAGTAGTTGTCCTCCTCCGCCGGTCGTCGCGGAAGGGGTCAGGAGGCGGCTGTTCGAGAGCGCCGCGGCGCCACCTGAAACCAGCTCGAGCGTGAAGTTCACTTTCGTATTCGGGCGGAAGTTCGAGCCCGAGACTTGCACAAGATCGGACGGGCGGTAGAGAGATTCACCGAGCTGCAAGGCCGGAAGCAGGAGGATGCCGCAACCGGCTTGGGTACCGTCGGCGTTGACTCCGCCGGTCGCGAGGATGGTTCCTTCACTGATGGCCGCGCCGGCCATCGCGGAACGCGGCAACGTCAGATCGCCGAGCGGAATGATCGAGCTATCGAAAGGTTGAAACAAGTCGGTGGCGGACTGGGCCTGGTCGCCCTGGCGGCCGCCGGCGATGAGGACTCCGCCATTGCCGGGGACGAGCAGCGCGAGATGATCGCGGCGGGCGATTGGCAGTTTCGCGTCCAGCAGTTGGAAGGCTCCCGCGGCCGGGTCGTACAATTCGACGGTGTCGAGTTCCTGATTGCCGTCGAATCCGCCGGCGATGAGAGTGCGGCCATCGAGCAGGAGGGTCGCGGAGTGGCTGGTGCGCGGAACGTTCAGCGCGGGGCCGGGCGTGATCGAGTCGTCCGCAGGCGAGAAAATATCGATCGAAGCGAGGACGCCGTCGGAGTTCGTTCCTCCGATGAACAGCACGGTGCCGTCGTTTTGGAGGACGGCGGAAAATCCATCGCGCGGCGCGGTCAATGGAGCGTCGAACGGCGTGAGCGTCCTTTCCTGCAGATTGAACACTTCGACGGAATCGAGCGGCGTGCCATCCGGCGCGGATCCGCCGGCGATCAGGACGCGATGGTCGCGAAGCAGCGTGGCTGTTGCTCCGGAGCGAGGCTGACCCATGCCATCGACGGTCTGCCAGGTGTTGGCGATCGGATCGTAGAGCTCAGCGGTGCCCACGCCGTCGCCGCCGATAGCCAATACCTGGGCATTGGGAAGCAGGACGCAGGCATGGCGCGAGCGGGGCGCGAACATCGGCGACGCGGAGGCGAATGTGCCGTCGGCCTGATAGATTTCGGCAGAGGCGAGTGGGACGCCGTCGACGCCGATGCCTCCGGCGATTAGAATTTGGCCATCAGCGAGGCGCACGGCGCAAGCGCTTTGGCGGGCTTCATTGAGCGGAGTGGTTCCGCTCCAAGTGGCTAGAAATGTAGGATCCTGAGCGGCGAGTCTGCAAGCAAGCAGACTGAGGACATAGATGTAGCGGCGCATGCGAGTCCCTCCCAGAAATCGCCTGACGTTCGCCTTTACGATAGATTATAGATCGGAATTGGTTTGTGAACAATCAGATGCAGGCGGCCGGGTGGTAACGTTTAGGGATGGAATCCGCGTCAGTTTACTAGCAGAAGTGGATTCAGGTCGAGAATTTTCTCAGGGAGGTTCCAAGTGAGACGAATGTTCCTCATTGCCTGTTTGGCGTCGGCTGTGCCGGCTGCCATGTGGGCACAAGCAAAGGAGGCTAAACCGATGTCCACGACCTTGAAGGTCGGCGACGTGGCCCCTAATTTTACATTGGTATCGACAGCGGGCGGGAAGGTATCGCTGTCGGATTTCCATGACAAGAAGACCGTTGTGCTGGCCTTCTTTCCGGCCGCTTTCACCGGTGGCTGAACGAAGGAAATGCAGGCGTACCAGTTAGGTATGCCAAAGTTCGCCGATGCCGATGCCGAAGTATTCGGAATCAGCACCGATAACACACCCTCCCAAAAAGAATTTGTATCCAAGCTCAGCTTGAGCTTTCCCCTCCTCAGCGATTTCAAAGACCGTAAAGTAAGTGAAGAATATGGAGTCCTCAATAAGGACTACGGCGTTGCCAATCGTGTGACCTTCGTGATCGGTAAAGACGGCAAAATTGAATTCATGGAGGCAGGCAAGGACGCTATCGAGACGCTCGGCGCGGGCGATTCCTGCAGCCGGCTGGCGCATAAGAAGGCGTCGAACTGATTTGAATGACGACGGGCGGTCCGCGGGGATGCAACGCAGCGGACCGCTCGCCTAGGCTTTGACGGACTCGAGCTTCGCCTTCAAGAACGGCAATCCTTGCCGGCCCCAGAATTCGTGCACACCGGGGAACACTTCCTGCTGCGTATGTTCCTTCGCTCCGAACACTTCATAGACGCGTTGGACGTGGGCGAAGCTGTCGAGCGAACCTTTCAACGGGAAAATCGGATCGTGCTCGCCGGATTCCACAAACAGCGGACGCGGAGCGATCAGCGCCGCGACATCGTACATTTCACCCCATTGCAGGATCCCGGGAACGTAGTTGTCAATGCAGTGCGACATGCTCATGATGCAGTCGCGGAACGTGTTCAGATATCCGCTGACGTATGCAACCTTGATCCGCGGGTCGAGCGCGGCGGAAAACAGCGTACACGTGCCGCCGCCTGAGAGGCCAAGGCATCCGACGCGTTTCGAGTCGAGCTCGGGGCGGGTCGCGATCCAATCGATCGTACGCATGACGTCATAGACGCGCCATCCGACCATCGTTTCGCCCAGCAACAGCGCCGATCCGGCGGTGGGCTGACAGGCGCTCGCTCCCAGGCCTTCCTTCTTAGTTCTCGAATCCCGGCGGCAGCCGAACGCCATCATTTCAATCGCGACCGCGGCGAGACCTTGCCGCACCACCTGCAACGCGTAGTCGCGATAGATATTCTTCGGATTGGATTCCGGTTTGCCTTCGCGGTTTACACCGATGATGTCGTCGACTCCGCGGCCGTGGCCGGGCGCGCATACGACCGTGGGGAACCCGTGCTTCGGCGGGCCGCCGGATAGTTTGGGCGTTAATAATACGCCGAGCATCATGACGCCCGGGCGAGTCTCGATCACGAAGCGTTCGCGGCGGTAGTCGGGGAAGTCGGTCACTTCGAGAGTTTGAGGACCGAGTGCGACGCGATCCTTGGGGAAGCCGCCGACCAGTTCTGTGAGTTTCGCATGGAAGGATTTCTGCCAGGCTTCGGCCTGCTTCTTATTGGCCGCTTTGAAGGTCATGCGCATGGGCGCGGTTTCGTGGCGGGCGAGAGTCCAGGCGACTGGATCGAAGTCCTCGACGCGGACTTTGTTCTCAAATCCTTCGAGCGGGCCGGTGTACGGCTGCGCGGGCGCGGGATCCTGTGGCGTTGCCTTCAATCCCCCGGCTTGTGCCAACAGGGCAGCGGTGAACGCGAGGTCGCGGCGCGTCATCTTTTTCGGAGTCGACATGCAGAGCAGTTTACTAGATCCCGAATGAGAGCGTCATAATAGTAAGCGAAATGTCCGTCTTTCCGTTGATCCCGGTTCTGTTGGCAGGAGTGTTGCTGTTTCAGGAAGTGCAGCCGGCGCCGCAGCAACCTCCGACGACCGCCGCTGAACCAGTCACCGAGGCGCCCATTGAATGGGTCTGTCCGATGGATCGCGACATACGGATGAAAGGTCCGGGCAAGTGTCCGCGGTGCGGGATGACGCTGGTGCCAGGCATTCCGGACTTCGTCGAGTACATCGTGAAAGTCCGAACGAATCCGCGAGCGATTCGTCCCGGACGGGAAACGGAGTTGTCGTTCGAGATGCTCGATCCGAAGACGCGCAAGCGGGTGACGGAATTCCAGATCGTCCACGAGAAACTATGCCATCTGTTTCTGGTCAGCCGGGATCTGAAGAGCTTCAACCATATCCATCCTGTGTTGGGCAAAGACGGCATTTTTCGACTGCCGTGGACGTTTACCGAGCCGGGCATGTACCGCGTACTGAACGATTATTATCCGAAGGGCGGGACGCCGCAGTTGACGACGAACACGATCTTCGTGCAGGGTACGCCTCCGGTTGGCGAAGGTCCGCCGAAGCTCGCGGTCGACATGTCGGAACAGAAATCCGCAAACACGAGCGCGAAGCTGACGCTCGATCCGCCGCAGCCGATCGCGGGATTCAAAACGCTCATGTTTTTCGACCTCACGCCCGGCGATGGTCTGGAGAAATACATTGGCGCGTGGGGCCATATGTTGGCGGCCAGCGAGGATCTGGTGGATATGATCCACAACCATCCGTTCCTGGCGAATGGGGGTCCGCATGTTCAATTCAATATGATCTTCCCGCGGCCGGGCATCTATCGGGTGTGGGTGCAGTTCCAACGCAAGGGCGTCGTGAATACCTTCGCATTCAACGTGCCGGTGGTGGAGCTGAAGTAGACCGCTACTCGTCGACGCCGCGCTTTTTGAGAATCTGAAACAGGTTGCTGTAGTCGTCCGTCCACAGGCGGATCTTCGGATTTGGTTTTGGATGTTTGGTCTCATCGCCCTTGAACAGCGGATCCTCGAAGACTTGCGCATTGGAGGAACACAGCATCCACGATGTCGGCGTGAAGTACTCTTCGTCGTTTCCATCATCGGACACGAGTACGCACGACATCCCGTTGGCGTCGGCATTTCCGCTGACGACGGGCGTCAGATTCAAATAGCGGTTCGAGACGTTGATGGCCAGTACGCCGTCGGATTTCAAGTGACGTTTGTAGAGTCCGAAGACCTCGGTCGTGAGCAGATGGACGGGAACTGAGTCGCTCGAGAATGCATCCATGGCGAGGACGTCGAACTGCTGGCTCGCCTGGCGCTCGAGATTGAGACGGCCGTCGCCGAGATAGACTTCTTTATCCGCGGGGCAGTCGGCGAGGAAGGTGAACCAGGTGCGCGCGATGCTCAGCACCAGCGGGTTCAGTTCATAGAAGCGGAAGGTATCGCCGGAGCGGCAGAATCCGGCAGTGACGCCGGCGCCGAGGCCGGTGATGCCGACCTTGAGGGGGCCTTTGCGCTGCTCGATTTGCATCATCCGTCCAAAGCCGGATTTCGGATTGTAGTAGGTCGTGACCACGCGGCGCTGCCTGTCGTCAAGCAATTGCGCGCCGTGATTGATGGTTCCATGCACTAGCACGCGTTCGGGCGGAGTGGTGTCGCTGCCGGACTGATCGCGGATTTTGAGAACTCCGTAGAAATTGCGGATCACCAGGCGGTACGAGTCGGTGTCCTCGAGGTGGCTCATGGCGGCGAGCTGATATTTCAGCAAGTGTCCGCCGAGCGCGACCGCGAGCACCGCGAACAGAATGCCGAGACGTTTGGAGCTCAAACTGGAAGCCGGTCCGGTCACACTCAGCAGCCCCGCTATCGCCGCCATCGAGGCGAGTGTGGCGAGAAATCCGAAGCCGAGGTCTTCGGTGTCGGCGCCGATGATTTCCTGGGGAAGGAAGTATCCATAGCGCATGCCGACATCGCGAGTGAGCAGAGCGACACAGACGAGTCCGAATCCGACGGCGATCCAATCCATTTTGATGGCGGCGGGGCCGGCTCCGGAATCCTGGATCACGGCCCAGGCGACGAGCGCCGTGAAGATCATGGCGAGCGGAACCGCGAGGTGCAACTGACGCTTCCAGATTTCTTCGGACTCGCGGCGGTAGAACAGCAAGAGTCCTGAGAAGCTGATGCCTAGCGCGATCAACATCGCGATGCGCCAGCGATTGGGAAGAAATGCGGTGGTTCGAACCTCTTTCGACCAGAAGACCCACGCGGCCAGTCCGCCGCACAAGGTCAGGCTGATGGGGAGTTCCCAATACGACTCGAATGCAAGCGGCGCGAGGATTGCGACGAACGATCCGCCGATGGCGCCGCCGATCGAGACCATGAGAAAGAACAGCGTCAGTTGTTTCGGATGCGGCTTTTGCGATGCGAGTTCGCCGTGACAGACCATGCAGCAGACGAACAGAATCGCGGCCCAGGCGTAGATCGGCCAGAAGCCCGAGCGATTGTCTTCCATCAATAATGCCGCGGCAAACGCGAGTGCAATCGCGAGCAGGGGCAGGAAGATTTCGCGTTTGTAGTAGCGGTTGCTTTCGAAGCTAAGAATGAACGTCAGCAGGTAGATGCTGAGCGGCAGCACCCAGAGGAAGGGGATCGGCGCGACGTTCTGGGTGAGCTGGCTGGTGATGGCCAGCAGCATGATCGATGCAGTCGCCGCGAGTGCGATCCACAAGAGTTGCGCCCTGAATGGAATGCGCACGAACGGGGCGGACTCTTGCGCAGTGTGGTCGTGCTCGGCTTCACTTTCGATATTGCCGGTCGACTGCAAAGTCCGCCAGCCGGTGTACATCGTCAGGAAGGCGAAGATGCCGAAGCCGGCGCCCCATACATACACCTGCTCGCGCGAGCTGAGCAGCGGTTCGACGACGAAGGGGAAGCTGAGCAGCGCGAGGAACGATCCGAAATTCGAGAGGGCGAAGAGACGGTACGGGATGGCGCCGCCGGTTGCGCGGACGTACCAGGCCTGGATGAGCGGCCCCGTTGTCGAGAGCATCAAATACGGCAGTCCGACGGTCGCGCCGAGTAGCACGAGGATGCGCAGCAGTGGCGTTTTTTCATCCACAGGCTTCCATCCGGAGGATCCGGGGAGCTGCAACATCACGATCAGTACGCCGAGGCTCAAGATCAGCAGGATCGAGTGGAGAATCGCCTGCGTCTTGGGTCTCAAATAGCGCGTGGTGGCGTGTGAATACAAGTATCCGAGCAGCAGCGCG
>DASXZC010000664.1:0-9121 GCA_036502165.1 Bryobacteraceae bacterium
CCACCTTCCCGGGATCAACTGCTCGGTAAACAGCCGCAGCGCTTCGTTCTTCTCGACCGGATCCGTCACCGCAACCGCCGTCCCAAAGATCACCACCGACCTGTAGTTGATCGAATGATGGAACGCGCTGCGCGCCAGCACGAGCCCATCGACCAGCGTCACTGCAATCGACACCGGCACGCCCTGCTCGAGCGTCTTCAGCATCCGGCTCGCCGCAGACCCATGTATGTAGAGCGTATCGCCCGAGCGCCCATAGCTAGTCGGAAGCACCACCGGCGAGCCTTCATGCACGAATCCGACATGGCATAAAAATCCCTCGTCCAAAATCGCGTGTATGACTGCCGGATCGTATTGGCCACGCTTCGGCAGCCGGCGGACTTGCGTGCGTAAAGAAGGTGCGTCCATGGAGGTTCTCTCCATTTTAGGCGCACCTTCTTGCGGACTCAGGACGCAGCGCCGCCGTCAGCACCTGCTCCACTCCCGCATGCCCGCGCGCCACCGTCCGGTACTCCGCGAGCGCGGACTCGAGCGCCCCCGCGCCCAGCGCCGCCAACTTCGCCCGGTTCGACAAACGCGCGATCAGCATCGCCGACAATGCCGGATCCTCGTACACACCCGACTCCCCGATGACGCGCAAGTGCGCGACCAGAGACTCGACCGCCGCATGCGGAAGCAACGCTTCCCACACCCGCGGCGAACGCTTCCACACCGGCGGCACCAACTCGGGCGCCAGCGTGAGTTCCTCGATCAGCCGCACCGCCTCGTGCAGATCCGGAGTCGCGTGCAACCGCTCGACCGCCTCCACAATTCCGAACTGCCCCGCGCGGAGCTCAGCCGTCGCCAGATGGCCCAGCTCCCCGGTCGTCACCCATTGGAAGAACGCGTTCTGTGCCAGCGTGCGCGGTTTCGGGTGCGCCCTTCGGACGATGTGACGATGCGCCGCAAGATCCGGCAGGACTTCAACCGCCAGCCTCGCAATCGGCTGCCGCATGTACCATTCGGAAACAGCCGTGCGCAGCCCGCGTCCCCAGCCGCGGCTCTCGGTTTGTGTACGTACGAACTCGACCAGCTCGCGTGCCGATCGTATATTGCGCGTGTCTTTTATTAGTGCAGCCATAACTGCGCTCCTTATTTCTTTCGCGTCTTTTCCTAGGCGACCCAGGCGGATTCGTGTACCTGGGCCGCTTGAACCTTGGTTCCCTCACGTTCAGCGAAGCAGTTGCATTGGACGATGTCATTTGCGACCGGGCGTGTAATGACCTGGCAAAAAACCTCGTCCTCGCCCGCATGGGCGCTGCGCATAACGACGCCGCTCCAACAGCGATCGCAAAGCCGGCGCGTTTCCGCCGGCCTGCCGCCGATCACTTGCAAACGGGATTTCCGATTCACGTTCGTGTACCTCCTTTCTTGAAAAATAATCCGTCTTTCCCAAATAAACGGGGATTACAGGTTTGCCAACCGGCGTCTAACAAAGACAATCCGGCTGACGTTTATTCTGTTTCAAACAGAATGGCGGATAAATGAGGGTGTGCGAAGGGAAAAGCTAGACGGCTCGCACGAGGACCCGCCGGGTTCAAATTGTGATGAAAAGAGAAGAATTGCGGAACGGAGGGCTGCTGCGCCTGACCTGCGAATTAGCGGGTGCGCATGATAAGAAGGCCATCCGAATTTGCTAGAGTGTGTTCGAAGTAAACATTGCCAATCACGTACGGGCCTCCTTTTCTTGAGAGATACTAACTTCTTTTTAGCATATCAGACGGAAGCGAAGAAAGCAACGGGAAAATCAACTTTAGACCCACTTAAACCTGGGGCACGCTGGCAGCCTCGAACGTCTCCGGATCCAGCGCAGCATTGAACGCCTCCAAATCCGGCATCTCAAACGCCCCGCGCGCGAATCCGAGTTCCCCCTCCAAGACCTTGGAAGAGGGCGTCTTATTCTCGTGGATGTTGTCCATTGATCCCACGTCTCAGCCTACCACGCCCAGGCCGCCTAGTATGCTAAAATCACCCTTCCACCCGCGCCAAAATGACCCAGCTCAAAACCATGATCCGCGAAGTCCTCGACTTCCCCAAGCCCGGGATCAATTTCTTCGACATTACCACCCTCCTCAAAGACCCTCAAGGACTCCGCGGCGTCCTCGACGCCCTCAAATCCCGCTACGCCGGAGCCAATATCGATCAGGTCATCGGTATCGAAGCCCGCGGATTCTTCTTCGCCCCCGCCCTCGCCTACGCTATCGGAGCCGGCTTCGTCCCCGTCCGCAAACCCAAAAAGCTCCCCGCTCCCGTCGAACGCATTGAGTACGCCCTCGAATACGGCACCGATACCCTTGAAATTCATAAGGATGCAGTCGAACGTGGCCAGCGCGTCTTGATCGTCGACGACGTCCTCGCGACCGGTGGAACCGCCGCCGCCGTTGCCGAGCTCGTAACCCGCATGGGCGGCACCATCGCCGGCCTCGGCTTCGTCGTCGAACTCGATTTCCTGAACGGCCGCGACAAGCTCGTCGGCCACGACGTCCACTCCCTCATCCACTACTAAACAAAGGAAATGCCAGCGACCGACACAGTCCGGCGCGCCGTCGTCCCCTCCCTCGCGAAGATCAATCTCGACCTGCGAGTCCTCCACAAGCGCCCCGACGGATTTCACGAACTCCGCACCATCTTCCAGACCATCTCCCTCGCGGATCGCATCACGATCGAGTACACGCCTGGCGCCAAGAAGACCCTCTCCATCGCCGGCAACGTCGACATCCCTAACAACCTGATTCTACGCGCCGCCGAAGCCATCCTCAAAAAAACAAAGGCCAAAGGCGCCATCCGATTCGAATTGGATAAGCAAATCCCCCTCGGCGGCGGCCTCGGCGGCGGATCCTCGAACGCAGCCGCAGTCCTCCTCGCCCTCCCCGTCCTCCTCGGCGGCAAACCCCTCCCCCTCCCAAAGCTCCACGACCTCGCCGCCGATCTTGGCAGCGACGTCCCCTTCTTCCTCTACGGCGGCACCGCTCTCGGACTCGGCCGCGGCACCGAGCTCTACCCCCTCTCCGACGTCCTCCCCGCCCGCGGACTCCTAGTCACCCCGCCCGTCCACGTCTCGACCCCCGCCGCCTTTGAAGCCCTCAATCGCGAGACCGGTGGCACCGCCCCCGCAATCTATCTCAATCCCCAGGAATGGGAAGCCTGTGGAAAAAATGATTTTGAGTCCGCCGTGTACGCCCAACACCCCGAATTACGCCGCGCCGCGAGTGCCCTCAAACGCGCCGGAGCCTCCACCATCCGCATGAGCGGTAGCGGATCATCGATCTTCGGGATTTTTCCTACTCCATACCCACATTTTGATAAGGTAGCGGAAGGTGCTGCAATGAAACTATTTAAGGGATTTCCCTCGCGCCCATTGGCGTTTGTTACACGCCGGCAGTACCAAAGTCTCTGGTGGAATTGCCTAAAACGTCATACTCTTGTAAAGGTATGGCCGCCCCTAAGCCGGTACGAACGATGAGATTCGAACGACTGAAAGTGTTCACTGGAGGCGCCAATCCCGTTCTGGCGCGCGCGATCGCGACTGAACTAGGCACCGGTTTGGCAGCAGCCGAGGTCAAGCGCTTTTCGGATGGAGAAATCCATCTGCAAGTGCTTGAAAACGTACGCGGCGCGGACGTCTTTGTCGTCCAGCCGACCTGCACTCCCGTCGAATCGAACATGATGGAAGTGCTGCTCATGATGGATGCCCTCAAACGCGCATCCGCCCAGCGCATCACGGCCGTCCTGCCCTATTACGGCTATGCCCGCCAGGACCGTAAGGACCGTCCCCGCATGCCGATCTCGGCGAAGCTGGTCGCCCGTCTCCTCGAAACCGCCGGCGCCGACCGCATCCTCGCCCTCGACCTGCACGCCGCCCAGATCCAGGGATTTTTCGAAATCCCCGTCGATCACCTGTTCGCTTTGCCCGTCTTCATCGATCATTTCCGCCCCTTGGTCGTGCCCGGCCGCAACGACATCACGATCGTCTCCCCCGATGCCGGCGGCGTCGAACGCGCCCGCGCCTTTGCGAAACGCCTCTCCGCTCCCCTGGCCATCATCGACAAACGCCGTACGGAAGTGAACGTCGCTGAAGTCATGCACATCGTCGGCGATGTCGAAGGCCAGCATTGCATCATGGTCGACGACTTATTCGATACCGCGGGAACGCTCGTCCACGGCGCCGAAGCCCTGCTCGCCGCCGGTGCGAAATCCGTCCGCGCCAGCGCCACTCACGCCGTCTTCTCAGGCCCCGCCATCGAGCGCATCGAGAAGAGCAACATCGAGGAAGTGGTCGTCACCGACTCGATCCCTTTGCGCCCCGAGGCCCAAGCCTGCTCGCGCATCAAGGTCATGTCCGTCTCGAAGCTGCTCGCGAAAGCAATCCAGTCCATTCACGAGGATGGCAGCGTCAGCGCCCTGTTCATGTAGCCGCCCGGCTGCGTGAGTCGAGCAATAAGCGGAAGTGTTCCCGCAACTGCGCGATGCTCCGGTCGAACGGCTCGACCGCCCCCGAGGATCGCGAAATCATCACCCCGCCCTCCATCACCGCCAGGACGTAGGTCGCCAGGGCGTCCAGATCCGTCCCCGCAGGCAGCCGGTCTTGCGCCTTCTCCAGGCACTCCTTCACCGCCCCGATCCAGCCCTGGAAATTGTCCGCGATCAGCCTATGCGCCGGCCGGTTCTCCGGATCGATCTCGAGCGCCAACCGTCCCAGCGGACACCCGTATTGGCACCCCGTCATGAGGATCCGCTCGCGATACCCCGCCAGAATCGCAAAGATCCGCCCCACCGGATCCTCCGTCGTCGCAAACGCCGGATCGATCACCATCGGCCACAGCGCCCCCAGGTACCCCTGCAACACGTCCCGCAACAGCGCCTCTTTGCTCTCGAAGAAGTGATAGAAGCTGCCCGAATTCACCCCGGAATGCGCCAGCAAATCGGCCATACTCGTCCCCGCGAATCCCCGCTCCCAAAACAGGAAGCGAGCCGATTCGACCAGACGGTCGCGTGTGCCCGAGGACTTCGACATCAAAAAACCCTTGCATCAACCAGGATACCTATGTTTTACTTGAACGATCAAGTAAGTAGCTATGCGACTCCCAATTCTCTTCCTCATAACCGCCGCCGCACAAGCCGCGCAACCTTCTTCAGTCACGGTCGTTAAGCAGAGCGACCCTGTCAAGGCCCTGATCTTCGAAGTCCTCATTCCCGCCCCGCGCGCGGACGTCTGGCGCGCCTTCACCACCAGCGACGGCCTCAGCACCTGGCTCACCCCCGGAGCCATCACCGAGCTCCGTCCCGGCGGCGAGTGGACCGCCCACTTCCCCGGCGGCAAAACCGGCGGCGGCACGATCCTCAGTTTCATCCCCGAAGAGGAAGTCGTCATGTCCGCGATGGCCCCCGAAAAATTCCCCACCGTCCGCGCCGAACGCACGACTGCGAAATTTCAATTCGAATCGAAAGGCGACTCGTCTACCCTTGTACGTTTAACGCAGACAGGATGGAAATCCGGCAAAGAATGGGATGACGCCTACGCCTATCTCGCCTCCGGCAACGCGCAATTGCTCGAAACGCTCAAACGCCGCTTCGTCGACGGCCCGCTCGACTGGAACAAGGAATGGGGACCCGGAACCGTAAAATGAACATGCAAACCCTCAACATCTGGGCGATTCTCGCCGCCGCCGTCTCGGCCTTCGTCGTCGGAGGACTCTGGTATTCCGTCCTCTTCGCGAAAATGTGGAAGCGCGCCAACGGATTTTCGGACGACCGTCCCCCTGCCTCGCCCGGCAAGACCTTCGGCATCAGTTTCATCCTGTCGCTGATCATGGCCTTCAACCTCGCCATGTTCCTGAACGACCCGAAAACCACCGCCGCCTGGGGAGCCACCGCCGGATTCCTCGCCGGCTTCGGCTGGGTCTTCATGGGCATCGGGATCATCTCGCTGTTCGAAAGCCGGCCTCTCTCGTATGTGCTCGTGAACGGCGGCTACATGACCGTCGCGCTCACGCTCATGGGCTTCATCCTAGGAGCTTGGCGCTAGAATCCACTTCGCCGCCTCAACGGCCCCATTCGAGGAGAGCGCAGCCGGCGGCTTGCATACTTCCCTCGCCGCCCGCACTGCCTCGGCCGGCGTCTCGACAATGGTCGCCCCTGCGCGCTCGGCACGTTCCCGCTGGCGATCGTACTTACGCGCCCAAGCCCTCGCGATCAGCGGAGTCCCCGTCGCGAGGCATTCATTAACGGTGTTGTACCCCGCCCCGCCGATCACCACGCGCGCCCTCGCGATCCAATCAATCGCTGGCCACACGCGGATCCACCCCGGCGCATCCCCCACGCACGCCGCGTCAGGCAGCAGCCGCGCCACCTCTTCATACCAACCCAACTCATCCGGATTCCCGCCCGCGCAAATGACCACCGGCGACGCCGGCGCATCAATCTCGACCGGCCCCCTCACAATCCACCCCGCAGTCATCCTCGCGTGCGGAAGATCGCCAAACGCCCCCGCCTCGCCCGGACACAAAACGCAGTCGTACTGCGCCGCCACAAACTCCCGGATCCCTGTCGCCCACCGCACATACTCCGGCGACAGATCGCGATGGATGAGGATCCTCTTCCTCGTCCCCCACTCCGGCAGCACCGCGGCAAGCTCCCCGCCCAACCCCCGCGGGAACGTATCGACGACGAGAACGTCCGCCGTCGACCCCGCAACGCACGCAGCGGCCTCCTCGCGGCTCGAGACGGACTCAATCGCAAGCCAAGGCATCGCCTCCCGCACGACCGCGCAATACGGACTGTTCGCCAGAATCGACGCCTCGACGGGCCGCAAAGCACGCGCCAACGCGGCAGCCCTCGTCAGATGGCCCCATCCTCCGCCCAGCGCATAGATCAGGATTTTCAACTGGCCGAAAGATCGTCCTCGAAGTCCTTGCTATCGGATCCGCCCAGGCTCTCGCCGTCCGCTTCCGAGAAATCCATCGACGCCCCCGCGCCGCCCGAATCCCCTCCAGCAAAAGCAGGCGCCGTCGAGTCCGAATCGTCCCAACCACCGATCTCAGACGAATCGTACCCGTCGAAATCGTCGTTGTCCGAATACCCGCTGCGCGTGCGCCTTCGATACGGATCGTCGATCGTCCCGTTGTTGCAATCCGGACAACCAATCGGCGTCGGCCGCTCACACGGGCGTGGGAACAGAAATCCCACGCGCTTGGGGCATTTCCAGGGTCCGGGAATCATGACGCCCTTCCCGTCGCCACCACGCCCCGCCGTGCCAAATTCAGGATCCGGTACGCCCCCAGCAGAACCCCTTCCGTAACCGCATGCAGATTCGTCGGCGCCGGACTTTCCTGAACGAGCGCCTTTACCGCGATCATACGGTCCGTCGTTTGAACAGCCTTGTACAGCACTGGACCAGCCGCGGTCGAAGGACGGAACGGCGCCTGCACGCGCGCCGCCGCAACCGACGCGTCCCCGTACCGCTCACGATCGTAATCGAGCTGCACACGCACCATCGTTTGGCGGCGTTTCTTGTACTTCGTCTTCCCGCTGCGGCCCCGCTTCGACCGCTCGCGCAGCAGGTCGATGTACGCTTCCGAAATCACTGTGCCGTCGCCCAGGCGTCCGCTCAACGTGAGCCAGGAGTCTCTGGTATAAATACCCGTGCCAGGGCCTTTTACCGATTCGGTTTTCTCCTGCAGGCGCAGCATCACATCGAAGCGCGTCTTCTTTCCCGCATCCTGATTCAACGCGTTCAACGCGAGCTTCAGAAGTTCGACGCGCGGGTGAAGCACCGGCCCCCAGCCGAGGAATAACGAGTAAATGAACAATCCAATCGGAACGACAATGGCCAGCACAAGCATCAAGGGATTGTCGAGCTTGACCCAAACCACGGACAAGATCATAAAAACCGCCAACGCGGCCTGCCGCACGCGCCTCGGCTTCAGTGCCCCCTTCTTCTCGAGCGCCGCAATTTGATCGAGCTCCGTCAGCAGCTCCGCCGCCGTCCCCTTGCCCGCGAACACGAACTCCTTCTCGAGTTTCCGTTGATCGAACGCCATCGGATGCCCGTCCCCCCGCGCTATCTTAACAAAGCGTGCCGCGCCTCGCCTACATTACATTCGACCGCGTCCCCGCCCCCAAAGGAGCCTCCACTCACATCGAAGCCTTCGCCCGCGGCCTCGCCTCGGAGTGGAGCGCCATCGATCTCGTCACCGTCGGCGAGCCGTCCCCCGATCCCATCGAGCGCTGGCCCGGAGTCATTCATTGGGAACTCCCCGCGTTAGGCCCGACGCTCATCGATCGCGCACTCTGCTTCGGCCGCGCACTCTCCCACTGGCTCGCCCCGCGCGATTTCGAAATCGTTCAGTTCCGTTCCATCTTCGAAGGCCTGCCAATCCTCCGCAACCGCAAGCACGCCGCCCTGATCTTCGAAGTCAACGGACTCCCCTCGATCGAATTGAAATACCGCTATCCCGGCTGTGAAGACGACCGCGAGCTCATGGGAAAAATCATCGCCCAGGAACGCGCCTGCGTCTCAGCGGCGGCCCGAATTGTCACGCCGAGCGCCGTGACCCGCGATTTCCTGATCCGCTCCCGAGGCGCAAATCCCGAGCAAATCGAAGTGATCCCCAACGGAGTCGACACCGCCCTGTTCCGTCCCCGCAATCCAATCGAAAACGAAGGATCCCTCGTCTACTTCGGCACTCTCTCCACCTGGCAAGGCGTGGACCTTGCGATCCGCGCCGCCGCCCGTGTAAATGTTCCCCTAAAGATCTACGGCACCGGAGGACGCGGGCGCCGCGAAGCCCTCGAACGTCTCTCCGCCAAACTCGCGGCGCAAGTCACGCTCCACCCACCGATCGCGCAAGAGGAACTAGCAGAGCAACTCTCGCACGCAAGCGTCATACTCGCGCCCCTCGTATGGAACGACCGCAACGCACTGCAAGGCTGCTGCCCTTTAAAAGTCCTCGAAGGCCTCGCCTCCGGACGTCCCGTGATCTCGAGCAATCTCGAAGTCGTGCGTCAACTCGCCACGCACGAAGAGCACCTGCTGCTCGCGAAACCCGGCTCAGTCGATGGCATCGTGGACGCCATCGAACGCCTG
>DASXZC010000665.1:0-11898 GCA_036502165.1 Bryobacteraceae bacterium
GAAGACTATATGGACGGGGCAACTCGCAGATTTCGCGTGCTGTATCGGCGCTTATAGTCCTATAATGGAGATCAGTGCGTACCATGTATTGGGCGTCGGCCCTCATCCTTATGTGCTCGAGTGTGGGCCTCGTTGCGGCGCCTGCGACTCAGCCGGCGAAGAAGCCAGTTCCCACGGCCACTAAGACGGGCGTGGCGCATAAAGCTCCGGCGGGGGTGGTGAAGAAGCCGCTCGCGCAGCAGGCTACCAAGACAAATTCCAGGCCGGCGTACGCTCCGTCGAAGGCCGGCGTGCATGCGCCGACGCAGAAGATGTCGACGGCAACGACGACGCGCGGACGAGTTCAGCCGACACAGCAGTGGTCGCGGTATTCGAACACTTCGCGCGGCAGGCAGCGTCAATACGCTACGAGCAGGACGCCGGTGCGGAGCCGCCCGGCTTATCATCCTCCGCAGGCGCAGCCGACTTCCGACCGGTACAAAGAGATTCAGGCGGCGCTGGTGCAGAAGGGTTATTTGCACAGCGAGCCGAGTGGTGTTTGGGACGCGGAGTCGATCGATGCGATGAAGCGGTTCCAAAAAGAACAGAACCTGGATGCGGACGGCAAGTTGAGTTCGCTCTCGCTGATCGGGCTGGGACTCGGTCCGAAGCGAGCGGTGACGGCGAGTTCGGTGAGTCCGCAGGCCGCGCCGGGAGTTGTGCCGGCATCATCTTTAGTCCCTCCCAAGTCGTAGGAGCAAAATTTAAATTTATGATCATTGGCGTTCCGAAGGAAGTCAAGGACCAGGAGCGTCGTGTCGGGTTGATCCCGAGCGGCGTGACATCGCTGGTTGAAGCCGGGCATCAGGTGCTGGTGCAGGAGTCCGCGGGCGAAGGCAGTTCGCTTTCCGATGCCGAGTATGTGGCGGCGGGGGCGAAGATCGTCATCGAGGCCTCGGAGCTGTGGGCGCAATCCGATTGGGTTGTGAAGGTGAAGGAGCCGCAGAAGTCGGAGTATCCGCACTTCCGGCCGGGGTTGAATTTGTTCACCTATCTGCATCTGGCTCCGCTGCCGGATTTGACGGACGAGCTGGTGAAGACGAAGGTCAATGCGGTCGCCTATGAGACGATCCGCGAGAGTGATGGATCGCTGCCGCTGCTGACTCCGATGAGCGAAGTCGCGGGGCGGATGGCGGTGCAGGTCGGGGCGCAATATCTGGAAGCACCGAACGGCGGGCGAGGGATCCTGGTGGGCGGCGTGCCGGGCGTGGCGGCGGCGAATGTCGTGATTTTAGGCGGCGGCGTGGTGGGGACGAATGCGGCGAAGATGGCTGTGGGATTGGGCGCGCACGTCGTGATCATCGACCGCAATCTGAATCGGCTGCGGTATCTCGACGATATTTGGGGAAGTCGGATTGTGACGCTGGCGTCGAACGTCCACACGGTGCGGGAAGCTGTGGCGCAGGCGGATCTGGTGATTGGAGCGGTGCTGATTCCCGGGGCGTCCGCGCCGAGGCTGGTGCGGCGCGACATGATTTCGGCGATGAAGAAGCGGTCGGTGGTGGTCGATGTGGCGATCGATCAGGGTGGGTGCTTCGAGACTTCGCATGCGACGACGCATACGGATCCGATTTACTTCGTCGACGATGTGCTGCACTATTGCGTGTCGAATATGCCGGCGGCGGTGGCGCAGACGTCCACGTTCGCGTTGAACAATGCGACGCTGCCGTATTTGGTGGCGTTGGCGAATAAGGGATTATCGCGGGCGTGTCATGAGAGCCAGGCGATATTCGAGGGCGTCAATACGTATGACGGGCATATCGTGTATCCGGCGGTGGCGGAGAGTCAGGGGAAGGTGGCGAAGGATTTGAGGAAGCTGCTTTAGCCCTCCGAGGCCGAGGGGGTCCGCGCAGAGTTCGCAAAGGTTTCGCAGAGGCCTCGCAAACAAGAGAGTTTAGAGGCCCCATGAGGTGCGCCAACTGAGCGGCGTTTTGAATCCGGCGAGTGTGGCATAGACGCTCCACTCGCCGTGATGGATCGCCTCGTGTTGAACGAACTCCCAGGTGAATGTCGCGAAGGTTAATGGGGTTCCGTTCCAAATCGATCGGCGCGGCGATGTCGACGGTTTTGAGCGTGACGAGGAGGCGACGCTGCTGGTCATTGAGCGCGGCGAGCTGCGTTTCGCGAGTAGTGTTCGTGCTTGCGCGTCCAATCGACTTTTCCTGTGGCGAGGTCGGCGGTGTAGACTCCGCGGGCGCAGACGACGTGGCGTAGTTGCTTTGAAAACGGTGCGAAGCGTGAGTCAGGGGTGAAGTTCCACTTGCCATCGGGGACTGCGCGTACAAAATCCGCAGTTAACCTATGGAGCACCTGGCTGTACCGGACAAACTCGTCGATCGACATCGGCTCAGTTCGATGAGGGCGGCTTCGGGTGCGGGTGGTTGAGGCGATACGACGATGCCGCGGCGGGGCGCTTTGCTTTCGCTTTGGGCTTCGCTTTCGTGGACGCTGCGGCTCGAGCCGGTGCGGGGGCGGGAGCTTTGTATGCAACCGCCGTTGCTTCCCAGGGATGATTGGCATACAGGCGGCGGTAGAAGTCCGCATTGCGGATCACGGATTCTACATAGCCGCGGGTTTGATCGAAGGGGATCGTTTCGACCCATTCGGCGGGCTCGCGGTATGCGGGGGCTCCGGTGAGCCATTGGGTGACGCGGCCTTTGCCTGCATTGTAAGAAGCGAGCGTCCGCTCGAGTTCGTTGTTGAAGCCGGCGAGCAGACTCTTCACGTAAAACGTCCCGAGTTGGATATTGAGAATTGGATTGAAGAGATCCGACGTGGCGACGCGGTGGATGCCTAGGCGGAAGCCTAGTTCGCGGCCGGTCGAAGGTAGGATCTGCATCAGTCCGTAGGCGTGGGCGTAGGAGATGACGCGGGCGTCGAACTCCGACTCCTGGCGGATTAGGCCGGCCATCACGAAGGGGTCGAGGCCTTGTTCCTTCGAATACTTTTCCAACACATCGCGGTAGGGGAGCGGGAAGGCGTAGCGCCAGAAGTCGCGGGGGGCGGATTCGATGGGGTACATCAAATACGCGGGGGCCATGGCCTTGATCCAGCGGATGCCCTGATCGGGCTGGCCGCGGCGGGTTGAGCTTGCGGCGAGTTCCATGGCGATGACGGGGCCTTGCGCGTCGGTCTTGCCTCCGAAGCGGAGTTCGCCTTCGGCGAGCGAGTCGAGGGCGGCGCTGAAGAGGAGTCCGGCGCGCTCGAGGCGTATGCGGGTGGCGGGGTTGGCGGTGAAGTCCTCAACACGGCGGCGGAGGGGGAATTTGACGTTGGTCAGGAAGTCGCGCACGGCGGGTGAGGGATTTTGTGCGGCGGCGATTTTTGCGTCGGCCAGGCGGTTGCGGGCGAGGAGGCTGTAGTAGAAATTCGGGTAGGAGTGGCTGATTTCCTCGTAGTACGTTCGCGCCGATGAGAGGTCGTTTTTCGATTCGGCGATGCGGCCGAGGAAATAGAGGGACGCCGGGACGTTTTCGTCTGCGGGGTAGTTGCGGACGTGATCCTTAAGCAGTGGCGCGGCTTCGTCGCGGTTGCGGAGATAGGTCGCGAGCGAGTAGCGCCAGTGGCACATGGCGGCTTGCGGATCGGTGGGGAAGCTCTCGGCGCACTGCTTGTAGAGGGCCGCGTACTGGGCGGGCTGGCCTTTGAGGAAGTAGTAGAGTCCGGCGGCGGAGAGGCCTTCGAGGCGCCATTTCGAAGTGGGGTAGTGGGTGGCGAGGTCGTTGAGGGCGGTCGCGATTTCTCCGGGGGCGTCGGAGCGGCGGGCGGCGGTGACGATCCACGAGTAGCGCTCGGCGTCGGGGTCGCTACCGGCGGGGAGCTTGAGTTCCTTCAAATATTTCAGGGCTGGGACGTAGGCTCCGGATTGAACCATGGCGGCGCCGGCGCGGACTTCGGCGGTGTCCTTGTCGGATCCGCCGAGTTTGGGGATGAGGGCTTCGAACTCCTGGCGGGCGAGGCGGGCCGAGCCGGTGTCGAAGAGCTTTTGGGCGCGGGCGAAGCTAGCGGCGGGCATCACGGGTGGATAGGCGTCGCCCATGGCGGTGCGCATGCGGGCCATACCGGCGGCGGCATCGGCGGATTCTTTCGAAGACGGATATTGATAATAGACGCGCTGATAATAATTCGCGGCGGAGGCGTGATCGCGCGCGGCTTCGAACGTTTCCGCGAGCAGTTCGTCGCCCGCGGGCTGCTGGAGATCGGGGTAGTTGTGCTTGAGAATTTCGAGGGCTTCGCGGGGCTTTTCGGCCTGCGTGAGAGCTTTCGCGGCGAGCATGGCGGAGCGGGAGACGAGCGGGGATTTGACGGGGTGCGTCCAAGTTGCGGAGGCGGATTTTGCGGCGTGCTCGTACTCTTTGAGATCGAATTGCGCGGTCGCAGTGAGATAGGCGACGTAGTCGGAGATTTTCGAGAGGCGCTTTTCGAGTCCTTTTAATTCGGCGAGGGCTTCGAGGTAGCGTTTTGCGTCAATATCCGACTGGGCGACGGCGAGGAGGGCGAGGGCGCCGTCGGAGTCCTTGGGGTGAAGTTGCGCGAAGTGGAGGAGGCTGGTGCGGCCGGCGAGGGTGGGGTTCTTGAAGTATTCGCGGGTGAGGGGCTCGACGCCGGGAGTCTGGGCGAGGACGATTGCCGCAGCGGCGGCGGCGGCGAGGATGGTTCGCGAGGCTTTAAACCAGTGGGCCTGGGTAGTCCGGGCCGAGCAGTTCGGAATTTCCATTGGCAAGTGTCCTCAGGATCTCCTGATGTAGGTAATCGGACATGTTGGGCGCGTTCTTCAGGTGCTGCTCCTGATAGACGCGGCGGACTTCATCAATTTGCGGCTTCAAAGCGCGGTACAGGTTCGACTCGAGGCGGCCGGTTTTGACGGCTTGCGAGTCGTAGAGCCGGATTTCGGCGACTTGCACGCGTGCGAAGCGTAGGGCGCGAGAGTGGCGTTCCTCTTCATCGCGGGAGACGAAGGGGACGGAGGAGCCGGTGGCGGCTGGTGAGATCGATACCAGGCTCGGCGAGGTCGGAGTCGAGCGATGGCTTTCGAGAGCGGCTCCGGCGGCGGTGGAGATGAGGTCGAGAAGGGCGGCGTCGGCGTCTTCGGCGTAGATGACGGCGGGCACGCGCTGACGGGTCGTCACGGGGTAGACGGAGAAGCGAGTGGAGGCGTCCTCACCGAGGAGGGCGGCGAGGGGCTCGGAGAGTTCGCGTTTCGTTTTCAATGCGACGGCGGGCTCGCCGGAGGTGACGGCGGTTTCGAAGGCGGCGGCTTGGGCGAGGGGGATTTCTGCGAGCGAGGAGATTTCGAATCCGCGAGCGGCTTCGAAGCGGAGTTTGTCGACGTTGATGGAGAAGATTATCACGCGCGGGGACGAGAGCTGGGCGGCATCCGCGAGCGATTGCGACCATTGCGTTTCGTTCTCGAACGTGCGGAGGCGGCGGAGGCTTTGGGCGAGGCGTTCGGTCTGGCGCTTGTGCGCGGAGCGGATCGATTCGAGTTGTTTCGTGTGTTCTCTGAGCGTGTCGGTGACGGCCTGATCGACGACCTGCCAGGCAGAGGCGAAACGGGCGGCTGCGGCTGCGGCAGCGCTGAGATCGAGGGAGTCCACGGGTGCTATTGATATTGTAACCGGTCGCTCAAGGGCTGAAACATAGCACGTCGAAAATGTTTCAGACTATTTTAGAGTGACGTGGTACGTCGAGAGCGTGGTGCCGAGGGCCTGTTCGAGGCGGGCGGTGGCGCGGTTCGATTCGAGGCGCGCGACTACCGTGCGGCGGCGGGCATCGAGGTAGTCGCCCTGGCGGGTGAGGACGAGGAAGTTGGTGGACTCGCCGGTTTGGAAGAGGCGGGTTTCGCTTTCGAGTTTTTCCTTGGCGGCGGCTTCACTGGCTTCGGCGGCGCTGATGCGCTGGCGGGCGGTTTGGATGGCTTGCAGCGCGTTGCGCACTTGCACTTCGACGGCTTGCTCGATTTGCGCCTGCTCGAGTTTGAGGCGCTTGCCGGTGACGGCGGTTTGAGCGGCGAAGGCCTGCGCGGAACGGTTGCGGAGCGTGAGATCGAATTGGACTCCGACGCTGGCGCTTTGATAGTTCCCTCCGAAGACGGAGCTGAGAGCGGTGCCGTAGCCGCCGATCACGGAGTTGGGCAAAGGCGCGGAGGCGAGCGGGGGAACGACTGGCAATCCGGCGGCTGCCGAGAGGAGATTCAACTCGCTGAAGATCGGATCGATCAGGGCATTGAAGGGATTGGGCGCGGTGTTGATGGCGCCGGCGAGTCCGGAGTTGGTGTAGCTGGCGATCAGGTTGACTTGCGGCTTCGCTTGATCGGCGGCGTATTGCTGATCATAGGCGTTCGCTTGCTGGCGGAGCAGGGCTTGCTTGAGTTCGGGACGATCCTGAATGGCGTCGGAGACGGCGCTGCGCACGTCCACGATGACTGACGGCGGACGGCTGGTGAGATCGAGAGGGATGATCTGATCGTTCCAAAGCAAGGCGGCGCGGTTGGGGGCCAGCAGGGATTTGAGAGTGTTCTCGACTTCGGTGACGGTGCCGAGGCTGGCGAAGTAGGCGTCGCGGCGGCGCTCGAGTTCGGCCTTCGAAGCGGAGAGTTCGACGGGGGCGAGGGATCCGGAGGCGATCATGCGCTGGTTGCGGGCGTATTGTTCACCGGCGAGTCCGACGGCGTCGTGGGTGACGGTGACGTCCTGGCGGGCGGCGACGAGATCCCAGTAGGCTGTTTCAACGCGCGATACGACGTCGATGACGCGGAGCTTGAAGTCGAGGTCTGAGATCGACAAATTCTTGCGGCGGATGCGCAGATCGTTGCGGGCCTGATCGATGGCGCGATTGCGCCACAGGGGTTGGGTGTAGCTGAGAACGAGGCGCGAGTTGAAGAACGGCGTGAGGCCGGCGAAGGGGCTGTTGGTGACTTGCCGATTGTTCTCGAAGTCGAGGGCGACGGAGGAGCCTTGGAAGGGAGTCTTCCAATTGAGCCAGACGTTTTGCGTGTTGGTCTGTTCGGTGAGGAGTCCGTTGATCCCGGTGAGGCTCGAGGAGGTGGGCGTGTTGTTGTTCTGAAAGCTGGGGGCGTAGTGGAACGTGGGGTCGAAGGATCCGAGGGCGGCTTTGACGGCGAGGCTCGCGATGATCGGGTTGGTCCGCTCGATTTCGATTTCGAGGTTGTTCTCGAGGGCGGTTTTGACGGCGTCCGCGAGCGTCAGCTTGGTTTCAGTGAGCGAGACTCCGACGCGCTCCGTGGGGAGCGGTTCCTCTTGCGCGACGGCGAGCAACGATAGGGCCGCGGCGGCGGCGATGAGACGGATGGACATGTTTCGAATCAATCTCCGCTCCCGGGGACTGGGACTGGCGGCGCGGTGGGCACGTTCGATTTGCCGAAGAGCTTGCTCCACATGTGCCAGTGGGCGATGTCGTCGAAGAACGAGTAGGCGACTGGAGTGACGAGGAGAGTCAACAGGAGGCACAGCGTTTGTCCTCCGATGACGGCGACGGCAACGGTGCGACGGGCTCCTGCGCCGGCGCCTTGGCCGAGGGCGAGGGGGATCATGCCGGCGACGAGTGCGGCGGTCGTCATGAGAATTGGACGCAAGCGATCCTCACAGCCTTTCATGATGGCGTCGATGCGCGAGAGTCCGGATTTGCGAAGGTTCTTGATGTGATCGATTTGCAGGATCGAATTCTTCTTGACGATGCCGAATAAGACCAGGATGCCGAGGGTCGAGTAGATGATCGAGAAGTTTTCTCCGACGGCGTACAAGCTGATCAGGGCGAAGGGGACCGAGAGCGGGAGGCTCAACAGAATTGTGATGGGATCGACGAAGCTTTCAAACTGCGCGGCGAGGATCATGTACATGAAGATCAGCGAGAGCAGCAAGGCGATGCCGTAGTTCTTGGCGGCTTTGCCGAGTTCCTTGCTGCGTCCGACGAGGGCGGCGCTGTATTCGACGGGGAGGTTCATTTCCTTGACGGTGTCGTCGAGGAGTTTGAGAGCTTCGCTGAGGGATCCGCCTTTGGCGATGTTGCCGGTGATCATGATTTGGCGGACGCGGTTGTAGCGCTCGATCTTAGTGGGTCCGGTGGCGGGGACGAGGCTTGCGACGTTCGCGAGCGGGACGTTGCCGAGCGTTTGGGACGGGACGTACAGGCGCTGCAGAGCGTTCGGCGAATTGCGGAATTCCTTGTCGACGCGCAGCATCACGTCGTAGCGATCGTCGCCTTCGCGGTAGCTGGTGACATCCGGGTCGCCGCCGACGAGGGTGCGCATAGCGGTCGCGATCGAGGAGACGTTGACGTTGAGATCCGCGGCCTTGTCGCGGTTGATGTTCACGCGGAGCTCGGGCTTGCCGGGCTCGTAAGAGCTGTCGAGATCCACGACGCCGGGCATGCTTTTGAGTTTCGCGACGATGGTGTTCGAGACTTGCTCGAGGCGCTCGAGATCGGGGCCTTGCACGGAGAAGGCGAGTTCGCGATCGGTGCCGCCGGCGACGAGGGCGGGAAGCTGGACTCCGATGACGAGGTCGTTATATTTGGCGACGGCGTCGCGGGCCATGTCCATGATTTGTTCTTGCGTGGGCTTGCGATCTTCAGGCTGAACGAGCTCGACGATGATGGAGCCGCGGTCGACTTGCTTCTGGAAATCCGAACCGATCGTCGTGAGAAGAGCGCGGACGCCGGGGAGCTTTCGCATTTCTCCTTCGATCTGGCGCATGACCTGATCGGTGCCTTCGATCGAGGATCCGGCGGGGGCGCGCACGGTGACTTCAAATTCGCTCTGATCGGAAGTGGGGATGAAGCTCTTGCCGATGTTCATGAAGAGCGGGCCGGTCGAGATCGTGACGGCCAGGGCGATCAAGCCGATGACCCAGCGGTGGCGCATCGACCAGCGCAGCATCGCGCGATAAGGAGTCGCGACGGAGCGGAACAGGAGGCCGTCTTTGGTGTCGTGGCCGGAGCCTTTGGGATCGACTTTCAGGAAGCGCGAGCAGAGCATCGGCGTGAGGGTGAAGCTGACGACGAGCGAGACCATGACGGCGAAGGCGGCGGTGTAGCCGAAGCTCGACATGAACTTTCCAACGATGCCGCTCATCAGGGCAACGGGGATGAAGATGATGGCGAGGGAGAGGGTGGTGGCGAGGACAGCGAGTCCTATTTCGCGGGTGCCTTCGATGGCAGCGTCGAACATGCTGAGTCCTTTTTCTTCGGCGACTTTGAAGATGTTCTCAAGCACGACGATGGCGTCGTCGATGACGATGCCGACCATCAGGACCAGGCCGAGCATGGTGATTTCGTTGAGCGTGAATCCCATGAGAAGGAGGAGCGTGTAGGTCGAAATAATCGAGGCGGGGATGGCGATGGCGGCGATGAGAGTCGAGCGCCAGTTGCGGATGAAGATGAAGACGACGAGTCCGGCGAAGATGCCGCCGAGGACGAGATGTTCCTGCACGGCTTCGAAGGACTTCACGATGAAGGTCGATTGATCTTGCGTGTAGCTGATCTTGAAGTCCTTAGGGAGGCTGGGGCCGAGCTCGGTCATGCGGTCCTTGACGGCTCGGATGACGTCGAGCGTGTTGGTGCCGGATTGCTTTTGCACGCGCAGTACGACGGCGGGGGCGCCATCGAGGCGGGCGAGCGAGCGTACCTCTTCGACACCGTCCTCGACGTGGCCGATGTCGTTCATGCGGATCGGGCCGCCGTTGGTGGTGGTGACGATGATGCGTCCGAAATCGATGGGCTTCTCAATGCGGCCGAGGGTGCGCAGGGAGACTTCACGGCTGCCTTCGTCGAGGCGTCCGCCGGGGATTTCGACGTTCTGCGCGATGAGGGCCGAGCGGACTTGATCGATGTTGAGGTTGTACGACGTCAGCTTTTCGCCATCGAGCCAGACTTGGATCTGGCGGCGGCGGTCGCCGATGAAGCGGACTTCTCCTACGCCGGAGAGTCCTTCGAGATTCTTCTTTATGCGGTCGTCGACGATCTTGGTGGTCTCACGGGGATCGCGCGGCGAGGAGATGGCGATGTTCACGACGGGCGAGGCGTCGGTCGAGATTTTGGTGACGACGGGAGGGTCGGCATCCTTAGGAAGTTGGCTCGCGACGTTGGAGATTTTGTCGCGGACTTCCTGGGCGGCGACGTCGGGATCCTTATCGAGTACGAACTGAACGGAGACGATCGAGACGCCTTCAGACGAAGAGGAGCGAAGTTCGTCGATGCCGCTGATGGTGTTGACGGCCTCTTCGACGCGCTTGGTGATTTCCGTTTCGACTTCCTCAGGAGACGCTCCGCGCAGGGTGATGGTGCAACTGACGATGGGGAATTCGACTTTCGGGAAGAGGTCGACGCCGAGTTTGAAATAAGAGAAGATGCCCGTGACCACCAGCGCCATGATGAGCATGGTGGCGAAGACGGGGCGGCGAATGCAGAGCTCCGCGAGTTTCTGCATGTCAGCTCTTCCTTTCCGTGACCGGGGATCCGTTGACGAGGGTTCCGAGATTCGAGACGGCGACGCGATCGCTGGGGTGAACGATATCGGAGGGAACTTCGACCCATCCGTTCTGTTCGATGCCGGGGATGACGCGAAGCTCGATGGCCTTGCCGTCGCGAATGATGAACATCTTATTGAGGCCGGCGATGGTGTAGATGGCCTGCTTCGGCACCATGACGACGTTCACTTCGCGCTCGAGCTGCAAGTTGACTTGCGCGAACATGCCGGGGCGCAGGCGGGGATCAGTAGAAGTGAGGCGAGCTTCGGCGGAGAGCGAGCGCGACTTCGAGTCGAGCGAGGGATTCAATTGGCGGACGACGGCCTGGAACTCGCGGCCGGGGATCGCGTCGGTCGTGAAGGTCAGGAGGGTGCCGATGCGGACGACTCCGGCGGCGGTCTCGGGGACTTCGACGCGGAGGCGCATGGGATTGGTTTTGACGAGCGTCATGATGGCGACGTTGTCCTTGACGTATTGACCGACAGAGACTTGGCGCTGGGAGACTATGCCGTCGAAAGGGGCGCGCATGGTGGCGTCGTTGAGGCGCTTCTGCGCGAGTTGAATGTCGGAACGTAGGGAGGCGATCGACGCCCACTGGGTGCGAAGTTCGTCGCGGGAGGATTCGAATCCGGCTTCGCGGGCGCGGTAGGCCTTCTCGAGTTCGGTGAAGCGCTCCTGAGAGATGTCGCCGGTCTTGACGAGTTTCGCGGCGCTTTCGTATTTGAATTTGGCGTCCTCGAGCTGGGCTTCGGCCTGGCGCATAGCGGCGGTCGTTGTCGGCTGAGTTTCTTCGTCGCCGGGGCGCATTCCTAAACGGGCGAGGGCCTGGGCCAGGGCGGCTCGCGAACGTTCGAGCTGGATCTGATATTCCTGCGTGTCGATCTCGGCGAGGACGTCACCTTTGTGGACGGCCTGGCCGAAGTCGAAGCGGATGGAGGTGACGCGTCCGATGACTTCGGAATTGACGGTGACGGTTTCGTCGGGATTGAGGGATCCGGTGACGGAGATGACGCGGTCGATCCGCCGGAGTTCGGCGGGCTGGACGGTGACCGGCAGAGCTTCGGAGGCCTTTTGCGTGGCGGCTTCGGCGATTTTAGGATCCGGCTTTTTGCTGCACGCGGCGAGGACCAGAGCCGTTGCCGCGAGTGCTATCTTCCAGTTCTTTTGCATGTCTTGGATCTTCTTCCTTGTTGTGAGCAGCCCGATTCACTACACCGTCGAGGAATACGTCGACCGCGTCGGCTAGTACGTCTTCGCGCGGCCTAGGCCTCGGGTCAAAGCGGAATACGGAGACGCATTGAGCGTGGTGGGCGATCATCCCGATGAACGACCAGGCGAGGGTTTCAGGATCGGCGCGGCGAAAAGCTCCGGCTTC
>DASXZC010000666.1:0-16859 GCA_036502165.1 Bryobacteraceae bacterium
ATCTTCCCGTTCGTCGCCACCGGTTTCGATAGCAGTTCGATTTGACCCTTTGCCGCGGCAGGATTTGCAACTTCCTTGCCGCTGCTGCATCCAACCAGGAACGTGAGGGGGAGAATGGAAAGAGAGATCAGCCAGCGCACCGTTTCAGGGTAGCGCGTCATAATGGAGTTTGCATGCTGAGTCCAGTGCCAGTCGACTTGAACGATCCGCGCAGATTCACACGATTCCGGCTGCGGGAACAGGTCCAAACGATCTTTCGCGAGGATCCCGCGGCGAAGAGTGTCGTCGAAATTATCCTGTGTTATCCGGGGTTTCACGCAATCGTCCTGCACCGCCTGGCACATCGATTCTATAAGGCGAGGCTCTTTCTGCTGGCTCGCCTGGTGTCGCAATTCTCGCGCTTAATGACTGGCATCGAAATCCATCCCGGCGCCAAAATCGGGCGGCGATTTTTTATCGATCATGGCATGGGCGTCGTGATCGGCGAGACGGCCGAAATCGGCGACGACGTGCTGCTCTATCAGGGCGTGACGCTCGGTGGAACCGGTAAGGACAAAGGCAAGCGGCATCCGACCATCGGCAACAACGTCGTCGTTGGCGGAGGAGCGAAAGTGCTCGGCAACATCACCATCGGCGACTGCGTGAAGGTCGGCGCCGGATCCGTGGTCGTCCACTCCGTTCCGAACAATTCGACCGTCGTAGGAATTCCCGGGCGCATCGTCAGCGCCAAGAATGCCAACGTGGTCGCGGCGCTCGAGCACGGCAAACTGCCCGATCCGGAAGGTCAGGCGATGGACGATCTGTCGAAAAGGATCCAGGAACTCGAAGCGCTGGTCCAACACATGGTCGACCTGCGCACCGTGGAACAGCCGTGAGAGCCGCGGCTCTCCTCCTCTTCATCGCGCTCCAAATTTCCGCGAAGGATCTCAAGTATTGGATCGAGCCGCGCGCCGGCGGAGATCCGCAACTGGCGCAATGGGCCCTCGAAGCGTGGGAACGCGTCTCGCATGGAAGCCTCCATTTTGTCCCCACGAACGCACGCGACGAAGCTCTGCTGCGAGTCCTGTGGGTCACCGGTCCCAACGGACTCTACGGCGAAGCACGCCCCATCATCGTCAACGGCCAGCGTGGCGCAGAACTCTACGTGCGCCCCGAGATGGACGGCCTCGGCCCCGACATCGAAGCCGCCGCGAGCAAAGACCGGCTGCTACGCGACGCCATCGTCTACCTCACCTGCTTGCACGAAAGCGGCCATGGACTGGGACTCCCGCACACGTCCGCCTTCGAAGACATCATGTACAGCTTCGGCTATGGCGGCGACATCAACGAGTACTTCGGACGCTACCGGCACAAGCTGTCGTCGAGGGACGACATCCGGAAGAACTCCGGAATATCGTCCGCCGACGAGCAGCACCTGCGCGAGTTGTTCAGTCCTCCCCCGCCTCGGCGAGTAGATCGCCCAGCCGATCCAGTTGCCGTTCCCAAATCGATCGCCGTGCGGTGAGCCATTCGATTGCGGCGCTCAGACCCGTTGGCTCGATGTGACAGGTCCGCACGCGACCGGTCTTTTGCGTTTGGATCAGCCCGCTTTCTTCGAGCACCTGTAAGTGCTGCACCACCGCCGCGAGCGTCATGTTCAGAGGCTCAGCCATGCGCGATACCGAGGCCGGTCCGTTGCTGAGCCTCTCGAGAATCGCCCTGCGCGTGGGATCTCCGAGGGCGTGAAACACGCGGTCGATGTCCGGCTTCTTTTTTCTACTCAATTTAGGAACCCTGCAACGCAGCCATCAGTCGATCGAACAGCGTGCACCATCCTCGCTCGCGCATCGCCGCACCGCCGGAGCCCTCTGTGAACACTCCCTGATGGGTGAAGACGAGATCCGTGCCAGTTCCTTTCGGAACGAACTCGACGGTCGCGAGCGTGGCCGAGACGAACTTCCCGCCAATCGACATACTGTTGCTGAAGACGATCCGGCGTCCGGGAACGATGTCTTCATAATTCGAAACGTTGACGCACTCCATCCCCGCGACAGGATAGCCGGTATCCTTCGCGAAGTGAAAACGCGCGCACTCCCGGCCGCCGGGTCGAAAGTCCATGTCGTACTGTTCGACTTCATGGCCGCCGCCTTCGACGTACCAGCGACGCTTCTTCGCGGGATCAGCGAACGCCTCGAACACTTTCTCAGGCGCCGCAGCATAGTTGCGTTCGATGACGAACGTGTTGTGAATAATTGGTTCCATGGGTTGTACCTTCCTTTGTTCTCTTCGCAAGAGAATTGATTAAGTCTCTACTTAAGTATCAATCCGGTCTTGCTGATTGTCAAGTGAAAACTTAAGTATCTCTACATGCGATGATCGAGGGAATGAAGGCCCGCCCGGTTTCGCTCGCCTTATTGACGTTTGCCTCGATCGTGACCGTCTCAGGTCAGACCGACGGATTCTTCCCCGCCGAGTGGACCACGATCCACACGTTGTCCCCGCTTCCCACTCCGCTCCCAACCGATTCCACGAACAAATACCGCGACTCTCCCGCCGCCGCGCTGCTCGGTCAGAAGCTCTTCTTCGAGCCGCGCCTCTCCGGAAAGATCCAGAAGGGAACTCCCGAGGAAGGACAGTTAGGTGCGATCGGCGAGACCGGCAAGATCGCCTGCCGCAACTGCCACATGCCGGAATCGAAGTGGCTCTTCGACATCCGCTCGAACAACGGAGGACCAGTCCCGCACGCGACGGCACTCGGCTCGAAGTGGATGTCCCGCAAGGCCAGCAGCATCGTCAACACTGTGTTCTACGTGAACAAATCCGGCGCGCACTGGCGCGAGAATGACGGCTACACCGACTCCGAATGGTTCGACGCTCAAAGCGAGCCGGAAGGCGCGCAAGTGCAAAACGGCAGCCGTCTGCAACTCGCGCACGTCATCTACGATCACTATCGCGACGACTACAACGCCGCGTTTCCCGAATGGAAGTTGGACGCAGCCCTAGCCGACACGAAGCGATTTCCCGCCACCGGATCCCCTTCAGCTGACGTCGCGAATTGGAAGGCTGTCACGGCCGCAGATCAGGAAATCGTGAATCGCATCCTCGCCAACTACGGCAAAGCGATCGAAGCGTACTTGCGAAAATTGGTCAGCCGCGATGCACCGTTCGATCGCTTCGTGGCTGGCGATTCGAAGGCGATCAGCGACTCCGCCAAGAGCGGATTGAAGCTCTTCATCGGCAAAGCCGGATGCGTGAAGTGCCACAACGGTCCCATGTTTTCGGATGACGACTTCCACGTCATCGGACTCAAAATCGACACCGCCCGCTCGCCTCACGCGGATCCCTCCGAAACCGGCCGTGCGGCGAATCTGACGACCATCTGCGATCCCGTCGTCACCGGTGCGGACTTCAGTGTCAACGGTCCCTTCAGCGACGATCGCGCAACGGCACGCAACGGTGCATTCTGCAAGAAGACCATACCCGTTGGCCAATGGCGCACGAAGGGACTTCGCCAGGTCGCCGAGACCGCTCCGTATTTCCGCGATGGCCAGGCAGCGACCCTCGATGAAGTGATCGACTTCTACAATCGCGGCGGCGATGCCGCAGGCGAGTTCCTAGGCAGTCCGAAGGAGATCAAGGAACTCGATCTCACGCGCGAAGAGAAGGCCCAGTTGAAGGACTTCCTCAAGACGCTCACCGGCGCCCAAATCCCAGCCGAATACCTGCGCGATCTGCACAATCCTTAGAGCAGTACTTCGCACGCACAAGTACTAGACAGAATGTCCCCGGCCGCGACAGCTTGTCCGCGTTCCAGTACCTGACATTACTCCAGTTCCGTTACTTTTCTGCCGGTTAGGTTCCCTTACGAAATGGCCACGGGGATGCATATACCCAGGGCGAAGCTCTCTCTACAGGATCCATTCGGAACAACAATGAAAATCACAGTCGGACTCCTCAGCTTCGCCATCGCCAGCATCCCCATGCTGGCGCAGTTTCAGCCCAAATTCGCACCGGACCTCGACCCTTCGCAAGATGCCGCAGAAGTCATCGTCCAATATCGCCCCGGCACTCAGTCGGCGGCCCACCGGATGTCGCGCCAGAACCATATCCGCGAGCACGGCGGACGCGTCGGTGAATCGCTCGAGCTCATCAATGCGGATCACTTCACGAACGTTCCCGCCGCGGACGTTCAAGCACTGGCCGACGATCCAGATGTTCTCTACGTCACGCCCAACCGCGCCGTTCATCCTTCGCTCGACATCACCGCCGGCGTGACCAACGCCGCGACCGCATGGAATCTGACGCTCAAAGGCACCGGCGTTGCAGTTGCCGTGATCGACAGCGGCGTCAGCCAGCACGACGATCTCAAAGGCCGGATCCTCGACAATAAAGACTTCACTGGCCAGAACGTCACCACCGATCAGTTCGGCCACGGCACCGCAGTCGCCGGGATCCTCGCGGGCGACGCGATCGACTCGACCGGTTCGATGTACACACGCATGTTCAAAGGCGTCGCTCCGGCGGCGTCGATCGTCAACCTGCGCGTGCTCGACAGCAATGGCACAGGCAGTGATGCCGCCGTGATCCTCGCGATCAATTATGCGGTCGCGAATGCCGGCAAGTATAACCCGAAGATCCGTGTGATCAACCTCAGCCTCGGCCGCGGAGTCTTTGAATCCTACACGCTCGATCCTCTCTGCCAAGCCGTCGAAAAGGCCTGGAAAGCAGGCATCGTTGTCGTAGTCGCCGCCGGCAATCTCGGCCGCACGGAGAGCTACGGCATCAACGGCTACGGGACGATCAACGCGCCCGGCAACGATCCCTACGTGATCACTGTCGGAGCCATGAAAGCCCTCGGCTCGACCAACCGCGCCAATTCGCAGATGGCGACCTACAGCTCCAAAGGCCCGACTCTTATTGATCACATCGTGAAGCCCGACCTCGTCGCCCCCGGCAGCGACATCGTCACCTTGCGGAGCCCTGACGAGACCGGCACGTCTCTCTGGAACGAGGACTCCGTGCTGCAAGTCCCCTGCACGTACTACTTCCCGCAAAACGGCACCGCTCCTTCGAGCAAATATTTCCAGATCAGCGGAACCAGCATGGCGACTCCCGTCGTAGCAGGCGCGGCGGCGTTGCTGTTGCAGCAGAACGGCGCCATGACTCCGGATCAAGTGAAGGCGCGTCTGATGAAGACGGCCACGAAGAACTTCGCGGCGTCGACTGTCTACACGGATACGACCGTCAAACCGGCCGTCACCTACACGACGTACTACGATCCGTTCACGGTCGGCGCCGGTTACCTCGACATCGGCGGTGCAGTCGATTCGACCTGGAACATCGCTGCGAAAGCGGATGCAAAATCGCCCACGGCAGTCTACAACGGATCCACCAACTCCGGCACGTTCCTGTTCACGACCAGCTCCGGGCTCTCCTTCCCAGCCGGATCTGGCGCCGCTGCCGCGTCGGTGATCTGGGGAACGAATGTCACTCCCAGTTCGGTCACTTGGGGAACCTCGGTCACCTGGGGAACTTCAGTCATCTGGGGCGCCAGCACGGACGGAATCGCTCCGTTCTCGGTCATCTGGGGCACCAGCGCGATCAGCGGTTCGAGCGTGATCTGGGGCGCCAGCGTCACCTATGGATCGAGCACCCATGGCAGTTTTTAGCTCGGCAATATGCGGGGTGTGTTACCTTGCGGCAACACGCTCCGACATCTATGGCGACTTCCATCTGGAGAATCAAATGGCTGCCGAAGGCGGTCTTCGCAGTCTGTCTCTTGCCTCTCGTTTACCTGGCCTGGTTGTGGTACGAAGATAAGCTCGGCATCAACCGCATCGCCCGCGTAGCCCACTTCACCGGCGACTGGACTCTGCGATTTCTGATGATCACGCTGGCGATCACGCCTTTGCGAAGGATCAAGGCGCTCAGCCCGCTCGTGAAATTCCGCCGCATGTTCGGACTCTTCACGTTCTTCTACGCGACGCTGCACATGCTGCATTACTTCGCGCTCGACGTCCAGTGGGATTGGAGTGTGATCAAAGACGACTTAACCATCCGCCGCTTCTTCATCGTCGGCTTCGTTGCATGGGTCCTAATGATTCCTCTGGCCGCGACTTCGTTCAACGCCGCGATCCGCTGGATGGGTGGAGCACGTTGGCAAGTGCTGCACCGTCTAATTTATGTAATCGGGATCCTCGCGATCATCCACTACGCGTGGCAAGGCAAGACTCTAACGCAGACGCCGTTGCTCTATGGCCTGCTGTTGGCGATCCTGCTGCTCGCGCGTGTCGTGTTCCGCTTCGTTTGATGCCCGCCAGTTCCACTTCGCTCCGAGTCGCAATCGAGTGTTTGCCCGCCCAGCAAGCGGATCCTACCACTCCACGAGGACCGACCCGACGAGGTTCGCATCCGCACGATGCAGCCTTCGTACTGCCCGCCGTACTGACCATGCGCCCACGCGTCCTGGCGCCGCGACTAATACGACGGCGTTCGGAATGTGATGGCAGAACTCTCGCGCCCGCAATTCACCCATTGGCGGGAGTTCCATCACGATGCCAGGAAAGTGCGGCGATAGTACGCGATGGATCCATTCCATCTGAACGCTCGATGGAACGAAGTCGCGCCGGTGCCCGAATCCTCCCGCTGGGACGACGAACAGATTGCCGATGCCCGCAGGGTAAATCGTGTCGAAGCGATTGTACGGAGGCGGCTGCAGCATCTCGAACAGTCCAGGAGCGATCGGCGGAATTCCGAACATCCCCGCTAGCAGCGGATCGCGCCGGCACGTCTCAATCAACAGGATCTTATGCCTCGACGCTTGTGCCGCCGCGGCCGCAATCGCCGCTGCCAGCTTCGCCGCAGTCTCTCCGCTGTGCACCGGGCACACACCCAGCGTGAACGACGATGTCGAAACCGGATTGCTCAGGCGATGCACAACATCGAGCATGTCAGGCTCCCGCACCCTGGCTGAAATGATCGACCGGCGGCACGCCTGAGGCATCCTCAAAGTCGTCGGACGTGTAGATCGGTTTATCGAACTGATCGATCAGCCACGCGATGATTAACGCCACAGTCAGCGCCGCAAGAATTCCCAGCGGGATCCACAGCCACAGACGCTCCGGCATCGGTGCATTGGGAGGCTCTGCGCGATTGACGAGAGTCGCCCGCAGCGTTGGACGTTCCAAAACCGCCGTGACAGATTCACTAGCGCCGCGGGCATCGGCGGCCCTTTGCTCTAGCCGCTCCCGCTCGGCGGCGAGCGACGACGTTTGCTCTTCGGCGATGCGCGCGGTACGCAGGTCAATGGTCGTTTCGTCGATGCGCGCCTGCAGGCCGGCGACGGCTCCATCGTTCTTGATGAGGTCCGATTGAATCTGCTGCTTGAGTGGATTGAGGATCTCAGTCTCTTCAACCGTCCGCGACGAAGGACTGCGGCCCATACTCACCCTGGTCCGCGATTGGATGCGATCGGGAAGCGCCGTGAGCCGCTGACGCAGTTGCTTCGCGGATGCCTCGTAGTCGCGGATCTGCGCCCTCTGATCGGCGAGGCGGCTCTCGAGATCGATGCGATGCTGCACGCGTGCCTGTAACTCCGCGCGCAACTGCGGTCCATGATTGACAGTGTCGAAAGCGGAGAGAAGTTCCGACGCCGCCGTGGATCCTCCGGCCGACGCCTTCGTGGGAGGCGCGCCGTTCAACTGAAAAATGAATCGCCGGTCAGCGAGGTAGAAGTCGACGATCTCATTCGCCATGTGCGCCGCTGCATTGGCATCGGGATCGCGGTAGTCGATCGCAATGAGGTTGCTCTTGCCTGAAGGCGCGACGCTCAATGCGGATTCGATCTTGCGCTTCAATGCCTCGAGCTGTCCATCGGCGAGCGTGGTGTTTTGTTTCGACGCGGCGCGCTCGAGATGAGTGGGGTCGCGGACCAATTCGATTTCAGAAGCGAGTTCGGCTTCGGATACGGGGCCGCCCTGTCCCAATCGCACGACCATCACGCGGCTCTCGGCCTGATACACGGCCGGCATCGATAAAATCCACCACAGCGCCACTGCGATGCCGATGATCCACAGGAGGGCGATCGATCCCTTGCGTCGGCGCAGAAAGGCCCAGAAATCGTCATTGGGCACGAAGCCGGAAGGGTGATGCGTTACGTCGATGATGGGATTCGAATCATCCATCTGGTCACAGTTAAACATGAACGGAACCGGTAGGTCCATAGGGGACGGTACCAGTGCGGTAATGGGACTGGGTCGGCAGTACTACATGCTTGTCTTCTCGATTCATACTGGAATCAGGCCATCGAGATGCGCCTTCCATTTGACAATCGAACAGACGCCGGCCGGCGCCTCGGAGCGGTGCTGGCGGCTCGCAAACGTCCGATCGTGAATCCTGTCGTCCTCGCCTTACCGCGTGGTGGAGTGCCCGTCGGCGCCGAAGTTGCGAAGGCGCTCAAGTGTCCTCTCGATGTCCTCGTCGTTCGCAAGCTCGGTGTGCCATCGCAGCCGGAACTCGCGATGGGTGCGATCGCCGGTTCCACTCGAGTGCTCGACTGGTCCCTCATTCAGGCACTTTCCATTTCCGCGGAAGAGATCGAGGAGGTTGCCGCACGAGAGATCCGCGAGATGGAACGCCGTCAAAAGCTGTATCGCGGCGATCATCCAGCCGCCGATCTTTCAGGACGTTCAATAGTGCTCGTGGATGACGGATTCGCCACTGGATCCACGATGGCCGCGGCAGCGCGGTCGGTGCGCGAAGCGAGTCCACGGGAGCTGATCATTGCTGTTCCGGTCGGGACGGCCGAAGCCTGCGCCCGTCTACGCGTCGAAGCCGGCCGCTGCGTGTGCCTGGCGACGCCGGAACCGTTCGACGCAGTTGGCTGCTGGTATATCGATTTCAAACAGGTCAGCGACGACGAGGTGCGGCAGTTGTTGAAGTCTAGCGAAACTCCCAGTTGAAGCGGCGAACAATCTCCTCGACAGGACCCTCCGCGGAGATGCGGCCTTCGGCGAAGAAAACCGCGCGGCTCGCGAGCGTGCGGGCGAAAGGAATATCGTGCGTGACGATCAGCTTCGCTTGCGGCAGAGTCATCAGCAGATCGCGCAAGTCGCGCTGGCCGGGAGGATCGAGGAACGTCGTCGGCTCATCGAGCACCAACACTTCCGGATCCATCGCCAGAATTCCCGCAAGCGCCGCGCGCCGCTTCTCGCCACTGCTGAGATGATAAGGCGCGCGTCCGGCGAGCTTCGCGATACCCGTCTGCTCGAGGGCCTTGCGCGCGCGTGCTTCGGCGTCTGCCGCGGCGACGCCTTGATTCAGCGGACCGAACATGACGTCCTCAATAACCGTCGGCATGAAGAGCTGCTCGTCGGAATCCTGGAAGACGAGTCCAACACGCTGGCGGATGCGCGCGAGATTCGCTTTGTTGACGTCCATGCCGCAGACGCGCACAGTGCCTGCCGCGGGCGTGAGCAGGCCATTCAGGTGCAGCACGAACGTCGTCTTGCCGGAGCCATTCGCACCGAGCGCGGCCACGCACTCGCCGGGCTCGAGTGTGAAATCGACGCCGCGTAGGGCTTCGGTGCCATCCTCGTAGCGATGCGTCAGTCCTTTGACTTCGATGACGCTCATAGGAATCGCACCGCGATCACTGGAACGACGGCGAGCAACAGGAACGCGGCATCCGCTACGGTGAGGCGTCCGAGTGCGACTGCTGGAAAGGAGCCTGTGAATCCACGCGACTGCATCGCGCGATAGATTCCGTCAGCGCGCTGATACGAGCGGGCGAACAGGACGGCGAGGGCTCCCGCGGCGGCGCGGAACAGACTGCGCGCCGCTCCCTGAGATCCTGCGCGGCACGCCGCCGCGTGGCGCATGTGTTGGGCTTGCTCGGAGAGGACGAACAGATACCGGTAGAGGAATTGGATGACGAGAATCAGCAGGCGTGGGACTCCATACCACTCGGCCGCTTTCAACAGACGGGGCAGGGGAGTTGTCGCTGCGAGCCACAGTGCGGTCCACGCTGAGAGGAATGCTTTTTCGAGAAGTCCGAGAGCGCGTGCGTGATCGCCGAGCACCCACGTGGTGATTCCAAAGACGATGCAGAAGGGCACGACTAGGGCGGCTCTCGATAGCACAGCCGCGATCGGTAACCGGGCGATGAGGGTGGCGGCAATCAATACGGCTGCGTACGTCACGAAGCATCGCCAGGCAAGCGGCGGGGTTGTCGCAACAACAATGAGGAAGATCAGCGCGGCGAGCAATTTGATCCGCGCGTCGCGCTGGTGGACTGGCGATATCGCGCGGCTCCAACGTTCCAGCAGGACGTGGTGCATTGGACTTAGGTGAGCTCAGGAGCGCCGGCGGCGACAACATCATCCGCGAGCGGACGCTTGCGAAGCAGCGCTCCGATCGCCAGACACAATCCGTAAATCGCAGCGAGTCCGGCGATACCCGCGGCGGCCTTGCGAAGCCAGATCGATTCGAAGCCGGCGATCTGATAATCGGCAAGCGCAGTCTTGTACACAGTCGTCGCCTGATGAGCGACACCCGCGCGCTCGGCGAGCCGTTCGAGTCCATCGGGCGCGGCGGAGGCGATCAGGACTCCGAATACAACCAGCACCACAGCGGTCGAAAGGAACACTCCCGCCGCGCGATTGCGTTCGCCCACGGGCTTGCGGACCCATCCCGGATTGATGCGCTCGATGGCTTGCAGAACGGCGACCGTGATCGCGCCTTCGATGAGTGCGCTGACGCAAAACACTCCGCTCGAGGCGGCGACGAGCGCGGATGGAATCGGAACTCCGGAGAGCAGCAACTCGGTCAATGCGAGGCATCCGCTGACCATCACCGATAACCATGCGCCCACAAAGATGCCGGTGCGCGAGGCTCCGAATCGCCGATAGGGAATCGTCGCGGCCCACACTCCGGCGAGCGCCATGTTGATGGTGTTCGCGCCGAGCGCCATGATGCCGCCATCCTGAAATACGAACGCCTGAATCGCGAGGATCGCCACCATCACGAGCGATGCGGCCCAAGGGCCGAGGGCGTAGGCGAGCAACGCTCCGCCGACGAGATGGTTGCTGGTGCCCGGCGCGACAGGAAAATTGATCATCTGAGCGGCGAAGACGAAGGCGCCCATGACTCCGAGCAGCGGGATTTTCGATTCGTCGACTTCTGTGGTGGCGCGGCGCGCGAGCCATCCGGCCGTGCCTGCGGCGGCGAAGTCGAGGGTGATCCAGATCGGGGTGCTCAGAAATCCGTCAGGGATGTGCATGGCGAGCTACTAAATCCGACGGTAGCACGATTGGCTATCTCGTGTTACTGCGTCCACTCTCTTGGTATACGAGATTTCAGGCAGACTGGATGTAATGATCGTTGGAACAGGGATCGACATCTGCGAAGTGCCTCGCATACGCGCCGCGTTCGAGCGGTTCGGCGAACGTTTTCTGAAGCGCGTGTTCACCGATGCGGAGATCCGCTATGCGGATCGCAAGGCCAACCGGTTCGAGCGCTATGCCGCGCGATTCGCCGCGAAGGAAGCGGGGATGAAAGCGATCGGCACAGGCTGGCGCCGGGGTGTGAGGTGGCGCGATTTCGAGGTCGCGAATCTGCCTTCTGGAAAGCCGACGTTGCTCCTGCATGGCAAGGCTCGAGAGTTTGCCGATGCGTTGCGAGTGACCAATATCGCGCTGTCGATGACTCATACGAAGGCGCAGGCGATGGCGTCGGTGATCCTCGAAGCTAGCGCCCCATGAAGTACAATTTGGCAGCCAGTACGGCGAGCCCCGCCAACGCTCCGATGGATGCCTTGTATTCCTCGTTCTTCCGATAGACGCGTGCACGGAAGTTCTGCGGACCTTGCGGCGCCGGCTTCGGCCACAGCAAAGGAACGCGGGCCGCGTAGGCGCGATAGGCGGGGAAGATCTTGAGTAAGTGTTCCTCTTCTCGCTCCATCACGGGCAAGTAGATGAGCAGGAACGCCGCGGTAAAGATGCCCGCGAGGATCCAACTCCTGCCGCCGACCGCGAAGCCGAGCGCGACGATGAACGTTCCCAGATATAGCGGATTTCGTGTGTAGGCGTAGGGTCCACTCTCGGCGAGGCTACGATCTTTCTCGAGATGTCCGGCGGCCCAGGCGCGCAGGGCGAGTCCGAGTGCGACGACGGGGAGACTCGCGAGGATCGATTCGACTGAAGGGTGCGCCAGAAATCCGAAGCAGGCCAGCAGCACGAATCCCGTAGGGACGCGCAGGCGCTGGACGAAGGCGGCGTAGGGTTTCGGAAACCGGGGCATCTACGATCTTACACGGGCCGCCCACTATTCCGCGCGCAAGGCGGTCATCGGATCGATCCGCATTGCGCGGCGCGCGGGTCCGAGGACGGCAGCCAGCGACGTCAGGATCAACAATGCCGCGACTGCGGCGAACGTCATCGGATCGTGCGGGCGAACGCCGAACAGCAGCTTCTCGAGTAATCGCGCGAGCCACCACGCGGCCAACATTCCCACCGCGATGCCAACGAGCACGCGCAGCATTGCCTGTCGCATGAGCAGCCACGATACCTGCGCTGGAGATGCCCCGAGCGCCACGCGGATCCCCAGTTCCGGCAAGCGTTGCGCGACGGCGTAGGCGAGCAGTCCATAGACGCCAATCACGGCGATCAACAAAGCGAATCCGGACGCTGCTCCGATGACGGATGTCGTGAAGCGAGGGATCGCGGTCGAGCGTGTCAACGATTCTTCGAGCGTGCCGATCTCGGCGATCGGTTGGTTGCGATCGATTGCACGGATCGCGGCGCGGATCGCGGGCACAAGATCCATCGGCTCGGCGGAGGTTCGTATGAGCAGGGTTGTCCACGCGAGCCAGGCTTGCGTCTTTTGAGCGTAAGGGAAGTAGACGACGGGTCCTTCGTCGGCGTCGAGTCCCATGTGGCGCGTGTCGCGAACGATGCCGGCAACGGTGAGCCATCGATCGTCCTCTTTGAATCGCAGCCGTTTTCCAAGTGCGTCGGAGCCGGGCCAATAGCGGCGAGCCATCGTTTCGTTGATGATCGCGACCGGACTCGTCGCCGGTTGATCGTGTGCCGTGATGTCGCGGCCTTCCTTCAAAGGAATGCCCGCGGCGGCGAGATATCCGGGGCTGATCGCGCGGGCGCCGGCTTGTACAGGGGCATCTGTTGGACGTTCGAGAGCGAACTGAAAAGTCGGATTGTTTCCCTTGAGCGGCGTCTCGCTGACTTCTCCGGAGGCTGTGACTCCGGGTAGTGCACGGACATCGTCGAGCAGTCTTGCGAGGAAGAGATTTTGCTTTTCGTTGGTCGGATATTGGGAGCGCGCGAGCGTCAGCCGTACCGTGAGAGCGTGATCGATGCGCACTCCGGGTGGTGTCGCGAGCAGATGCAGCAGACTCTCGCCGAGGAGTCCGGAGCCTACCAGCAAAACTGACGCGAGGCCGACTTCGATCATGATCAGCAGGCTGCGCTTGCGCTCGATCGCGAGCGAGCCGGCTCCGCGAACTGCGGAACTTCGAAGATCGGCGCGCGAGGCTTCGAGAGCGGGGGCGAGTCCGAAGATGAGGGCCGTGACGAGTGTCACGGCCAATGCAAACAGTGTGACACCCGCGTCGATGTGGATCTCGGCGGCGCGTGGGATCAAGCCATCGCCGAGGCTGCGCACCAGTGCGACGCCTTCGATGGCCAGTAGAAATCCGAGGCCGCCGCCGAGCGTGGCGAGCACGGACGTCTCGACGATCAATTGACGCAGGATGCGGGCGCGGCTTGCTCCGAGAGCGGCTCGCAAGCCGATCTCGCGGGTTCGAGTGGCGGCTTTCGCCATCAGCAGATTCGTCAGATTCGCGCAGGTGATCAGCAGCAGAAGCAGCGTGCCGCCTTGCAGTGTGAGCAGGATCGGGCGCGTGCTTCCGACGAGTTCCTCTTGCAAGGGGATGAGAGCCATCGTCCAGCCGGCATTCGTTTTTGGATATTCGCTCGCGAGGCGGTGGGCGACGATGTCCATCGACTGCTGAGCTGCACGCAGCGCTGTGTTCGAGCGGAGGCGTCCGATGACTCTGAGCCAGCGGCCGTCGCGATTCGCACGATTCGCCGCACTCAAGGACAGGGGCACCCACGCGTCGGTTTCCGGAGAAGGGAACGCGAAGTTCGCAGGCATGACGCCGACGACGGTCGCGGGGGATCCGTTGAGGGTCAGTGGACGGCCGATGATCGCCGGGGACTCTCCTAACGCGCGCCACAGATGATGGCTGATCACGACGAGCGCGGGGCTTTGTTCGCTATCCTCGCCGGAGCAGGAACGTTCGGCCGAGCTGCGCTTGGACGCCGAGAGTCGAGAACAGATTTGCCGAGACGAGTTGCGTATCGAGGCGGCGTGGCTCGTCGACGTTCGTCAGATTCATCGGCCAATTCGAATACGCCGATAACGATTCGAAGGCATCCGATTGGTCGCGAAGGTCGTAGAAATCGGCGGCGGAGACCTGCATCGGTAGTGCTCCTTGCGCTGCGGAGCGCCCCGAGACTGCGATCAGGCGGCTCGATTGCGGATAGGGCAGGGAACTCAACAGCACGTGGTCGACGACGCTGAAGATGATCGCGTTCGCTCCGATGCCGAGCGCGAGTGTCGCGATTGCGACTGTCGCGAACATCGGGCTGCGGCGCAGTACTCGCATCGTGTAGCGGAGGTCCTGCGCGATTTCTTCGAGCCCACCGAACGTCAACTGTTCGCGGCTCGACTCGGCGGCCCGCCGGCGATTTCCGAAGAGACGCAGAGCGCGCTCGCGGGCTTCCTTTTCCGGCACGCCTTCCGCTTGCAACTCGGCCATCTTCTCTTCGAGGTGCGCCTCGATCTCGTCGTCTAGGTCGCGATCGAATTGGCGGCTCCGAAAGTAGCGCAGGATCCGTTTCATGCTTCCGATGGCCTCATCACGCGGGCGATGCCGTCGATCACGCGGCTCACCCGTTCCATCTCGCGGTTCATTTGCTCGCGCCCCGCCGGAGTGATCGTGTAGATGCGGACTCGCCGGTTGCGGGCAGACAAGCCCCATTCGGCGGTCGCCCATCCTTCGATGAGCAGGCGTTGCAGGGCGGGGTAGAGCGAGCCCTCCTCGACGTGCAGGAGGTCGTCGGAGGTTTGCTGGATCCGCTGGGAGATCAGGTAGCCGTGCAGTGGGCCCGGCCGGAGAGTCGCCAGGATCAGCATCTCGAGCGTGCCGGGGAAGAGTTCGCCCTTGTCTTTGGTCGTCATGATCTATGCAAAGAGAAACTATGCATAGTTACCATGAACCGCTGAATGTGTCAATCAAAATGAAACGGCCGCGATCCTCTTAAACTAGGAAAGCGGCCGTAAGTTACAGATTCTTAGTAGGTTAGCGAGCGGCGAGCAGTGCACGCAGGTGGCGGGCACGCTCGGGCGAACGCAATTGGCGGAGCGCTTTGGCTTCGATTTGGCGAATTCGTTCGCGCGTGACATCGAACTCCTGCCCGATTTCCTCGAGCGTGTGTTCGCGTTCGCACCCGATTCCAAATCGAAGCCGAATGACCTTCTCCTCTTTCGGCGACAGCGTCTTGAGGATGTTCGCCGTTTCGTCGCGGACGTTCGAATCGATTACCGTATCTACCGGCGAGCCGACCCAGCGGTCCTCGATCAGGTCGCCGAGAGCCGATTCGCCATCGCGGCCGACCGGGGTCTCGAGCGACACGGGATCGCGCGAAATCGTCTTCAGCTTTTGCACCTTCTCAACCGGGATGTCCATGCGCCGGCTGATTTCCTCGTTCGTCGGAGCGCGTCCCAATTCCTTTTCGAGCTCGCGCGTGGCGCGCAGGAATTTGTTCATGCTCTCGTTCATGTGAACGGGGATACGGATCGTGCGTGATTGATCGGCGATGGCGCGGGTGATTGCCTGCCGGATCCACCACGTGGCGTAAGTCGAGAACTTGTAGCCTCGACGGTATTCGAATTTGTCGGCCGCGCGCATCAGCCCGATGTTGCCCTCTTGGATGAGGTCGAGCAGGTGCAATCCGCGGTTGACGTACTTCTTGGCGACCGAGACGACCAGGCGGAGGTTGGCCTCGACCAGATCCTTCTTGGCGCGCTCGGCTTCGATTTCGCCCTGGCGGATGACCAGCAGCGAATGCTTCAACTCGAGCAGAGTCGCGTTGGCGGCGCTTTCACGCTTGCGGATTTCGCGCTTCAGTTCGCGGGCGCGCGCTTCGTTGGCGGCGTTCTTCTTCTCTTCCGCCTTCTTCAGATCGGCGCTGAGGTGGTTCAATTCTTCCACCGTCCGCTCGATTTCCTTCATGAAAAGGCGCCATTTGAAGGAGGTGAACGGAACTCCGCGCAAGGCGCGAGAGGTCTCGACGCGGGCGCGCAGCAGCTTGCCGTTCCACTTCTTCCGGAGCTTCTTGTTGCTCAGCGGAACTTGTCCCATCTTGTCGACGGACTGCCCGTGCTTCTTATGGGCGGCCGTGAAATTGGCGAACAGGTTCTTTAATTCGTTGCGGCGTTTGTTGTCGGCAGCGGTTCCTTCCTCAACATCGCCGAGGTCCACATAATCGTCGAGTTCCGTTTCGCCGGACTTTACCTGCTCCGCCCAATCGAGTACGAGGTTCTGGATCAAGGCGGACCGGCTGATCGCCTTCTGCATACGGAGCTTGCCGCGTTCCATGCGGCGGGCCAAATCGACTTCACCTTCACGCGTCAAAAGAGGTACCGCGCCCATCTCGCGCAGATACACGCGGACAGGGTCATCGGTGTAGATCGACTCTTCCTGAACAGGAGACTGCTGGAACTCATCCTCGGGGACTTCCTCGGGATGAAAGAAATTCGAATCCTCGTCGAAGGTTAACCCCAACGGCTCATGCGGTTCC
>DASXZC010000667.1:0-4889 GCA_036502165.1 Bryobacteraceae bacterium
AATCCGAAGAAGGGATCGAAGCCTACAGTATCAACGACTGTGGGCTGCGTAAACTCCTGCGTGCGGTGATAGAGGCCGCCTCCGCCAATCAAATAAACGTCCACCGGGCTGTGGGGCGTGACGTGAACGATCGGATCGAGGGTCGCCGAGAAGACGCGGACCGTGCCGTCGGGAAATCCGACATTCGTCAGGGTCGCGGAATTGATCCCAAAGTTGTTGAAGCCGAGGTCGGCCATCACGCCTACCATGGGCGTGAATTTGAAACCGATACCGCCGTTCACGTTCCATCCATCGTCGAGATGGCGGCCGGTGTTGCCGACGGGTTGCGTGAACCCTCCACCGATACTGAAGGCGATTGGAGATCCTTCCTGACCGAACGCTGCCGCGGTCAGAAATAGGCTCGAAATAATCACTAAGCGATTCATTTGTTTAAACTCCCTTAATTTGGTGCGGCGCATCTGGCGTTGTTGCGTGGTAGGCCGCCAGAGCGTCATGCAACACGCCATGCAAGTATTCAGCCATGCGGAGATAATTCATTGAATGAATTCACTAGTGGAAATCGCAGGACGTTTTTTCCGTCGAGATTGGCATGGTGCGACGAACTCACCTTACTTCCGTACGAGTTCGGTGAGCGCGTTCCAGAGATCGCTTGGACCCGTGATGCTGAACACGCGGCCGCCGAGCCACTTGGTCACGTTCCCGATGTTGTCGCGCCACGGTGCTGCTTGCGGGTCGTCGATGTAGTTGAAGTAATAAACGGGATAGCCGAGGTTGCGCTGTGCCTTGAACTCCTCGGGCGAGCTCTCGACGAATGCTTTGGGACCGACGAAGATCAAAGCATCCGGCTTCGGCTCATTGGCTTCTTCATCGTGAAGCAGAGCGGCGAGGAAAGTTGCGGAGCTTTGTTTATCCAGCAACTGATTGCGGGCAACGGTTCCGGGCTGCAGGGATTTCAACGCGGCGCCCAGGGCAGGGAAATCGATTCCCTCTTTTCGACTCTGACGAAAGACGACACGCTCCTCATAAAGGTCGAAGGCGAGGATCGAAATCGTGCCGACGCGGGGGTTGCGCGAAATGTCTCGCAGGATCGTAGTCGTCGCTTCGGTGTCGCGCGGATCGAGCGCGGCGGAGCTCTTCTCGCGAGGTGCGAAGTTCGCGAGGATTTTGACATTGAGCGGCGCGTCCTCTGTCTTATGCGCACGGGATTCGGGAAGAAACAGATCTTCGGCGAGCGGTGCGACTGCGCCCTCGGCGAGCGAGAGTGGGACGCCTTTGTACTTCGACGAGAGGCTCGCATTCAGATCCCACGATGACGAACAATAATGATCAGCGCGGTCGTGAAGCAGCATGTCCACGCGATAGGCGCCGGCGCCGAGCGCGAATTTGCCGGGGATCCTGGCGGCTACTTTTTCGGGCCCATCAACGGGAGGCGCCCGAAGACGATCTTGCATGTACACGGGGCGGTCGGGACGCGATTTGTCCGCGATTTTCAGAACGATCGTCACCTGGTCGTCCTCTGGCGAGCTTTCCTTGACGAAGGTTACCTGATAGCCAGTGTGAAATCTCAGGTCAAGGCCTAACGTGGGCTTCTGAATTTCGAATGCGCAATCGAGACCTTTTAAAGGCTCGCTGGCTTCAAATGCCGCCATGACATTCTGGGGAAGAACCGGATCGCTGCCGGGCGAAGGTCCTTGCATAAGGCTCTGCGCAGGGGCGGTAGATATCGAGCAGGCGAGAAGTGCATAAACGATTGCACCGAATCTCATCCAGTTGTACCTCGATGCACCGGAATTGCAATTCGAGGACCTATTTAGAAGTAGTTCAATTTACGCGCGTGTGCCGCTCTAGGAATTCGCGTTTGAACGGGCGACGGGCAGCGTGAAGTAAAACGTTGATCCCGCACCAGCAGCGGAGTCGACCCAAATCTCACCGCCGGAACTCGAGATCACGCTTCGGCACACTGCGAGTCCGAGGCCGGAGCCGGTCTCCGAACTTTGCAGGCGCTGAAACGGATCGAAGATCTGGCGATGGAAGCGAGGCTCGATGCCGATTCCGTTATCGCGGACGGAGAATAGTACAAATTCTCCCTGCAGTGCTGCCGAAATAACAATGACCGCGTCCGACGTTCCTTTGTAACGTATGGCGTTTGTGATCAGGTTCGAAAACACGCGGGCCAGGCCAGTGCGATTCACTCGAACGGAAGGCAGCGGGGCGACTACGTGAATTTCGGTGCGACTCTCGGCGATTATCAGTTGCAACTCGTCGAGACATTCATCGAGAACTTCCTGCGCGGACACATTGCGCACGTCGGAGCCGTTCTGCTCAGCGCGCGAATATTCCAAAATCGAGTTGATCCGCTTCCGCATCAGATCGGCGTTCGCGCGTATCTGCGCTACCGCTTGTTGCTCTCCCACGTTCAAGGGTGTCGAGGTCTTTTGATCGAGCATCTGGGAGCAGATCTCAACTCCGCGCAAGGGTTCGAGCAGTTCGTGAGCGATCATGATCGCGTACTGCTGCAGCCGGTCATTTGAGAATCGCAGGGCCTCTTCGGCGGAATGGGCGCGCAGCAGTGCGCGTACGGTGGCGACCAGGACTTCGGGTGCGATGGGCTCGGTCAGATAACCATCCGCGCCGCCGTCGAGACCGGCGATGCGGTGTTCCGGCAGAAGGCTTGAAGCAGAAAGATGGAGCACAATCGTGCCCGCGGTTTCAGGATCCTGTTTGACCTTGCGGCAAACCTCGAAGCCTCCAATGTCGGGAAGGTTGACATCGAGCACGATCAGTTGAGGTTTTTCACGAGCGATGCGAAGCGCGTCCGTTCCCGTCGCAGCTTCCCTCACTTCAAAGCCTGCTTGCGTCAGGATCTTCGTACGCATGTAACGCCCAGGGGCGTAATCATCGACGTTCAAGATAAACGGCATATTAAAATCTCCTACCGCAGAACACGGCCGCGATCTCCAAGCAGCGATGCCAGTGTTCGGATACAGGTTTCCTGATCCATTTCTCCTTTTGACAGAATAGCAGACGCGTGGGCGTTGAGCGCCTCCCTCTCATGCGGATCAAGGCGCTTGGACGTATGGATGACGACCGCGATCGAATGGGTGCGGGGATCGGAGTCGAGTACCTTGAGAACCTCGAATCCATCAACTCCCGGCATAGAGAGATCGAGGAAGATCAGATCCGGGCGTTCGGAGATCGCCTTCGCGATTCCCTCGGTTCCGTCGGAGGCTTCGATGATAATCAGCCGTTTTCCGCGCAGGTAGTGCTTGAGGACGTAGCGGTCTCGCTCATCATCATCAATGATGAGCACGCGCGGCAGTTCCACCGCGCCGGTGAGCCCCCGGAGCGCATTCAACATCGCGTCCTGCGACGACGGCTTCATGAGGTATTCGTCGGCGCCGAGGTGAAAGGCCTTCGCGGCATCCTCGACGGCGCTGAGGACGATGATCGGAATTTGCCGAGTCTCGTTCGCGTTCTTGAGAGACGCCAGCAGATTCCACGAGTCCTCGCCATCGAGCATCAGATCGAGGACGATCGCCATCGGGCGTTCAAATGCGATGGCGCGCTGCGCGTCTCGAATAGAGGCCGCGGGCACGAGGCGAAATTCCGAGCCTCGCAGCCAACGCTGATACACCGCGATTGTATCCGGACGGTTCTCGACAACCAATACAGGCGCGCCGTATTCTTCAGGCGAACCGCCGAATACCGCATCCTCACGTTCGTCCGAGAAATGGAGGGGCACGTTCAAAGTGAAGCTGGATCCGTTGCCCGGCTCACTCGTGACGGAGATCTCGCCACCGAGCAAATGGGCGAGCTTCTTCGAGAGTGGAAGCCCGAGGCCGGTGCCTTTTACCTTTCGTTGAACGGGATTGTCGAGCTGCGCGAATTCCTGAAAGATCCGCTGCTGGTCTTCGGGCGCGATCCCGATGCCGGTGTCAGAGACCGTGAACAACAGGCGGTCGCCTTCGAGATGAACCGAGACGCGAACCTCGCCGCGCTCGGTAAATTTAAGGGCATTCGAAATAAAGTTCCGCAGAATCTGCGAAACCTTGCCTTCGTCCGAATACATGGAGGGCAGCCCCGCGGCGGAATCGAAAACGAGCGACACCGATGAACTGATGAACAAGGGACGCAACATGCCGCGCAACGCGCCGAGCAGATTTTCGACTTCGAAGTAAACGGGCTTGACTTCGACCTTGCCGGCTTCGACTTTGGCGAGATCGAGGAGGTCGTTCACTAACTCATAGAGATCGTCAGCGGCTTTGCGGATGAAGCCGACCTGATGATGCTGCTCGGCGTTGAGCGGTCCATCGGAATGGGACATCAGCAATCCGCTGAGAGCAAGGATCGAGTTCAGAGGCGAGCGGAACTCGTGGCTCATGTTCGACAGGAACTTCGTTTTGAGAGCGTCGGCTCGGCGCAAGTGATCGGCGCGCTCATCGAGTTCCGCGTAGAGCGCGACGACTCCGCGGTTGGTGTCTTCGAGTTCGAGGTTCACGCGGCTGAGTTCTTCCTGGCGCTTACGGAGTTCGTCGAGGGTGCGCAGCAGTTCCTGATTTTGGAGTTCCAACTCGCCATACGGAGTGCCGGGACGTTCGAGGCTCAGTTGATCAGTCAATTGGCCGATCGCTTTCGGAGTGAAGAAGGGAACTCGGCGGGGGAGCAACTTCTTCATTAGAATTACGGTGCCCCGGCCGTGGCTGGTTTGAATGTCGAATTGATCCATCAGGCGGCGGGCGCCGAGGATGCCGAGGCCCATTCCGGTGGTCGACTGATAGCGGCCGTCGAGGATCCGCTGGAGATCGGGGATGCCCTGACCGTCATCAGTGACCCTGATCATTAATAGTTGCGGGGGCGTATCGCCTTCAAGGATGAATTCGGCGCGGCCG
>DASXZC010000668.1:0-8646 GCA_036502165.1 Bryobacteraceae bacterium
CACCTAGACCAGCCTGAAAATTCAGGGAGGTGCTGCTGACTAGAAGGACCGGGGAGTTCTGCGCTACCAGGGCCTGCGCGCCGATTAGCAATAGAGATCCTGCGAACGCAATCCAATTCGAACCCAATTTTCTCGATCGAAGCTGATAAATCATTGATTCCCCGTGTCCTTTTCCGCCTGGCCCGTTCGATCCCCCGAACAGCACCAAACTATTCTACAGCGATTACCGCCGTTCCGCCCGAACCCCTTGGCCAGGACCAGAACCCCGGTCCTTACGACCACCCCCCATTCGTCCGGGGCGGTTCTTAGATGGGCGTGGTAGCGTAGAAGCAGACGGGGCTTTCATGGACCAAACGGAACCAACACCCTCCAATCAGGAACCCGGCGACGACGGGGGACCCACCTTGTCGGCCCGGGGACTATCGAAGCGATTCCAGTCCGGGGATCGGGAGTTGGTCGTCTTTGAAAATCTTGACATTGATGTCCGCCGCGGTGAGCGAGTAGCGCTGACCGGCGAGTCGGGCGCGGGGAAGTCCACTCTTCTCTATCTGTTAGGCGGCCTGGACAGGCCTTCGAGCGGTACGATATACTTCAATCATAAGGACTTGTCTCAGCTCTCCGATCAGCAGCTCGCGGAGTATCGTAACCGCTATGTCGGATTTGTGTGGCAGAACCACTCTCTGTTACCGGAGTTTACGGCGATAGAGAATGTAATGATGCCTTTGCTGATTCGTGGAGTTGGGGCTGAGGAGGCAGAACATGCCGCTCGCGCCCGTCTCAAAGAAGTGGGGCTCGAAAATCGCGCTACGCACCGGGCCGGAGAACTGTCCGGCGGAGAGCAACAGCGCGTCGCGCTTGCTCGCGCACTCGCCGGGGATCCGGAGATCCTGCTGGCGGACGAGCCTACCGGTAACCTCGACGCCAAGACTGGCGAGATGGTCATGAGCCTTCTCGAGCAGTCACAGCATCTACATAACCTGACGCTCCTATACGTCACTCACAACTCCGCGTTTTTCGAACGCGCCGATCGCAGACTTCATTTCGAGAAGGGTCAGTCGTCCCCAACCTGGAAGACGTCCGACTCGCCCGCCCGTGGAGGTAGCACCAATGTTTGAACGTTATACCGAGAAGGCCCGCAGGGTCATCTTTTTCGCCCGTTACGAAGCCAGTCAGTTCGGGAGTCCGTACATCGAGACCGAGCATCTGCTGCTGGGCCTGCTCCGCGAAGACAAGGCTTTGGCAAATCGCTTCCTCCGCTCGCACGCCGCCATTGATTCGATTCGCAAACAGATTGAAGCCCACACCACCATCCGCGAGAAGGTGTCGACCTCGGTCGATCTGCCGTTGAGCCACGAATGCAAGCGCGTGCTCGCTTATGGAGCCGAAGAAGCCGAGCGTCTCAATCACAAGCACATCGGAACCGAGCATCTCCTGCTCGGCCTGTTGCGCGAGGAAAAGTCGTTCGCGGCGGAAATTCTGCACGAGCGCGGTCTGCGCCTCAGCCAAGTCCGCGAGGATATCGCGCGGTCGTCGTCCGAAAAGATGTCGTCGAGCCGTCCTAAGGAAAGCTCGCTCCTGAACGAGTTCAGCCGCGACCTGACGCAGGCAGCGGTCGATGGATCCCTCGATCCTCTGATCGGGCGCGATTTCGAACTCGAGCGCGTGGTGCAGATTCTGTGCCGCCGTACGAAGAATAATCCCGTCCTCATCGGCGAGCCGGGTGTCGGCAAGACAGCGATCGTCGAAGGCTTGGCCCAGCGGATCGCGGACGGTGATGTCCCGAGTTTCCTCGCCGACAAGAGGATCCTGGCGCTCGATCTTTCGCTGATCGTCGCCGGAACGAAGTATCGCGGCCAGTTCGAAGAACGGCTGAAGACGATCATGAAGGAGCTGATGGAGAACCAGAATGCCATCATCTTCATCGACGAATTGCACACGCTCGTGGGAGCCGGCTCCGCCGAGGGTTCACTCGACGCTGCCAACATCCTGAAGCCCGCCCTTTCGCGCGGCGAGATCCAGTGCATCGGCGCGACCACGCCGTCCGAATATCGCAAATCCATCGAGAAGGACCGCTCGCTCGAACGACGCTTCCAGGCCGTGAAGGTGCCGCCGCCGACCGAGACCGACGCCATCCGGATCCTGTTCGGGATCAAGGAACGGTACGAGAAATTCCACGCGGTCGCCTACACGGACGACTCGATCGAATCGGCAGTCTACACCTCGACTCGGTTCATCCCTGATCGCTTCCTGCCGGACAAGGCCATCGACCTGATCGACGAGGCGGGCGCCCGCGTCAAACTGCGCCAGACGACGCTGCCGAGCGAAGTCGCCGACATCCAAAAACGGATCAAGTTCATCGTCCACCGGATGGAAAACGCCATCGCGAATCACGAATTCGAAAAGGCGCGCTTCTATTCGGACGAAGAACGCAAGGAGCGCGATAACCTGCGCCAGTTGCGCGAGAAGTACAACCTCGACGACACTTCGACCGGAGTAGTCACGAAGGACGATATCGAAGACGTCGTCGCCCGCTGGACCGGCGTTCCGATGACGTCGATCAAGGAAGAGGAAATTTCGAAGCTCATCCGGATCGAGGAAGAGCTCCATAAACGGGTCGTCAGCCAGGAGAAAGCGATTTCCGCTCTGGCCCGTGCGATCCGCCGTTCCCGCGCTGGATTGAAGTCCCCGAAGCGTCCTGCTGGTTCGTTCTTGTTCCTCGGCCCGACGGGCGTCGGCAAGACCGAAGTCGCCCGCGCGCTCGCCGATTTCCTGTTCGGCAGCGAGAAATCGCTGATCCGCTTCGACATGTCGGAGTTCATGGAGAAGCATTCGGTTTCGAAACTGATCGGCTCGCCTCCCGGCTATGTCGGATACGAGGAAGGCGGCCAGTTGACCGAGCGCGTGAAGCGGTCTCCGTACTCGATCATCCTGCTCGACGAAATCGAGAAGGCGCATCCGGACATTTACAACATCCTGCTGCAGGTTTTTGAGGATGGCCAATTGACCGACGGACTCGGCAATCAGGTCGACTTCAAGAATACGATTATCATCATGACGTCGAACCTCGGCGCGCGATTCCTCGATAAGAAATCGCAAATCGGGTTCTCGAGCCAGTCGATGACCGGCATGCCGCCGAAGCTCGAGGATCAGGTGATGGGTGAGGTGAAGCGGGCGTTCAATCCCGAGTTCCTCAATCGCCTCGACGAAGTGATCCTGTTCACCTCGCTCAGCGACGACGACCTCATCAAGATCATGGATATGCTCGTCGAGCACGTCAATGTGAACCTCGTCGCCAAGCAGATCAAGATCAAGCTGACTCCTCAGGCGTCGAAGTACATCATCGACAAGACGCTCGTCGACCGCAGCTACGGTGCGCGGCCGTTACGCCGTGCGCTGCAGAAGTACATCGAAGATCCGCTCTCGGAGGCTTTGATTCAAGGGACGCTGCCGCGTCCTTCGGAACTCGAAGTCTATCTGAGCGACAACGGGATCTTCTGCCGTCCGCAGAAGGCGCTGGTTGCGGAACCGGTGGGTGCGGGCGGCGTAGGTGAGGACGAAGCAGCGGTCCCGGCTCCGGGAACTCCGCTGTACATGTTCTAAAACGAACCCAGTTTGAAAACGAAAAGGACCCCGGCTGTGATGGCCGGGGTCCTTCGTATTTCTGGCTGACTTACTTCATCTCCATCAGTTCTTTTTCCTTCGCCTTCGCCAACTGATCGAGCTTGGCGATGTGCGCATCCGTCATCTTCTGGACTTCATCGTGCCCGCGCCGGTCCTCATCCTCGCTGATCAGCTTGTCCTTCGCGAGCTTCTTGATGTGCTCATTCGCATCCCGGCGGACGTTGCGCAGAGCGACGCGATGATCTTCGGCGATACTGTGGATTTTCTTGCCCAGTTCACGGCGGCGCTCCTCATTCAAGGGAGGGATCGGAACGCGAATCAGCTTGCCATCGTTGCTCGGATTCAGGCCGAGATCGGCGGCGCGGATAGCCTTCTCGATCGCGCCGATCACCGACGCATCCCAGGGCTGAATCGTAATCATCGCGGGCTCGGGAACGTGAAGCGTCCCGACCTGATTCACGGGCGTCGGAGTGCCGTAATAGTCGACACGCACGTTGTCGAGCAGCGCCACTGATGCGCGGCCGGTGCGGACCTGCGACATGTTGTGTTGCAGGTCGCTGATCGCCTTCTCCATACGGGTTTTCGCGCCGGCTTCAATCTCTTTCACGTTCTTGAAAGTGGGAGTGGGAGTGGGGGTACTACTGGGTTCTGTCTTCATGTTTTTGTACTCAATCACCGAATGATGGTTCCGACGGGTTCACCCGCCGCTACGCGCATTATATTGCCTTTGACATTCAAATTGAACACCTGCACGGGAAGTCCGTTGTCACGGCACATGGCGACGGCCGAAGCGTCTATGATGCGAAGCGACTTCGAGAGGATCTCCAGATAAGAAACCTCGTGGTAAAAAATCGCGTCCTCATGCAGGCGCGGATCTTTATCGTAGACGCCGTCAACGCCGGTGGCTTTCGCAAGAACTTCCGCGTGGATCTCGAGCGCGCGCAGCGCGGCCGCGGTGTCGGTCGAGAAATAGGGATTCGAAGTACCGGCGCCGAAAATGACGACCCGTCCTTTTTCGAGGTGGCGGATCGCGCGACGGCGGATATAGGGTTCGGCGACCTGATGGATCTGGATGGCGGTCATCACGCGGGTCGGAACATCCTGCTTCTCCAGGGCATCCTGGAAGGCGAGGGCGTTGATGACGGTCGCGAGCATCCCCATGTGATCCGCAGTCACGCGATCCATTTTGGCGGCGGCTGCGGCGACTCCGCGGAAGAAATTGCCGCCTCCGATGACGAGCCCGACCTGGATCCCGAGACGCCAGATTTCAGCAACTTCAGCGGCGAGCCCTCGTACGCGCTCAGCGTCGACTCCGAAGCGCTCGGAGCCGGCGAGAGCCTCGCCGCTGATCTTCAAAAGAATGCGTTGGTATTTGGGCATTGAAGAAAGGTCCGCCGGACAAGAAAAAGGGCAGCCCCGTTGTTCGGAAGCTGCCCTCGATTTTAGCGCTTAGGCGCCGGCCGCCGGAGGCGGTGGAGGATCTCCGGCCGTTTCGCCGACCTTGAACCGGCTGAAGCGGGCGACGGTAATGTTCTCACCCAGCTTGGCGATCTTCGACTTGATCAGCTCGGAGACCGACACATTCGATTCCTTGATGAACTGCTGCTCGAGCAGGCAGACTTCTTCAAAGAATTTGCTCATGCGGCCTTCGACGATCTTCTCGGCGACCTTCTCCGGCTTGCCCTCGCCGATGACGCGCGCCTTCTGGATTTCCTTCTCCTTCGCCAGGAGTTCGGGCGTGACGTCCTCTTTGCGGACGTACTTGGGATCGGCTGCGGCGACCTGCATGGCGAGGTCCTTCACGAGCTCCTGGAAATCGTCGGTGCGAGCGACGAAATCGGATTCGCAGTTGACCTCGATGAGTACGCCGAGCTGTGCTCCAGGGTGAATGTAGGCGGTGATAACGCCTTGCTTAGTAGAGCGGGAGGCCTTCTTCGCGGCCGAGGCGATGCCCTTCTTGCGCAGTACGACTTCGGCCTCGTCCACGCTGCCGTTGGCCTCCTTGAGAGCGGCCTTGCATTCCATCATGCCGGCGCCTGTGCGATCGCGGAGTTGCTTTACGAGTGTTGCGCTGATTTCAGACATAGTTCTCCTGATTCGTCTGTCACGGAATTGAAATCGGTCGAGCCAGCCAGCGACTATTCGCTGCCGGCAGCCGGTTCGTCGGACTTCTCGGTGGCGCCGCCCTTGTCAACCGCCGGTCCCTTGCGGGGCGTGGCGGCGGCAGCGGCTTCCTGATCGGCAGCAGCGGCTGTCGACAGAGTTTCCGCCATTAACTGCTCGGCGTACTTGGTGTCGGTGTAGTGCGTATACTCCGCCATGTCTTCGACCGGCGTTTCCTCGCCTTCCGGCTTTTCGGAAGTGGCGGCGGCCGCGAACTCGGGCTCGCTGACTGCCATGCGGCCTTCGGCGACCGCGTCGGCGATCTTCGTGGTGAAGAGGCGGATCGCACGCAGCGCGTCGTCGTTGCCGGGAATGACGTAATCGACTTCATCCGGGTCGCAATTCGTGTCGACGACTGCAACCACCGGGATGCCGAGCTTGCGGGCTTCCTTCACGGCGATCGCTTCCTTGTTCGAATCGATCACGAAGATGACGTCCGGCAGACCGGGCATGTCGCGGATGCCGGCAAGGTTCTGCATGAGGCTCTTCCGTTCGCGCTCGAGACGGCCGATTTCCTTCTTCGCGCGGCCTTCCCAGCCGTTCTCATTCGCCATCGTGTCGAGTTCCTTCAATCGCTTGATGGAACGCTGGACGGTGACCATGTTGGTGAGGAGTCCGCCGAGCCAACGGTTGTTCACGTAGAACTGGCTGCAGCGGGTCGCTTCCTCAGCGATGGCTTCCTGAGCCTGGCGTTTGGTGCCGACGAACAGGACCGTCTTGCCGGAGGCGGCCATTTCACCGACGAACCGCATGGCGTCCTTGAAGAGTTTCAGTGTTTTCTGGAGATCAATGATGTAGATCCCGTTTCGTTCGCCAAAGATGTATTCTTTCATCTTTGGATTCCAGCGCTTGGTCTGGTGCCCGAAGTGAACGCCGGCTTCGAGCAATTCTTTCATGCTAATAGAAGGCAAACAAACTCCTTTGAGAACATTTTGGGGCCCGGCACGCGGTCCTAAGCGAGATTTGCGTAGACCGGGGTTATGACTGATCAGTTACAGGGTTCGGGGCTCGTTCACGAGAACGAGCCCCCAGATGAGAGACAAAAACGCGGGTGGGAAAGAAGCTTCGAGGAAGACGTTAGCGCTTCGAGAACTGGAACCGTTTCCGGGCGCCCTTCTGGCCGTACTTCTTACGCTCATGCTCGCGCGCATCGCGCGTGAGGAAACCCAAGCTCTTCAATTTGCCGCGCAACTCCGCGTTGAACTCGATCAACGCGCGGGCAATGCCCATGCGAGCCGCGCCGGCCTGGCCGGTCAAACCGCCGCCATCGGTAAGAATCAACACGTCGAACTTGTCGGCCGTCTCGGTCGCCAGCAGCGGACCCTTGACGAGGACCTGCGCGGCGTCGTTGACAAAATAATTTTCGATAGGCCGCTTGTTGACGGTGATTTGGCCCTTACCGGAACGGAGGAATACCCGCGCAGTCGCGCGCTTCCGCCGGCCGGTGCCTAGATACTGCGTTAAACCTGCCACGAATATCCTTTCATGTGATTTTTAGACCGAGAGAGCAACCGGCTGCTGAGCCTGGTGCGGATGCTTGTCGCCCGCGTAGACTTTCAGCTTCCGGTACATCTGTTTGCCGAGCTTGTTCTTCGGCAGCATACCCGCGATCGCTTGCTCCACCATTTTTACCGGCCGCGTGGCGCGCTGCTCTTTCGCGTTGCGCTCGACCAGTCCACCGGGATAGCCGGTGTGATACCGATACATTTTCTGCTCTTCTTTGCGGCCAGTGAGCCGCGCCTTCTCTGCGTTCAAAACGATGACGTGATCGCCCGTGTCGATAAACGGCGTATAGCTGGGCTTCGTTTTGCCCATGAGAATGCTCGCCGCTTCGCTGGCGATGCGTCCAAGGACTTGATCCTTGGCATCGACAACGTGCCAAGAACGTTCGATTTTGTTCTTGGACGGGAATGTGGTTTTCATTGGGACAGACCTTCTCCGTGCAGGGTTTGGACCCTTAGTATAGAGTACTTGATCGATCGAGGCGTGTCAAATTCGTTTCTTAGAAGAGGCTCTCCTGCTTTCGCAGTGTGCCGAAGGATCCGATGTTCGAAATCGAGAACGAGAACTGATAGACATCGTTGGATATGATGCCGTAATGCAGGCGCCGGTATTGCACGCTGACGCCGCAGCAGTCCCAATTGCGGGTGACTTGCGAACTGAGGTAGTTCAACTGTCCCGTCCGGTAGTCGTAGAATATCGTTCCGCCAGCGTTCCAACCTCGCTTGTTGGCTTTGCCGAATCCGAAAGCGGAGGTGAACTGGTTCGAAGTAGGCGCCAGCACCGTGCCCGGCCGCAACTGATTGTGGCCGAAGTTTAGGAAGTAATCCGCCCAGCGGCCGCCCGCCGACACTGCGCTATCAACGATTTGGCCCGATTTGGGGTCGTAGTCGGCGCGCCACTCGACGTTAAAGTGATCGGGCTGATAGCGAATCGCGGAGACGATCGGGGAGTACGTCCTCGGTCCGTCGAGAAAGGCGAAGCCGGTGAGATCGATCGAACTCCAATTCACATTTCGTACGCCGTCGACAATCGTGCCGCCGAACGTCGGATCGAAGAAGCGCTTCTGCCACAACTGCCAACTCAACAACTCCTTTACTTGCCCATTCTTAGACTTAACATAGAAACGATTGGTAAAAGAGATCAGAAGTTCGTTCGTGTTGGTGATCAGGTCGGTCGAATCGAAGCGGATGATCTCGTTGAAGTCCTGGACGCCGCCGACCAGGCGGTATGTGGCTCGCAACTCCATGACGTGCTTCATCTTGTCGCCGATGAACTTCGGAGTTTTGTAGACGCGCTCAAGGGTCGGGAACAGGAAATCGACCATAGTCTCGCGGGAGGTGCGGAGGACATTCTGGCCTT
>DASXZC010000669.1:0-5711 GCA_036502165.1 Bryobacteraceae bacterium
CAGGCGAGACGTCCACTCGCCTGCATACGGCTTTGATAAAGTAGTCAACCATGAGCCGCAAATCCGGAACGCCGCGTCGCGCGTTCCTGCAGCAAGCGGCGCTCGCGGGCGCGAGTGCCGGAGCCGTTTCCGCTCAAATCCCCAGTAAAAACGAAGTTGTATCGCCGGTGTTGCCCTCGTCGCATACCGCCGTTGCGTATCCGCGTGTGTTCGAAGGGCAGCATCTGGCGATGATTTCCTTTCCACTCGGCGGAGTCGGCGCGGGGAGCCTCGGCTTGGGCGGACGTGGGCAGTTGCGGGATTGGGAGATTTTCAATCGTCCGCATTATGGGCACCGGCCGAGTTATGCGTTCCCTTCGATCTGGGCGCAGGTTGGCGATTCGAAGCCGGTCGCGCGTGTGCTCGAGTCGCGCATCCTGCCGCCGTTTGAGGGGGCGTCGGGGTTGGGGTCGGACAATGCTCCGGGACTCTCCCGGCTCGCGAAGGCGCGATTTATTGGGGAATTTCCGCTCGCGCACATCGACTTTGAGGATCACGAACTGCCCGTGCAGGTTTCGCTCGACGGATTCACGCCGTTCATCCCGCTCGATGCGGAGGACTCGGGCTTGCCGGTCGCGATCCTGCGCTATCGGGTCCACAATCCAAATCGCACGGCGGCGGCGAAGGTGTCGATTGCGTTTGCGATCGACAGTTTGGCGCGGGATCCGGCGCAGCCGTATGGCGAAGATACGCGCGTGAATACGAGGCGCGAAGGTGGCGGGTTGAGCGGGATCGTGATGGGGAACTCCGATATCCCGAGGCGGCATCCGATGCATGGCGAGATCGTTTTGTGCCTGGCGGATGCGGGCGCGGCGAGCGTCACTTCGTTGCTCGGTTGGCCGAAGAGCCGGTGGTGGAATGCGCCGATGCTCTATTGGGACGATTTTTCGGGCGATGGGATGCTCGGGCCTGGGGATCCGACGCCGCACAATTTCGTCGCGTCGCTGTGTGCACAGAAGACGATTGCGGCGGGAGTGTCCGCGGATTATACGTTCCTCATCGCGTGGCGATTTCCGAATCGAACTCCGGAGTGGTGCGGATGGCATGCGCCGCCGGGCGATGAGCACACGGTCATCGGCAATCATTACGCACAGCGGTTCGCGAGCGCGTGGGATGCGGCTGAGTATGCCGCTGCGAATCTGCCGCGGCTCGAAAAGGAGACTCGGTTATTCGCGGCCGCTTTCCGCGAGAGTACGCTGCCGCCGGCGATCAAAGAAGCGGCGAGTGCGAATTTATCGACGCTCGTGAGTACGACTTGCTTCCGCACCGCGGATGGGGAATTTCACGGTTTCGAAGGCGTCGACGATACGATCGGCTGCTGCCATGGGAACTGCACGCACGTGTGGAATTATGAAACGTCGACGGCGCTCCTGTTTCCAACTCTCGCGCGTTCGCTGCGCAAAGCGGCGTTCGGATATTCGATGGACGATGCGGGCGCGATGCATTTCCGGCAATCGCTGCCGGATGGCAAGGACCGTTCAGGTTTCGCGGCGGCGGACGGGCAGATGGGGCAGATCCTGCACGCGTATCTCGATTGGACGTTGTCGGGCGATGATGCGTGGCTGCGTGAGATGTGGCCGCGTGTGAAGAAAGGTCTCGAGTTCGCGTGGGTTCCCGGCGGATGGGATGCGAATCGCGACGGAGTGCTCGATGGCGTGCAGCACAACACGTACGACGTCGAGTTTTATGGGCCGAATCCGTTGTGCGGCATTTATTATCTGGGTGCGCTGCGGGCTGGCGAGGAGATGGCGCGGGCGGTGGGCGATATGAGTTCCGCGGCCGAGTACCGGCGTCTGTTCGAGAGCGGCAGCAAGTGGATCGACGCGAATCTGTTCAACGGCGAGTATTACATCCAGAAGATCCGCGGGTTTCGGAACGATCAGATTGCGCCGGCGCTCCGGAGCAGTATGGGTTCCGAAGATACTGAGAATCCGCAGTATCAGGTCGGCGACGGCTGCCTCGTCGATCAACTGCTGGGGCAGTATCTGGCGGATGTCGCGGGGCTCGGATTGCTGGTCGACAGCGGGAAGATCCGCAAGGCGCTCGATTCGATTTATCGCTATAACTACAAGCGCACGATGGCGGAGCACGACTGTGTCGAGCGGACGTTCGCGCTCAATGATGAAGCGGCGATGGTGATCTGCGACTACGGGAAGGCGCACCGGCCGAAGATCCCGTTTCCTTATTTCGCAGAAGTCATGACGGGCTTCGAATATAGCGCCGCGGTGCTGATGCTTTATCACGGAATGGAGCGGCAGGGCATCGAGTGCATCGGGAACATCCGCGCGCGGTATGACGGTGAGAAGCGGAATCCCTGGGATGAGGCGGAGTGCGGTCATCACTACGCACGGGCGATGGCGGCTTGGTCGGGCGTGGTGGCGCTGAGCGGATTCCACTACGGTCCGGGCGCGGCGGTGCGGGCGGTGCCGCGTGTGGGTTCGGCGTCGCCGTTCCGGTCGTTCTGGTCGACGGGGACGGGATGGGGGACGTTTGCGTTGACGCCCGCGGGGCTGCATTTGCAGGTGTTGAAGGGCGAGTTGCTGTGCCGTAGCGTGGAGTTGAAAGGCGCGGGCGGTAAGAGTTCGGCTGTGTTAAATGGCCAAGCCGTCGGGCATCAGGCGGCCTTGCAGAATGGCCTTGCGCGCGTTGTGTTCAATCAGGCCGTCACGATCCACGCGGGCGGCGAGTTGCGGTTGAGCGCGTGAGCCAACGTCCACACTTGGTTGTCGTCGGCGGATTCCTCGGCGCGGGCAAGACGACACTCATTCTCGCGGCGGCGCGCGAGTTGGCGAAGCGAGGTCTCAAGTCTGCGCTGATCCTCAACGATCAGGGCGATTCGCTGGTCGATACGCAACTCGCGAGGCACAATGGATTCGACGCGGGCGAAGTGACGGGCGGATGCTTCTGCTGCCAGTTTTCCGATCTGATCGATTCGGCGCAGCGGTTGCGGAGGGATCATGCGCCGGATGTGATCTTCGCGGAACCGGTTGGGAGTTGCACGGATATTGCGGCAACGGTGTTGGCTCCGCTGCGAGGGGCGTATTCGAATTTGTTTCGGCTCGTGCCGTTTACGGTGTGCGTCGATCCGGCGCGGGCGAGGGAGATCGCGCGGGCGGACTGCAATCCGCACTTCGAGTTCCTGTTCCGCAATCAGTTGGCGGAGGCGGATCTGGTTTGTTATACGAAGTCCGATCTGCACGCTGATGCGCCGGTGTTGCCGGGCGCGCGGTATGTGAGTGCGCGCACGGGTAGCGGAGTCGCCGCTTGGGTCGATGAGTTGCTCGCCGGCCAGTCGGCTGTGGGCGGCCACAGGCTCGACATTGATTATGACGAATACGCACGTGCCGAGGCGGCGCTCGCGTGGTTGAATTTCAGCGCGGTGATCGAGTGCGATCCTCCGATCACGGCTGCGATGCTGCTGGGGCCGCTGCTCGACCGGATCGCGTCGGAGGTCGAGATCGTCCACTTAAAGGCGACCGATCAGAACGATGCCGGATTCCTCAAGGCGGCCTTGTGCAGCAGCCATGCGGAGCCGCAGATCGAGGGTTGGCTCGATTCGTCACCAGCGCGGCGGCACGAGATCCTCTTGAATTTGCGCGCCGCCGGAGAGCCGGGGCCGGTGCGCGCAGTCGTCGAGCAGTGGATCGCGGAAGTTTCCGGAGAGGTTCGCGAGCAGCGGATGTCGTGCTTCACGCCGTCGCCACCGAGAGGGCCAGCGAACTTACAATGAGCAGATGATTCGATCGCTTCTTGCTTGTCTGCTGCTGGCGCCAATGTTCGCTCAGAGCGGGCACTTTGAGGTGGAAGAGGCGACGATCGCCGAAGTCCACGCGGCGATGAAGGACGGCCGGCTCACGTGCCGCGCACTCGTCGATGCGTACCTCGCGCGGATCGCCGCTTATGACAAGAACGGTCCGGCGATCAATTCGATCATCCTCATCAATCCTGATGCGCGGCGGGAAGCGGATGAGCTCGACCGGCGGTTCAAGAGCAGTGGGATGACGGGGCCGCTCCACTGCGTGCCGGTGATCGTCAAGGATAATTTCGAGACGAAGGGCTTGCAGACGACCGACGGAGCGTTGGCGTTTGCGGGATACATTCCGGCGAAAGACGCGTTTCAGGTCAGGCGCATCAAAGAGGCGGGTGCGATTGTGCTGTCGAAGTCGAGCATGGCGGAGTGGGCGTTCAGTCCGTATGAGACAGTGAACTCGATTCTGCCTGGGTACACGCGGAATCCGTACGCGCTCGACCGCGTGACGGCCGGGTCGAGCGGAGGCACGGCGGCGGCGATTGCGGCGAGTCTGGGATTGGTCGGATTGGGAAGCGACACCGGCAATTCGATCCGCGGGCCTTCGTCGCACCAGTCGCTCGTGGGCATTCGATCCACCATGGGACTGACGAGCCGCGCGGGAGTGTTCCCGCTCAGCTTGCGCGCGGATATCGCGGGGCCGATGGCGCGGACGGTCGAGGATGCTGCGAAAGTGTTCGAGGTGATCGCGGGTGAGGATCCGGATGATCCGGTTACGGCGGCGGCGCGAGGGCATGCGCCGCCACAGCGCTATGAACTCGACCGGAATGCGTTGAAGGGTGCCGTCATTGGAGTGTTGCGGCAGGCGTATGAGCGCGAATCGACGGATCCGGAAATCGTGCGCGTCTTCATGGCGGCAGTTGAGGATTTGCGGCGCGCGGGTGCGACGATCGTCGATCCGGCGAAGGTTGCGGACATTCCTCGTGGACCTTCGACTGGGCCGTGCGAGGGATTCAAATACGACATGAACCGGTTCCTCGCGGCGCGCGGCGATCGGGTGCCGATGAAGACGCTGGCGGCGATCATCGAATCCCGGAAGTTCCATCCATCCGTCGAGCGCAGGCTCGAGATGGCGGAAAAAGGACCGGAGAACGGGCCGGATTCCGCGGGCTGCAAGGCGAACGATGCGTATCGCGAGAAGGTCCGCGAGGCTGTGCTGAAGACGATGAGCGACCTGAAGCTCGACGCGTTTGTGTATCCGACCTGGAGCAATCCGCCGCGGCTGATCGGCGACTTGAACACGCCGGCTGGGGACAACAGCCAGTTTTACTCGCCGACTACTGGATTTCCGGCGATCAATGTTCCGATGGGATTCACGCGCGGTGGAACTCTGCCCGCGGGGATGACGATCTACGGTAGTCCTTGGTCGGAGGCGAAGCTGATCCGGCTCGCGTATGCGTATGAGCAGGCGACGCACCACAGGCGTCCGCCGGCGAGCACTCCGCCGCTGCGGTGAGGCAATTTTCCTCCCGCTTGCGCCCTCATAAGTGGCGGAGACATTCGGTCGCCGCTATGAGAGGCGACAATGACTTGCAATCGATTCTTCCTGGCGTTCGTGTTGGCCGCCATTTCCATCGCCGCGCCGGTCGACGATGAGGTTTCGAAATCCTATGTGATCTCGACCGTCGCAGGCAATGGACGCGCGAGATTCACGGGCAACGGTGGCGCCGCGGTGAACGCTCACCTCGTTCAACCTCAATTTACGGCAGTCGACGCCGGCGGCAATATATACGTCAGTGATTCGTACTTCAATCAGGTGTTCCGGATCGATGCCAATGGCGAGATCTCGATCTACGCGGGGTCGGGCCAGCCGGGATACTCAGGTGACGGAGGTCCTGCAAAATCCGCCGCGCTCAATCAGCCG
>DASXZC010000670.1:0-7864 GCA_036502165.1 Bryobacteraceae bacterium
TCACAAGAATCTTCGCTCCAGGAGCACTCTCGAGCCTTCGATTCAGATAGCGGGAAACCGGCTCGCGAAGTGCCACCAAAGTCGCAACTCCCGCCAATCCCGCCCCCGATTGCAAAATCCGGCGCCGCGTCACAGGACGCAAGCGAAATTTCGGCGCCGAATCCAGCAGTTCCACCACCGCCTCGGCGGATTCCGGCCGCAACGCCGGATCCCGCTCCAAACAGGAAAGAATCGAGTTCTGCCACCGCGCATTGAGTTCCGGAACAATGTTGCGCGGAGGCAGAGCGCTCTCCGTCAACCTCCGGTTCGCTCCCGCCAGCGAGTTCTCCGACGCGAACGGCCGCTTTCCCGTCACCATCTCGTACATCACCAACCCCAGTGCGTAAATGTCGGTCTTCGCCGTAATCGCGTCGCCCGTCAGTTGCTCGGGCGCGATATACGTCAAGGTCCCAATTACCTTTCCGGTCGATGTCAAAGAGGGATCGCCGGTCGACTGGCCGTGCCGCGCTAATCCGAAGTCCATGATGACCGCGCGATCGGCGCACAGCATGATATTTGAGGGCTTCAAGTCTCGATGCACGATGCCGGATCGGTGCGCCGCGGCCAGTCCAGCCACCACCTGCTCTACAATCGGACGCGCCTCGGCCATCGTGAGCACCTTTTGCGTCTTGATCCTCTGCGACAACGTCTCCCCATCGAGGAACTCCATCGTCAGGAATACGGCGTCACCGTCCGGCGAGGTGTGCCGGCCAAGGTCGAACAGCCGGCAGACATTCGGATGCGTGATCCGCCGCGCCAATTGCACTTCTCTTCGGAATCGAGGTACGGCACTGCCGTGCATCGACGCCGATTCCGTCAGGACCTTGATCGCAACCGTCTCCCCCAACTCCAAATCGGTCGCCTCATATACTTCCCCCATGCCGCCACTGCCGATCAAGCGGACAATTTCGAAGCGATTGCCAACCTTATCGCCCGATGAGAAGCGGTTTATGCGCTCGCGAATTGACGGGAAATCACTGGGAAGTTCGAGGGACCGATCCAGTAATCCATCGCTCAGGTTGTTCTTGTGAAGACTCCGAAGACGCCAGACCGCATCCCGAATTTCCTGCGAAGGCTCGGAGTCGAGCAGCAGCTCACACTCCTCTTCGGACAATTCGGCGCAGCGGTCGAAGTAGCGGCAAACCTTTTCCCAGTCCTGTGGATCCACAGCGGCAAACGACTCCCCAGGGGTCGACCATCCTTTCAGAAAGCAGCAATTATGTTACCGCATTCAGGCCGTCAATCGAACAGCATTGGCTGATTTTGACGCGCCGCCGATTCTTTGAAGAAAGGAAACTCGAAACTCATCTGCCTTCTCACGTAATTCCACGTCTGCAAGCGAGCTTAGGGCTGGCCGCTGTCCCACACCCCTGTCTTCTTCCACACCGCGATTCTCCGGAACGAGTCCTGGAAATAAAAGATCCCCAGGCAAATCGACATCCCCGGATTCAACCGCAGCCGGATTGGCTCGACGTCCCCAAAATATCCTTCGATCGACCGCCGCATCCTCGGCATCGCCATAAAATAGATAATCAGCGACCCCGGACAGAGCAACACCCCAAACAAGTCGGCGATGACCAAAGGATTGCCGATCCCCATCTCTTGGCCCGGCCTTATATAGGCAACGTTACACAGCGCAACGATCCACGCCGCCACGAAGGCCGTCATGACGTATCCGGTCACCACGAACGTATTCATGAAGCGATTCTTCGGATCCAGCCGCTTGACGTAGTTCCCCTCGACAATCGTCCATGCCCACCAGAATCCGCCGAACGTCACGAGGCCAAGCCCCAGCACCACCGCCCAATGCATCGAGGGCGGTTCCGGAATCTCTGACGCCTGTTTGCCGGCGCCGGCATCGCCCGTAAACGTCGGTAATTCAGGAGGAACGCCCGGCGAGGCCGCCGTTGCCACCGGCAGAACGGAGATCAGAGGCACCCAGGTCGGCATCCCCTCCCGCCACACCAGATCCGCCGCCGCGGCCGAACCCTCACCCATCATCCGTTGCAGATCTTCAATCGAATAAGGTCCCTTTTGTTGGCCGCCGCGCGCGAGCAGATAATTCACAATGTTGGAAGTATACTACTGGCCGCCTGTTTCTCAACCGGCCCGCAGCGCAATTGTCGGATCAATCTTCGACACCCGCCGCGCCGGCAAGTATCCGGCAGCCGTCGCCACCAGCAGTAAGACCGCGAATGCCGCCGCAAACGTCAGCGGATCCCTCGACGTCACTCCATACAGCATGGAGGAGAGCGATCGCGACACCAACCATCCGCCCACAATCCCCAGGCCCATCCCAAAGCCCGCAAGCGACAGCGTCTCCCGCAGAATTCCCCGCTGCAAATTACCCGGCGAAGCCCCCAACGCCATCCGGATCCCGATCTCCTGCGTCCGCTGGCTCACTGAATACGAAATCACCGCATAAATCCCCAGCGACGCCAGAATCAGCGCGAATCCTGCAAATCCGGCAAGCAGCAAGACGAGGAATCTCCGCGGCGATACCGCCAGATCCACGATCCCCTGCAGCGTGCGGAATTCCGCCGCCGGCAGATTCGGCTCGATCGGCTTCAATGCCTCACGCACTCGCTTCGACAACTCCGCGATCGGCAGGCTCGACCGCACGATCAGATCGACCGACGGCCGGTCATCAGTCTGCCGGATCGGAATGTACATCTCGTTCCCGCCATTCTGCTCAAGCGCGACGTGGCGCGTATCGCCGACAACTCCCACCACTCGCCGGAACTTCGCCGCCGCCCCGGCGATGCGCTTGCCCACCGCCTCCTCGCCCGGCCACAGCCTGCGCGCCAACGATTCGTTGATGATGATCGTCGGCTCGCCGGCATCCATGTTGTCACGCGGCGTGAAATCGCGACCGCTCTTAACAGGAACTCCCAACGCCTGAAAATACCCATCGCTCACGATGTGCGGAAACGCGAACGGAAAGTCCTTCGGCGTGTATTGAATACCCTCCGCCGGAGCGCCCCATGTTCGATTCATGCCAAACGGCAGCGCATCGGCCAGCCCCGCCGCGCTCACGCCCGGAATCTCGCGAACCAGCCGCAGCGCTTCATCGAAATACGCATTCTGCTCCGCCTGCGTCTTGTATCTGGAATCCGGATCGATACGCACGCTCGCCGCACTCTCCGGGCGGAATCCGAGATTGATATCGAGCACCTGGAACAGACTGCGCACCAGCAGCCCCGCGCCCACTAGAAGCATACAAGCGAAGGCCACCTCCGCCACTACGAGCGCCTTCCGAGTCCACGCGTGACCCGTTCCCTGGCTCGTGCCACGCCCCGAATCCTTCAGCGAATCGTGCAGCGCGAGGACTTTCAGATTCAACGCCGGCAGCACTCCGAACGCCAGCCCGGTCAGCACCGCCGCCAGCAAAATGAATCCGAACGCGCTCGCATCGAGGTGTATGTCCTCGAGCAGAGGGATGCTCAGTGACTGTATGTGCGCGATCGCTCGTGTACCTACTAGCGCCACGATCAGTCCCAGAACAGCCCCCGCGAATGACAGCACCAGGCTCTCGGTCAACATCTGCCGCGCCAGTCGCGCTCGGCCCGCGCCCATGGCCGCACGGATCGCAATCTCCTTCTGCCGGCTCACAGTGCGCCCCAACAACAGGCTCGAAAGATTCGCGCACACGATCAGCATCACCACTCCCACCGCGCACGCCATCACCACCAGCGCCGGCCGCACCCCGCCGCTGACGTGCTCGGCAAGCGAACTCACCACGCCGACGAAATCATTCCGGTCCTGCTGATGCGCCTTCACGAACTGCTTCGCCAGAATCGTCGTCTCCGCCTGCGCCGATTTGATCGTCGCCCCCGGTCTCAAACGCCCGACCATCGCCATGCTATTTCCCCAGCGATTCGTCTCGGGCGCGAGTGGAAACGGCGTAAACAGCTCGAAATGCCGCCCTGGATTGAAGATCGCGCCAAAGTCGAACGACGCCGGCATCACTCCCACCACCGGCACGGGATTGTCGTCGAGGATGATCTTGCGCCCAATGATTTTCGGATCGGAATCGTAATGCCGCGCCCAGAACGCATGACTCAGAATGACGGCCTTCGCCCCATTGAACTTCGATTCGTCATCACTGAAGTAGCGCCCCAACTCCGGCTGCACACCCAGCACCGCAAAGAAATTCTGCGACACCGGAACGCCGCTCAACCGCTCCGGCTCGCCGTCGCCCGTCAGTTTGAAGTCGCCGTTCCCATAGAACGCCATGTATCCGCCAATCTCGCTGAACGACTGGCTCTGCCTGCGTAAATCGAGCATGTGATCGATTTGCGTAGTCTGACCCGACAAGTCGTCCGTGCCGTGATTGGCGATCCAGGCGAGCTCACTCGGATTCTTGAATGGCAGCGGACGCAACAGCAGCGCATTCACGACGCTGAACACGGTCGCGCTCGCCCCGATCCCCAGTCCTGCAATCAGTACTGCGAAGGCCGTAAATGTCAGATCCCGCCGCAGTGTCCGGAATGTGTACCGCAAATCCTGTAGCAATGTGTCGATCATTTTTGCAATCGCCTCTTTATCCGCAACCGTTCATCCCGCCCGCAGCGCGAGCGTCGGATCGATCTTCGAAACCCTTCGCGCCGGCAAGTACCCGGCAGTGATCGCGACCAGCAGCAATACCGCGAACGCCGCCGCGAACGTCACCGGATCGCTCGGCGTCACGCCATATAACAAGGTTTGCAACGACCGCGACACCAGCCATCCGCCCGCGATTCCCACCGCCATTCCGATTCCCGCTAGCGTGAGCGTCTCACCCAAAATCCCCCGCTGCAAATCGCCGGCGGACGCGCCCAGCGCCATCCGGATTCCGATTTCCGGAGTCCGCTGCGTGACCGAATACGAGATCACCGCGTAGATCCCCAGCGACGCCAGTATCAACGCAAATCCAGCAAATCCCGCCAGCAGCAGCACCAGGAACCGCCGAGGCGACACAGCCAAATCGACGACGGTCTGCACAGTCCGAAATTCCGCGGAAGGAAGATTCGGCTCGATCGGTTGCAGCGCCGCTCTCACCCGCGTCGCCAGTTCCGCCAGCGGCAGCGTGGATCGCACAACAAGATCGACCGAACTATAATCCTGCGTCTGCCGGATCGGAAGGTACATCTCGTTGCCCGACGCCTCTTCGAGCGCCAGATGCCGCACGTCGCCGACGATGCCCACCACGCGCCGCGGCTCGTTGCCTCCAGCGCGCATCTGCTTGCCGATCGCGTCCTCGCCCGGCCACAATCTGTGTGCCAGCGATTCGTTGATGATGATCGTGTGCTCCGCCTCTTGCGTATCGAGCGGCGTGAACTCGCGCCCTTCACGCAAAGGCACGCCGAGCGCCCGAAAGTAGCCATCGCTCACGATGTGCGGAAACGCGAGCGGGAACTTGCCTTGCTCGTACTGCACACCCACCGCCGGCGCGCCCCAACTCCGGTTCATCTCAAACGGCAGCGCATCCGTCAACCCCGCAGACGTCACGCCGGGGATCTCCCGCACCAGCCGCAATGCTTCATTGAAGTAGCCGTTCTGCTGCGCCTGCGTGCGATACCGCGAATCCGGATCGATGCGCACGCTCGCCGCGCTCTCGGGATGAAAACCGAGGTCCGCATCCAACACGCGGAACAGACTGCGTACCAGCAATCCCGTCCCGACCAGCAGCATGCAGGCGAACGCTACTTCCGCCGCTACCAGCGCCTTGCGAGTCCACGCATGACCCTTGCCCTGGCTCGATCCCCGCCCCGCATCTTTCAAAGAATCGTGCAGCGCCACAGAATTCAAATTCAACGCCGGCAGGACTCCGAACGCCAGCCCCGTAATCACCGCCGCGAACAGAATGAATCCGAATGCCCGCGCGTCCACATGAATCTCCTGCAAAAGCGGAATGCTCAGCGAGTGTATATGCGCGATCCCCCGCGTCCCCAGCAGCGCCAGAATCAATCCCAGCACCGCTCCCGCAAACGACAGCACCAGGCTCTCCGTCAACATCTGCCGCACCAATCGCCCGCGCCCCGCCCCCATCGCCGCGCGGATCGCGATCTCCTTCTGCCGGCTCACTGTACGTCCCAACAACAGGCTCGAAAGGTTCGCACACACGATCAGCATCACGACTCCGACCGCGCACGCCAGCACAACGAGCGCCGGCTTCACTCTTCCGCTCACATGCTCGACCAGCGGACTCACGAATCCCCCGAAATCATTCCGGTCCCGCCGATGCGCGGCAGTCAATTGCTTGCCCAGGATCGTCAACTCCGCCTGCGCCGATTGGATCGTCGCCCCCGGACTCAGCCGCGCCACCAGCGCCATCGTATTGCCCTGCCGATTCGTCTCCGGCGACAACGGGAACGGCGCCAACAGCTCGAAATGCCGCCCCGGAGCGAAAATCGCCCCAAAATCGAACGACTCCGGCATCACGCCCACCACCGTCACAGGCACATCGTTCAAGATGATCTTCCGCCCGATGACCTGAGGATCCGCATCAAACCGTCTCTGCCAGAACGGATGACTCAGAATCACCGCCCGCGCCCCATTGAACTTCGACTCCTCATCAGTGAACCCGCGCCCCAACTCCGGCGCGATCCCCAGCACATTGAAGAAATTCTGCGTCACCGAGACGCCGCTCAACCGCTCCGGATCCCCCGTGCCCGTCAGCTTGAAATCGCCGTTCCCATAGAACGCGTCGTATCCACCGATCTCCGAAAACGACTTCGCCATCTTGCGCAAATCGAGCACGTGATCGACCTGCGTCGTCTGCCCCGACATCCCGCAGTCATTGCACCAATTCGTCACCCACGCCAGTTCCGCCGGATTCTTGAACGGCAGCGGCCGCAGCAGCAACGCATTCACGACACTGAACACCGTCGCGCTCGCGCCGATCCCCAAGCCGACGATCAGAATCGCGAACATCGCAAATCCCAAATCACGCCGCAGTGTGCGGAACGTATAGCGCAAATCCTGCATCAATGTGTCAATCATCGGCAACCCCCGCGAATCGCGGTGGACCTCCTTGTTCAATTCAAGATTTCCCACCGCCACACGCGCCGCCCGCACCGCGTCCGCCGCGTTCATCCCTCGGCGCCGATTGTCTTCCGCGAGCAAATCGATGTGAGCGGCCAGCTCTTCATCGATGTCCCGATCCCATTCGGATTTCCGGAACATCGCCCGCGCACGGTTCCACAACTCGAGCAGCGAGTTCAAGGCCGCACCTTCGCCGCAGGCCCAAAAAACCGCCCGATCAATTCGGAAATCCGCTCCCAGTGCCCCGCCTGCACCGTCAGATGTTTCCGTCCAGCGCGAGTAATCGAATAGAACTTCGCTCGCCGATTGTTCTCAGAAACTCCCCACTCGGCCGAGATCCAACCCCGCTGCTGCAGCCGCACAAGCGACGCGTAAATCGTCCCCTGATTGAGGATCAGCAGCCCCGCGCCGACCTGTTCAATCCGCCGCGCGATACCGTAGCCGTGCAGCTTACCCATCGCCGCAAGCGTCTGCAGCACCATAATGTCGAGCGAACCTTGAATGAGGTCGAGCTTGGCCGCCGAAGCGGCCGGATTGTCATGTGGCATCCCAACAGGAATACGCGGAAAGCGCCGCACGGTTACTGAAGCCGCTCAAAAAAACTTGGTGAGGCCTTTGCGCGGACCCCTCGGCCTTGGGCGTCTATCTACTTGCACCGCTCCGCCAAGCTCGGCTTATCCCGATATTTCTCATGACAGTTCTCGCAAGCGCCCGTAACGTCATTCGCGGCATCAGTGATCTTTTCCTGATTCTTCGTTTGCGCTGCTTTGTACGCCGTGAGTCCCGCCTGCCGCAGAGC
>DASXZC010000671.1:0-2901 GCA_036502165.1 Bryobacteraceae bacterium
CCTGCATGTAGCCGTGGGGGCTGATGAGGAGTCCGGCGAGGAGGGCGAGGCCGAGGCCGGCGCCGAGATCTTTCTCGCGGACGATCATCCACAGGAAGAAACCGACGGCGATTGCGACCAGCGTGAATTGTAAGGGTGCGCCGCCGGCGAGTCCGTCGGAGAAGGCGCGCAGGTTGCCCATTTGCCAGGAGGTCTGGTTGTTGTCGGGGCGCGCGAGGACGCGGCGGTATTCGGAGATCCAGTGGGGTCCGCCGGCGTAGAAGCTGAGGGCGATGAGTATGGCGGCGCCAGTCGATCCGCCGGAGAGGAAGCGCCAGCGGCGGTTCCACAATAAGACGAGCGGAACCAGGACGAAGAATTGCGCCTTAATTGCGCAGAGACTCAGGACGAGGCCCGCGATGAAGTCGTCGCCTTGATCGAGGTAGTGGATGCACAGTGCGAACAGGAACAGCAGGATCGCGACGTCTTGTCCGTTGCCGAGCGCGAGCAGCACCGGGAGGCAGAGCGAGCATGTGAGGGCGATGGTCGGGCTGCGCTTGCGCATGAGAAATACGAAGCCGATGAGGGCCGCGAGATTGACGGCCAGGAAGACGATGTAGGCGGTTTTGTAAGGCAGGAGCGCGAGCGGCTCATAGAGGAGCGCATAGAACGGAGGGCGGATCCACATGCCGTTCTGGACTACGCCACCGATCAGCTTTTGATGCCAGCCGTACATGGCGTCGACATCGAACAGTTTTCCTTCGGCGACCAGTTTTCCAGCGGCGTAAAACGGAGGAAAGTCATTCTTCGCGGTGCTGGTTGGACCATTTTGGGCCCAGCAATAGAAGAAAAAAAGTCCGATGGATATGCTGAGCGGAATGAACGTCTTCGCAAAAGAAATCGGCTGCTTCAAACGGGTTTGGCTCCCAGGTCAAAATGACCCTATCCAATGGATCGTACTAAGGGGCGTATAGCTTTACGGCCTGTTAAAATAACGGGCGCGCGCAAACAGATGTCGAAAGAAAACGAACTCGAGCGGATCAATCGCGAAAGCGAGATATTGGCTGCGGAGAACGAACGGTTGCGGCTCGAATTGCGGGAGGCTTCTGAGCGTTATCAGGAGATGCGGGGATCGTTGAGCTGGAAGGTGACGGCTCCGTTGAGGAGGGTGCTTGGTTGGGCGCTGGGGTTTGGCGGGCGAGCGGCGTCGAAGGATCCGCTCGAGTTGAATGCTGAGAATTACCGGCGATGGGTTGCTGAGTACGACCGGCCGCTGAGCGGGGCGGATCGGCGGCTGGTTGTGGAGGCGATTGAGCGGCTTCCGAGGCGTCCGCAGTTTTCGGTGTTGCTGGTCGTGCGGGATCCGGCGGCTGGGGATTTGCGCGAGACGCTGCAGTCGATCCGCAAACAGATCTATAAAGACTGGGAATTGTGCGTGGTCGATGATGGGTCGACGGCTCCGTATGTGGCGAGGATGTTGGCGGATTTCGGGGACGATCCGCGAGTGCGGATTGTGCGGGATGCGGTCGATGTGTTGGCGATGGCGCGGCGTGAATATGTAACGCGGATCGAGGCTGGGGATGTGCTGGCGGAAACGGCGTTGTTCGAGATCGCGTGGGAGATCGCGGCGCATCCGGAGGCGGTCGTCATTTATTCGGATGAGGATGAGATTGACGCGAGCGGCGAGCGGTCGAATCCGAAGTTTAAGACGGGGTGGAATCCGGATTTATTGCTGTCGGAGAATTATTTGGGCCGGCTGGTCGTGTATCGTCGGGAGGCGGTCGCGGGCGCAAGAGGCACCGAATATGAACTGGCTTTGCGGATGTCGTCGTCTGCGAGCGTGCGTCATGTGGCGGCGGTGTTGTGTCATCGGCGCGGTGCTGTTGAGGACGTGGGAAAGCAGGTGCGTTGGGAAGTTCCGTCAGATGCGAAAGTGACGGTGATCATTCCGACGCGGGATCGGGCGGAGTTGCTCGAGCGGTGCGTCGACGGCTTGTTGCATCGGACGAAATATGCGGCGGGGGTCGAGATTATTATCGTCGACAATGCGAGCCGAGAGGAGCGGACGCGGGAGTTGTTCGCGTCGTATGCGGCGCTCGAGAATGTGCGGGTGATTCCTTATCCGGGCGAATTTAATTGGTCGGCGATGAATAACGCGGGGGCGAAGGCGGCGACGGGGGAGATCCTGCTGTTCCTCAATAATGATACAGATGTGATCGAAGATTCGTGGCTTGCGGAGTTGGCGTCGCAGGCTGCGCGTCCGGAGGTCGGGGTGGTTGGGGCGAAGCTCTTGTATGCGGACCGGACGGTGCAGCATGCGGGGATCTGGCTGGGTCCGGGGGTGTTCGCGCGGCATGTTTTGCGGCTTTCGAAGAGAGATGAGCCGGGGTATTTGCGGCAGTTGACGCTGGCGCGGAATATGTCGGCGGTGACTGGGGCGTGCATGGCGATGCGGCGGGCGGTGTTTGCAGAGTCCGGGGGTTTCGACGAGTCGTTTCCGGTGAGCTACAGCGACCTCGATTTATGTTTGCGGTTGATTGGGAAGGGATACCGGATTGTGTGGACTCCGTATGCGGAGTTGCTGCATTTGGAGTCGGCGTCGCGCGGATCGAGCGAGTCGCGGTGGCGGAAGGAGCAGGCCGATCGCGACCGGTTCTGCGCGCGTTGGCAGCATGAGATGGACAACGATCCGTTCTTCAATCCGAATTTGGATTTGATTGGGGAGGAGAAGGTGGCGCTCGCGTTTCCGCCGCGGCGTAGGCGGGCGTGGCGCGCTTCGTGACTCGGTGGATCTTGGCGGGTGTCGCGTTGGCGATGCTTGGGTCGACGGTGGTCAGCTATGGAACGTACGAAACGGCGTGGGACGATTTGTACTTTCTGCATCGTGGCGTGAGCTTGCAGCGGGCGGTCTGGAACGTCGAT
>DASXZC010000672.1:0-11268 GCA_036502165.1 Bryobacteraceae bacterium
TGCGCGTTCCGGACTTGGGGCGACTGCAGCGAAGGCGATCGTCGATGGGATTGTCGGCGGCACTTATCAGGACGTCCACGGAGTGTTGTTGTATCGGCACGGCAAGCTCGTAATGGAGGAGTATTTTTACGGATACGATGCGCGGCGGACGCATCAATTGCGGTCGGCGACGAAGACCATCGTTAGTACGCTCGCGGGAATTGCGGTGGATCGGGGGGCGCTGAAGGTCGGCGATCCGGTGCTGCCGAGGATGACGTATACGACGTATGCGAATCCCGATCCGCGCAAGGCGGCGATGACGCTCGACAATTTTCTTTCGATGAGTTCCGGGCTCGATTGCAACGACCATAGTTCGACGTCGCCGGGGCGCGAGACTGTCCTCGACGAGCTGCCGGATTGGGTGAAGGGGACGCTCGATTTGCCGATGATCAATGATCCGGGAACGAAGGGGTTTTATTGTTCGGGCGGCGTTTCGGTCGTTGGCCGGATGATCGAGAACGCGACGCATATGAAGCTGCCGGAGTTGGCGGCGAGTAGTTTGTTTGGGCCGTTGGGAATTGCGCGCACGGATTGGAAGTGGAACTTCGATTTGACGAATCACGATAAGGAATATTCGCAGATTCACTTGCGTCCGCGGGATATGTTGAAGATCGGGATCCTGTTTGCGGATGGGGGACGGTGGCATGGGCGGCAGGTCGTTTCGTCGGCGTGGGTGCGGACTGCGCTGGCGGAGCACAGTCATGTCGATAACGTCAGCTATGGGTATTTTTGGTGGCGGCCGTGGTTGAACGTGGGTGCGCAGCACGTCGACGTCATTGCGGCGCAGGGCAATGGCGGGCAGAAGATTTATCTCGTTCCGCAGTATGACTTCATTGCGGTGTTCACGGGCGGGGCGTATAACGAGCAGTCGTCTCCGAACGAGATCATGATCAAGCACATTCTACCGGCGTTGATGAACTCGAAGTGATGCGGTGAAGGCCATGGTACGATCCTGACTTATGGCCTTTTCCGTGACTGAGAAGATCCTGTTTCTTCTTATCGCCGCTACTTCCGTGTACCTGTTCTGGATGCGATTCGGCAGGGTTTGGAAGAAGATCGTTGCTTCGAAAAAAGATCCGGGCTTCACGGTCAATCATGCCGCGAAACGGACGTGGGACTTCTTTTCAGAAGTGATCTGCCAGTCGAAGGTGATCCGGGAGCGTCCGCTGCCGGGGTTGGCGCATGCCTTTGTTTTCTGGGGATTTTGCGTGTTTGCGCTGATCTCGCTGAATCATTTTGGGATGGGATTGGGGTTTCCGTTTCTCGAACGCGGGCGGTTCATCAGCGACATCTACTTCTATTTTGTTGCGGTGTTCGCGGTGTGCGTGGCGGTGTCGATTACGGGGCTCGCGATCCGAAGATTTCTGGTGCATCCGAAGTGGCTCGGCGAGAAAGTATCGTATGAGTCCGGCGTGATTGCGTTCCTCATCTTCGCGTTGATGGCGACTTATCTGTTGACGTTCGTGCCGGCGTTTGGCGAGGGCGGCGAGTTTGGCAAGGCGAACTGGTGGGCGCACACGCTGACGCTGTTTATCTTCCTGCCGTTGATTCCGCATACGAAGCATTTGCATCTGGTGTTGAGTCCGGTGACGGTGTTTCTGTCGCGCGGAGGGTTCAGCGATATTCCGCCGCTGGTGGGTGATGACGACATCGGGTTGTACAAGGGAACGGATGTCACGCAGCTCGTGTCGCTGCAGGCGTATTCGTGCGTCGAGTGCGGGCGGTGCCAGGAGCATTGTCCGGCGAACAACACGGGGAAAGTGCTAAATCCCAAGGAAATCGTGCTGAATACGCGGTCGTATTTGAACGAGTGCGGTCCGCAGTCGGAGGAGCCGCTGGTTGGGAAGTTCATCAGCGAGGAAGCGATTTTTCAGTGCACGACGTGTGGGGCGTGTGAGTATCAATGTCCGGTGGGGATCGAGCATTTGCCGATTATCATTGGGCTGCGGCGCGGCAGGGTCAACACGGGCGAATGGGGAGACGATTACGGGAACAAGCTGTTTTTGAATTTGGAGAAGTATGGGAACTCGCTCGGGTTGAGCGTGAATGAGCGGGACAAATTCATAACGAAGCAGCAGTTTCCGATTTATGACGGGTCGCAGGAATATTTACTGTGGCTGGGGTGCATGGGTTCGTATGATCCGCAGGGGAAGGAGATTGTGGCGTCGTTCGCGAAGGTCATGAATTTCCTGGGGACGAGTTGGGGCGTGTTGAAGAAGGAGCGGTGCACGGGGGATCCGGCGCGGCGGTTGGGGAACGATTTGGCGTTTGAGCAGTTGGCGGAGCAGAACCTTGAAGCGTTCGCGCAGAACAAGGTCAAGAAGATGATTTCGATTTGTCCGCACTGCATACGCTCGATGTCGGTCGATTGGAAGGAGTACGCGTCGAAGTACGGGGAGGCTCCGCCGATTGAGCATCATAGTGAGTTTTTGGCGCGTTATAAGGACAAACTGCCGGCGCAGACGCTGGCGGGGAAGAAGGTCGTGTATCACGATCCTTGTTATTTGGGCCGATATCGAGGGACGTATGACGAGCCGCGCGAGGTGATTGAGCATTTTGGCGAGCAGATCGATCCGGGGCGCGCGCGGGAGCGGAGTTTTTGTTGCGGAGCGGGCGGCGGGCTCGCGTTTCTGGGCGAGGAGAAGGGCGATCGCGTGAGTTATACGCGAGCGAAGGAGCTGATGGATACGGGGGCGGACATCGTGGGGGCGGCGTGTCCATTCTGCAATACGATGTTCCGCGATGCGTTGGCGAATTTGTCGCCCACGGCTCCGAAGCTGATGGATATTGCGCAGATCGCGGCGGAGTCGCTGCCGAAGACAACGTAGCAGCCGTTCTTATTTGCGCCGGTGATCGATGGCGGACCAGGTGCCTCCGCTGATCATTTGGCGGAAGCGGTCGGTTGAGAGGAATTTCATGGGGAAGCCGAGGTCGACTTTGCTGGCTTCGTCCAGTTTCGATAAATGATCGGGACTCAACTGCACGTTGATGCTGCCGAGGTTGTCCTTGATTTGTTCGACGGTGCGGGCGCCGATGATGGGGATCACGGAGCCGGGTTGGTAGCGCAGCCAGGCGAGGGCGACTTGGGCCGGGGAGCATCCGATGTCGTGAGCGACTTCGGCGACGGAGTCGGCGATGCGGAGGCGGTCTTCGGTGAGGGCTCCGCCACGGGAGGTTTTGGCGCCGGGCTCACGCGTGTATTTTCCGCTCAGGATGCCGGCGCCGAGGGGAGCCCAGGGCGTGACGGTCAGGCCGAGTTCGTTGGCCATGGGGATCAGTTCGCGCTCGACGGTGCGTTCGATGAGGCTGTATTCGATTTGGAGTGCGGAGAACGGCGTCCATCCGCGGAGCTCGGCCATGGTGTTGGCGCGCGAGACTTGCCAGGCGGGGAAGTCGGAGCAGCCGATGTAGAGGATCTTGCCGGCGCGGACGAGATCGTCGAAGGCGCGTAGCATTTCCTCAATCGGCGTGAGCGTGTCCCAGGCGTGGACCCAGTAGAGATCGATGTACTCGGTGTTCAGGCGCTTGAGGCTGGCTTCGACGGCGAGCACCATGTTCTTGCGGTGATTACCGGCGGCGTTGGGATCGCCTTTGCCATCCATGTTGAGCGTGTACTTCGTGGCGACGACGTAGCGGTTGCGATCGGCGTGGATGAATTCGCCGAGGATGCGTTCGCTCGAACCATTGGTGTAGAGATTCGCGGTATCGAGAAAGTTGCCGCCTGCTTCGATGAAAGCGTCGAACACGCCCTTGGCGGTGTCTTTCGAACTGCCCCATCCCCAATCTTCACCGAAGGTCATGGTGCCGAGGCATAGTTCGGAGACGCGGAGTCCGGAACGGCCGAGGAGTTGATAGCGCATGCGTCTCGTTCGATGCGGGCGCGCGGGGTTTGGATTCAGTTACTCGTGGCGGAGGGCGGCTGCGGGATGGATGCGGGCGATGCGGTAGAGCGGCCAGAGGATGGCGGTGAGGGAGGCGATCGCGATGGCGGCGCAGACTGCCGCGATGGTCGCTGTGCGGATGGGAGGCAGCCCTGCGAACGATGCAGTGAGGAGGTTCGATGTGAGCAGTACGGCTGTGATTCCGGCGGCGAATCCGATGGCGGCGAGGGCGGCGATTTTCGCGATGAGGAGCAGGCGGAGGGAGGGGACGGTGGCTCCGAGGGCGAGGCGGATGCCGAATTCGCGCCAGCGGGCGGAGACGTCGGACGCGATGAGGCCGTGGATGCCGATGGCCATGAGGAGCAGCGCGAGCAGAGCGAAGGAGCCGACCAGGGTTGAGCGGATGCGTTCGTCCTTCGTACCTTCCTTGATCTTTTCGCGCATGGGTTCGATGCTTTTCACGATCACCGTTCCATCGAGCTTCGCCACCCGTTGGCGGATGAGCGGCGCGAGGACAGCGGCGGGAGTCGAGGTTTGGAATGCGAAGTTCAGATATGGCCAATAATCGTTCGCGTAGTAAGTGAAGATCTCGGGCTCGGGTGTTTCATCGGCGGCGTCCTGCGGGAGGTTGGAGACGACCCCGACAACATCGGACCAGGCGTTGCTGGTGCCGAAGGCGAGACGCTGCGCGGAGGCGGGGCGGCCGTCCGTGAAGTAGCGCCGGGCGAAGGCTTCATTCACGACGTATTCTTCGACTTTATTGCGGATATCGAACATGCGGCCTTCGAGGAGGCGGACGTTCATGACGTTGAAATATCCGGGGCTTGCGACGTGCATGCTGGTGTGGATGGGGGTTCCGGTGGTGATTCCTTGCACGCGAACGTCGCGGGTTTGCGTGCCCCCGAGGAGAGGATATTGATCGGTCACTCCGACATCGGTGACGCCGGGGAGGGTGCGGAATTCGTCGAGGGCGCGAGTGGTGAAGGCGTGCAGACGATCCTCATTGACGGTCCACGGGAACGGCACGGTGACGGCGAGGACATCGGCGGTGCGGAATCCGATGGGGCGGGAGGTGAGCTCGAGAAAGGCCTGGCCGAGGCGGACGCCGGTCGTGACCAGCAGTGCGCTGAGTGCGATTTCGACGACCACGAACGCTGTGCGCAGGCGCTTCGAACCGGCTTTGGCGGAGGCTCCGCGAGTGGCGTCGTGGAGTCCGGTTTTGCGGGAGGCGAGCCAGGCGGGGATGAGTCCGGAGGCGAGGGCGGCGAGCAGGGAGACGCCGAGAGCGAACAGCAGCACGCGGGCGTCGATGTGCGCGTCGGAGAGGCGCGGCAGGCCGGCGGGGAGGACTTGTTTGAGGATGTTGACGCCTGCGAATGCGAGCGTGATACCGAGCGCGCCGCCGGAGAGTGAGAGGAGCAGGGCTTCGATCCAATAGAGGCGGATGAGGCTGGCGCGGCTGGCTCCGAGGGCGGAGCGGAGGGCGGATTCCGATTCGCGTTCGGATCCGCGAGCGAGGAGGAGGGCGGCGATGTTGACGCAGATCATCGCGAGGACGCAGACGACGACGGCGAGCAAGGCGAAGAGAGACGTGCGGGATTCGCGGGAGATCCGCTCGCGCAGGGAGGCGAGCGAGGCGGAGAGATTCGCATCAGTTTTCGGATACGCGTGGCTCAGGCGCGTGGCGGCGAGGTTGATTTCCGCTTGCGCGGTTGCGGGCGGGGTGTCCGGTTTGAGGCGCACGATCAGGCTGAGGTAAGAGGCGACGCGAGTGCCGTTTTGCATGCCGGCGGGGGCGGGGATCCAAAGATCCATGGCGTCGGGATATCCGATGGAGGGGGCGAGGACGCCGACGATTTGATAGGTCTTGCCGCTGAGCTCGATGGGGCCGAGGGGTCCGCTGTTGAGGCGGGTGCGCCAGAACTGGTGGGTCGCGAGTGCGATGGCTTCGGTGCCGCCTTCTTCCTCCTTAGTGAAGCCGCGGCCAATGGCGATGGGGGGTTCGGCGGTCGCCATGATGCCGGTGTAGGTGCGCATCGAGCGGACGGCCTCATTGCCGGAGGGTCCGCGCCAGACGAGGGTATCGCCGTACCAGCCGGTGGCGGCGGCGAGGGACGAGAGGGTTTGCCAATCGGCGAGGCGTTTGCCGTTGCTGCCGCTGGGGACTCCGCGGCGGGCTTCATCGAGGATGTAGAGATCGTGCTCGTGAGGCAGGGCGATTGGTTTCCAGACGACGGCGTCGGCGACGGAGAAGAGGGAGGCGACGGCTCCGATGCCGATGGCGAGGGAGGCGATGGCGGTGAGGGCGAAGATCGGGCGGCGGCGGAGTCCACGGAGGGTTTGACGGGTGTCGCGTAGCCAGTTCTCGAGGACGATGAAGATGTCGGCGTCGCGGGTTTCTTCGCGCCACTTGGAAGAATTGCCGAATTCGAGGCGGGCGAGGCGGAGGGCGTCTTCTGGGGTGTGGCCTTCTTCGATTAGTTCGTCAGCGCGTTGTTCGATGTGGAATTCGAGTTCCTGCTGGATGTTCGAGCCGGATTGGCGGGGGAGGAATGTGCCGCGGAGGCGGGACCAGAGGCTCATTGTTTATGCTTCCTGGCCTGAGAATCCGAGGACTCCGGCGACTCCGGCGGTGAGGCGGGCCCAGTTGTTTTCTTCATCGCGCAAGAGCTTGCGGCCGGAGCGGGTGAGCGAGTAGAAGCGGGCCTTGCGGTTGGTCTCGGTGAGTCCCCATTCGGCGGCGATGAATCCTTCTTGTTCGAGGCGATGGAGGGCGGGGTAGAGGGAGCCTTCTTCGACGCGGAGGGCGTCCGATGAGGCGCGCTTGATGTGAGAAGCTATCGCGTAGCCGTGTAGGGCGCGGCTTTGGGAGAGGCTTTTCAGCACGAGCAGGGTGAGAGTTCCCTGGAGGATGTCGCTCTTGTTGGCAGCCACGCTCTCATACTAAGCTGGCTAGGCCTAGCTGTCAAGGGGTGCATTTTATTTTGAACCTTTTCGCTCGCTCATCCGACTTACATTGCGAATGAAGGCTTCTACTCGAGCGCGCGACGAATGGCTGGCATTGCGGTGCCAGACTGGCGTTGCGGGTGCGCTCGAGGACTTGATTGCGGAGATGGAGCATCCGCTGTTTTATTACGCGATTCAGTTGACGGGGAGCCAGGATCGGGCGCTCGACGTGCTGCAGGAGGTGTGGATACGGGCGCTGAGGGGGATCCGGAAGTTGAAGGATCCGGGGGCGGTGCGGGCGTGGCTCTACAACCTGACGCATGCGGCATCGGTCGACCGGTTCCGCAAAGAACGGGCGAGGGAGCGGGCGGAGGAGGCGCACGTCGAGGCGGCGGGTTCGGATGTTTCGTTTAGCGCAGCGGATGCGGTCGAGATCCAACAGGCGCTCGAGCGGCTGGAGCCGCGGTATCGGGCGGTGCTGGTGCTGTACTTTCTCGAGGATTTTTCGCTCGAGGATATTGCGAGGATCACCGGGGCGCCAGTGGGGACCGTGAAATCCCGTTTGTATTACGCGAAGAAGGCGTTAAAGGATTTGATTACGAAAGGAGAGGTTCCGCATCATGGAATTCAAAAATGATCCGGTGGGTGAGAGTTTGCTGGGGCGCGTTCCGCAGCCGGGCGATGTGGCGGCGTATCGCGAGAGTACGGCGCGGCTGCTCGAGAAGAATGAGAAATCGGTCGCGCGGGAGCGCATTGCGACGAGAGCGTTTTGGATCTTCTGCGCGGCGAGCGCGACGGCGTGGCTGTGGTTCAGCGCGGAGGGTGCGCAGTTGCCGAGGGGTCCGTTTCTGGCGTGCATTTTCTTTGTGTGGGGCGGGGTCGAGGTGGTGAAGCAACGGGTGCGGGAGAGTCATATGGGGTTGCTGAAGGAGATCAAGCAGTTGCAGTTGCAGGTGTTCGAGCTCGAGACGGGGCCGCGCAAAGGGGATTCGTAGTGTGATATGGATTCGTAGATATGTTTACTGACCTTGTTCGTTGCGGGGCGCTTGCGGGCTTTGCGTTCGTTGCTGCTTTTGCGCAGCCGGCGGTGCCGGAGAATATTGACTCCTTTTATCATTTGGGACCGGATTCGTTGCCTCAGGACGGCGTTCCTAAGGGGGACATCAAGGGGCCGTTTACTCTGCCGAGCCAGGCGTATCCGGGGACGCAGCATACGTATTGGGTGTATGTGCCGAAGCAGTACGATCCGAAGGTTCCGGCGGCGTTGATGATTTTCAATGACGGGCAGGCGTATATGAATCCCTCAGGAGACGTGCGGGCGTTCAATGTGATGGACAATCTCATCTGGCGGCGGGAGATTCCGGTCATGATTTCTGTGTTCATCAATCCGGGACGAAGGCCGGATCAGCCGGAGCCGAATGCGTCGGAGTGGGGCGATAAGACGACCAATCGTCCGCAGGAATATAACGCGCTCGATGATAAGTATGCGCGGGTGATTTGTGATGAATTGATGCCGGTGCTGTATAAGGAGTACAACATTTCGAAGGATCCGGATCTGCATGGGATCGGCGGGGCGAGTTCGGGAGGGATTGCGGCGTTCACGGTGGCGTGGCAGCGGCCGGCGGAGTTCCACAAAGTGTTGACCATTGTCGGGAGTTTTACGAATATCCGCGGGGGGCATCAGTATGCGGACATCGTGAGCAAGAGCGAGAAGAAGCCCATCCGGATCTTCATGCAGGATGGGCGGAATGATAATCGCGGGCAGCGGCGGGATGGGTCGTATGATCCGAAGTGGGATTGGTTCTTGAACAACGTCACGCTAATGAAGGCGCTGACGGCGAAGGGTTATGAGGTCAATTATTCATGGGGGATCGGCAAGCACGGGCAGAAGATGGGCGGCATGATGGTTCCGGAAATGATGCGTTGGCTGTGGCGGGACAGCATGCCGGTGTCGACGGACGTCAATGATTCGGTCGAGCGTTCGTTCCGGAAGTGATTTACGACCAGCGGGTGAGCCAGTACAACACGCCGCAGGCCAGGAGGGCCCATCCGATTTGGATGTAGCAGGAGTAGCTTGTGTGGATGCGGCCGTCGTCGGTTTCGAGTTTCTTCAGTTCGACGTACGGGCGAAGTTTGCGGCGGTACCAGCCGTCGAGGACGACTTTCGCTCCGGCGAGGGTGTTGGCGTTTTGGGCCAGCAAGATTCGGGCTCCGGGGATCGATTGGCGGTCGAGGACGAAGATCATGCCGGTCGAGTCTTGGAACATGAGATCGGGGGTCAGCTTTGTGGAATCGGTCGAGCCGACGATGGATCCTTCGAGACGCACGGGGATCGCGGACATGTCGGAGACGCTCGTGTTTTCGGTTAGCGCGCGCACTTGATGGGGCGTGAAGTTGGGCGGGTAGCGGTAGGCGATCCGGGCGGTCCAGGAGGCGAAGAGGAGGACCGTGAGGATGATGCCGATTACGCCATGGGCCTCGGAGTGGCGGAACAGGATGGGGCGGGCGATGAGCACGATTCCGCAGATCCAGGGGGCGATCCAGAGGATCAGGGATGTGAGGAAATTCGACCAATCCATGGGGAGGTCGGCGGGGATTGGGATCGTTGGCGCTTGGCCTTGGGCGAGCGCTTCCTTGTTGAGGGCTTCGATGCGGCGGCCGATTAAGGGGTGCGTGGCGGCCTTTTCATAAAGGCGCGCGAAGGGGTTCACGAGATCCCAGCGGATGACGCGGGCGGCTTCGTCGGGGGTGACTCCGGAGAGGGAGAGGGAGGGTTGGGCGTTGGAGATCCCGAGCATGCCGAAGATGCCGTCGAGGCGGGTCTGGCGGGCGCCGGCCGATCTGGCGGATTTGCTGGCTTTCACGGGTTGCGATTGGGCTTGACGGAGGCTCGCGTATTGGGCCATGCCGTAGCCGAGCTTCAAAAGTGCGGTCGAGAGCAGGCCTGGCGCGCGGGTCGCTTGGGCGGCGAATTGATCGGCGTAGTATTCGCGAGTGCGGCTCAAGGAAAGCACGCCGAAGCGGCTGACCCAGTAGGAGACGTATGCCGCGAGGCGGACGTAGCCGCGATTGTCGCCGAGGAAGGCGCACAGTTCCCACAAGAGCAAAGGCACGAGCGAGGAGAGCGTCATTACGATGAAATCCCAGTGGACGATGTGGCCGACTTCGTGGGCGATGACGGCGTTGACTTCGTCGGGGGTCAGGATTTCGAGCAGAGCGCTGGTGACGACGATGCGGGCGTCGGTTTGGACGTGGCCGAAAGTGAAGGCGTTCGGCATGGCGCATTGGATCACGGCGACACGGGGCGGGGTGGTGAGTCCGCGCTCGGTCGAGAGCTGCTTTAGAAATTCCAGATTGCGGGCGGGGAGCTCGGGGCGGTTCGAGTCCCAATGGATGTCGAGTAGATATTCGATCCACCAGGGGGCGGCGAGGAAGTTGAGGAGGATGAAGCCGACGCCGAGGGCTCCGGCGATCCAGATAGGGGCGCCCTTTGAGGAGAGGTAGAGGTCGGCGATCAGGAAGACGAGGCCGAATAGGAATGTCAGCGTGAATACGGAACGTGTCGCGTGTTTCATGGTTGATCCTTTGGGTCCAGTACAAATGATCGGCATTTCCGGACCCATTGCTACCATTACGAACGGCCTATTTGTTTCGGGGAAATCACTGAGGCATATGCCAACCATTGGACTGAGGCCCGGTGATTCCCGTAGGATGATTCCATGCGGCGTCTCATTTCTTCGGGGTCGACGTTCGAGCAGCAGATCGGATATTCACGGGCGGTGGTCGATGGGGACTGGATCTTCGTTTCAGGGACCACCGGATTTGATTACGCGACGATGACGATTTCGGATGGTGTCGTTGAACAGTGCGCGCAGTGTTTGCGGAACATCGATTACGCGCTTAAGGAGGCTGGGGCGGAGCGCGGGGATGTCGTGCGGGTGCGTTATATCGTTCCGGACAGGGCGGATTTCGAGCCTTGCTGGCCGGCGCTGCGGGAGTATTTCGCAGAGGCGCGGCCGGCGGCGACGATGATTTCGGCGGGGCTCTCCGATTCACGAATGAAAATCGAGATCGAAGTGACGGCGAAGAAGAAGAGGGCGTAGCGGAACGTGCGTTCGATCGATGGGACGGATTTCATTCGAAGGATCCTGAACCGGCTGGGGTGGGCGGCGGCGGCGATCGCGCTGGTGCTGACGGCGGGGACGATGGGCTTCGTCCTGATCGACGGCTATCCGGTGTTCGATGCGTTCTACATGTCGCTGATCACGATTTTCACGGTCGGCTATAACGAGATCCACGAGCTGAGCCGGGCCGGGCGGGTGTTCAACTCGTTCCTCATTTTCTTTGGAGCGCTGACGCTGCTGCTGGCGGCGGGCGCGATGACGCAGACAATTATCGAGCT
>DASXZC010000673.1:0-23461 GCA_036502165.1 Bryobacteraceae bacterium
ACAAGCTGCTCGAGGGCGCGCAGGCGAGTTCACGTAAGAAAGGGAAGGCCAAATGAAATCCGAAGTCGACATCAGCGGCGGTCGCATGCGCATCAGTACCGGCTGTAGTCGGGCTGCAAAGAGATGATCCGCTGCGATGTCGTAATGGATTTCCGCGTCGACGGCGAGTTCACCCAGACCATGCAGATCGCGGTCGACGGCGGCGAATGCGAGTTCACGACCAGCGGAGTCTACGAGGAAATCATCGCGCCCGAACGGATCGTCTATCGCGCGAACTTCGGGCCGGTCAACACGCGCGTCACCGTCGAATTCCTCGATCACGGAAAGGGCACGCGAGTCGTTCTCACGCACGAAGGTTGCCCCCCGGGCGATGTATTCTGCCCGAACGTCTCGAAGGGTACAAGCGAAGCGTTCGACAGGCTCGAAGGGATCCTGGTTCTCGAACCCGCCACGCTCGGATGAACGAAGGGTGTATTGTGGCTGGTAACCGCCATGTCCACCAAACTGCTGCTCGGCTTAACCGCTGTAACCGCGCTCTTCGCGCAGACTTATCAGGCGAATTGGGATTCTCTCGACAAGCGTCCGACCCCTTCGTGGTTCACGGATGCTAAATTCGGCATCTTTATTCACTGGGGAGTTTATTCCGTTCCCGGCTACGCTCCTGTGATTCCCGGCAAACTCGCGTATGCCGAATGGTATTGGCACGCGCTCACAGAAGGGCGCAAGGGCGGAAAGAATCCGATCGATGCCGGCACCTGGGCCTATCATCAGAATCTATATGGCGCGGACTTCCCATATCAGGATTTCGCTCATCAATTCCGCGCGCAATTGTTCGATCCCGATCATTGGGCGGATATATTCGCGCGCTCCGGCGCCAAGTATGTCGCGCTCACTTCGAAACACCATGAAGGCTTCGCGCTGTGGCCGAGCAAGGAGGCGTCCGCCACCTGGGGACGTCCTTGGAACGCAATGGATATCGGCCCCAAACGCGACCTCGTCGGCGATCTGACCGCCGCGGTCCGGCGCAAAGGTCTCAAGATGGGTTTCTATTATTCGCTTTATGAGTGGTACAACCCGCTGTGGCTTTACGACAAGCCGCGCTATATACGCGAGCACATGACGCCGCAGTTCAAAGATCTGGTCACGCGCTATAAGCCGTCGATCATTTTCAGTGATGGCGAGTGGGATCTGCCGAGCGCCGAGTGGGGAACTCCGGCGCTGATGGCGTGGCTGTTCAATGACTCGCCGGTGAAGGATGAAGTCGTCATCAACGATCGCTGGGGCAAGGATACGCGCCACAAGCACGGCGGATATTGGACGACTGAATATACGCCTGGAATGGCCGACATGGCGCATCCCTGGGAAGAGAACCGTGGGATGGGCTTCAGCTACGGCTTCAATCGCGCCGAGCGGATCGAGGACTATCATTCCGGCCGCGAACTCGTCATTATGCTCGCCGATCTGGTCAGCCGCGGAGGCAATCTGCTGCTCGACATCGGACCGACGTCTGATGGCACGATTCCTCCGGTAATGGAGGATCGGCTCCTCGAAATCGGCGCCTGGTTGAAAGTCAACGGCGAAGCCATATACGGCACTAAACCCTTTACCAGTACGCGCCAGTGGAGCCCAGGCGAACAGCCGAAGGTCGACTACAACAAGGAATTCTCGACCGTCTATGACGTCACGAAATTGACTGAGAAACCGGCCCCGGGCAAGGCCGCGATCGAGACGTTCTTTACAACGAAAGGCACCGATCTCTACGCGATCCTACCGCGCTGGCCGGGCCGCAAATTCTTCTTCGCGGATATGACCGGCGTGAAGTCGATCTCGCTCATCGGATCGCCCGCTAAGATCCATTTCAAGGCGGCACGAGGAGGAATCATCGTCGATTTGCCGGACTTGCCGGAAGAGCTCCTGTCGCAGCCGGCGTGGGTGCTGAAGCTCACGCGATAACGCTCAGGAAGCCTGTTTGGGTGAGAATCCGCGGCGCACCATGACGCCCCAACTTGTCTTCTTGCCGCGTATGCCTTCCCACAATCCTTGCGCGCGCCAGACCGTTAAAACCTGGCGGAAGCCGAAGTTTTCGAGGATTGCCGCGGAGAATAGCGTGAGCGTATTTTTCCAGTACGGGAACCGGCACGGCGTCAACTCATCGAGCATGACTGCGCTCGTCGATAACAGAATCCCGAACGCAATGGACACGGTGAAAAACAAAATGGCAACATAGATCGAAATAATGTTAAACACCAAGCCGACTACAGTCAGCATATATCCCAGCGTCTCGATCAGCGGACCGAACATTTCGAACATCACGAAGTAAGGGAACGCAAACAATCCGACGCCGCCGTAGCGAGGATTCAAGAGCATCTCGCGATGGCGCCACAGGCTATCGACGGTGCCGCGCTGCCAACGTTTTCGTTGCCTGTGCAGGATCTTCCACTCCTGCGGCACTTCCGTCCAGCACACGGGTGAGGCCACATAGGCGATGCGATACGGTTCCTTTTTGTCGCGATAGAAATGATGCATTCGCACGACCAGTTCCATGTCCTCGCCGATCGACGCATCTTCGAAGCCACCCACTTCGATCGCCTTGTCGCGCCGGAACAGACCGAACGCACCCGAGATGATCAACATGCAGTTGAACAGGCTGAATCCCACGCGTCCGCCGAAAAAGGCGCGCAGATATTCTACGGATTGAAAGTTCGCGAGGATCGACTTCGACGTCCGGATCTGCCGCACCATGCCGCTGCGGACTTCGCAATCATTCACCGCTCGCACCGTGCCGCCGACAGCGTAAGTGCGTTCGGGATCCTCGAGGAACGGCTTCACCATCTCGAACAATCCATCGCGCTCGATCAGCGAATCCGAGTCGACGACCATCACCAGATCGCAGCGGGCCGCATTGATTCCGGCGTTGATGGAGTCGGCCTTGCCGCCATTCATCTTGTCGATGACGAGCAGACGAACGGGCTCGGTCGACTCATATACTCGCCGCACAGTTTTCGTTTCGATCGGCCCCGACACCGATCGAGCGGATTTGTACAGCTTGAATTCCTCGATCAGAAATTCGAGCGTGCGATCCTTCGAGCCATCATTAACGACGATGACTTCATAGCTCGGATAATCGAGCCGCAGCATACAGCCGACACTTTCCTTGACGGAAACTTCCTCGTTGTAAGAAGGAACGATCAGCGAAATCGATGGCGTCAGCGGAGAGCGGCGGATCGCATCGCGGTCAGCGGCCGAAAACGGCGTATGATGCCGTCGCAGAGAGAAAAATCCAAGTGTGACCAGAAATAAATAGATGAAATTGATGGCGAATACGTAGACGATAATGCCCGTCTCGAAGAAGAAGTAGACGCGGTGGACATATATATCAAGAAGGCTCGGACTCAAGGACGTCCTCCTCTCGCCGCCGCGGCCAGACGCTCTCCCAGCGCCTCGGCCGGGGCGTCACCTGCCACCCCTACAGCCGACATTAACCGCAACAAGTCGCGTCCTGTTTCCCCAAGTCCCGCAAGCGCGGAGCACGTCGCCCGATCCGCATCGGTCGTCTGCAACTTCCGGTTGCGAACCGGCCGCGTCACGGCGCGCATTTGCAGTTCGTGTAGTTCCCAAGGCGTCGCCGAACGCATGGCGAACGCGGGCAGTGCCGGATGCGCGAGTTCCTCACTCGTCACTTCGCCGGCCGTCAAGACCTGCACGAGATAAGGACGCTGAGGGATTGAGCGAATCAGCTTCTCACGATCCGCGTACACTGGCATCCGAAGCAATCCTCGGACGGCCGCCGCCACCACACCCGAATTCGGATCTTCGAGCGCAACTTCGAGAGCCATAATCGTCGCCGGATCCTGCAGCAACGCCAGATGCTCAACCGCATGCCGCCGCTGTAACGTCACGCCCTTGCGCGATTGGACGATCCAGCGATCGCGCAGTCCGGTGACGCCGGGAAGTTCACGCAGCCGGTCGAGCGCGTATCCGCGCGAGCCGAGCAGCGCTCCGGTGAGGCAGATTTCAAAGTCGCGCGGCGAGGCTTTCGCGCTGCGCTGCAACTCGGCTTCCGAGGTCCCGGTCGAGATGTAGTCGGCGAGTAGCGCGGTCATGCGCGTTCGCACTTCGGTATTCAGTTTGCGCAGCCGGGCCCCGCGTAATTTGAGGACCGCCGAGCAGCCCGCCTGGGCGAAGATGATCCCGCCGATCACTGTCAGCAGCGACCACGCCAGCGACAGCGGCATCTCCGGGTATCGTTTTGAATAATAGCGGGTGTGCCACATCCACACCGTTGTCCACAGGCAGCCGATCAGGATCGCGGCCTTTAACGATGCGGTTACGGCCGCTCGCCTTCGCGGTTGGAACCAACTTCTGACGACCAGACTGGCCTCCCGCAGCCGGTCAAGCATGGTCGGGCTTGCTCCCTAAGAGGCGCATGAGACGCGCGCTCAGTTCGAGCGGTGAGAACGGTTTGGTCACGTAATCATCCGCCCCGAGGGCAAACGCCCTGAGGATGTCCGCTTCCGATTGCCGCGCCGACAGGACGATCACTTTGGGCTTCCTTCCAGGGGCGCGCCGGATATCCGCCATCAATTGGAATCCGTCGCGATTGGGCAGGGTCAAATCGAGGATCACAGCGCCGGGCTGCGATTTTTCTATTGCCGTCCACGCCACGTCGCCCTCTTCGGCGACATCACAGATGACGCCCGATTGCGACAGCGTCGACTCCACCAGCATGCGCGTGAACGGATCATGATCCGCGATCACGACGCGCGCCGGCATTGGGCGGCCGATTCCGGCCTCCTCATGGCGGGACAGCAGGTTGGCCGATCGCCAGATCAATTCTTCCATGTGGATCGGCTTGGCGATAAAGTCCCACGTCCGCGGGTCGCCCATGTCGCGCAGCAGATTCAAAGTGGCGCGGCTGCCCATGACGATTGCCGGAATGCCGGATTCAAGAACGGCCCGGAAGCCTGGCGCCTCGCGCTTCAGGCTCTCGGTCGAGGATCCGTTCAAAACGATCAGGTCGAACTCGGCGAGGTTCTCGACCACTCCGCGCGGCAGGAACTCGATGCGGGCGCGATGCTCGATCATGGCCGTCGCCAGTCCGGCGATGTCCTGGCGGCCGAATCCGATGGCGGCGACCTTGATGCCTTCTAAGGTCTTTCTCTCTTTTGTTGGCGCGGCGGGCGGCGGCGCGGGCGATGCGACGGTCACGGCGGCAGGCGCCGGAATCGTGGCTAAGACTTCCATAGGAGTGACGGCGGCGGCTCCTGCGAAGTCGGCTAACTCCTTTAAGCCTTCCGAGGCTTTGTCCCGCGTATCTATGGGAGCGTCCTTCAGCGCGGACTCCAATTGCTCGAGCAGGTTAACGATAGAGACCTGCGAGTCATGATCGAATGTGCCAAGTTCGGCGGGCTGATGAGCAGCGGGATCCTCGAGGGCGACGGGCGGCGTAGGCATGGATAAGGGCCTAGCCTCGGCGTGTACCTCAGCCGCGCCAAAGCCGAGGCGCGGTCTCAACATGCGTACTATTTCTAGATTGGCGAGTCTCATGAGGCGATCGGGAGAAACCTGATTGACAAGATTCTGTTCGTCAGGTTCGCCCGAGGACATTAGGCCTGAGGCTAAGGGTTTCTACTAAACCCGCGAATAAAGTGTTTTCCCCTCCCTGCCGATGGACTGGTACTAAGAGTGATAACCCAGTGCAACCGGTACATCAGACCCGCCTCCTTTTCCTTAGCGCAGTACTAGGGCTGTCCTGTCTGGCGCAGCCGGAGACCACCGGTGACGTCCTCAAGGATGCGCGTGCCCTTGCCGCCAAGGACCAGCCGGAAAAGGCCATTGCTCTTTTAAATGAGCGGCTTGAGGGTCATCCGCAGGATTCGGACGCTCGCGTCCTGCTGGGCCTGATCTGTTCCTGGAATAAACGATGGGAAGAGGGACGCCGAGCCTTTATGACAGTTCTGCAGGCCGACCCTGACTATAAGGACGCCGTGCTCGGTCTGATCAACCTGCAAATCTGGTCCGGGTTCACGGCGAGTGCCGCAGAATTGGCTAAGGATGGGCTTACTCACCGCCCGGACGATCCTGATTACCTGGCCGCGCTGGCCAAGGCGGATGCGGCGTTGCAGGAAGATGCGCGGGTAGCCGCGATGCGGCGGATTAACCATAACGGTCCTACAGCGGATAAGGAAGTCGGATGGGAAGCCGGCATCACCGAGTCGAACATCTGGTTCAGCGACAGCCGATCGAGCTGGCATGAGACGGCGGTTTCCCTTTCAAAAAATGTCGCGAGCGAATGGATCACCGCGCGATTTTCCCACGCATCCTGGTTTGGCGAAGGCAGCAATCTGTTCGAACTCGAGTCGTACCCGAAGATCCGGCCGGGGACCTATGGCTACCTCGAAGGCGCCTTCTCGCCCGACGGCACGCTCTATGCGCGGCGCCGATTTGGAGCGGAAATTTTCCAAAGCATTCCAAAAGGATTCGAGGCATCAGTTGGCTTCCGCTACATGACATTCGGCCATACGAACACCGTGCTCTACACGGCGTCGGCGGGAAAGTATTTCGGCAACTATTGGTTCCTCGCGCGGACCTTCGTATCCGGACTCGACAGCCCCACGGGCATTTCAAAGAGCTTGCAGGTCTCGGCGCGGCGGTATTTCCACGATGCGGATCATTTTATCGGAGTGCGTGTCGGAGTCGGCGCGTCGCCGTTCGAAGTCCGCAGTGTGATCGACACCGGCGTGCAGAGTTCGGAGTCGGCGGCGTTCGAGTCGCTTTGGAAATTCCATAACGGGTTCCGCTTCCGCGTAACCGGAGGCGTGGCGCGGCAGACCCGATTCGGGCTTGGCCCGTTGTGGCAGATCGAGGCGGATGGCACGCTGTATTACGCGTTTTAATGTCCGGAGACGATGATGTTCGATATCCCTTTTTTCCGATTTTCGGTGCCGGCAATCATCCTGTATATATTTTATTACTCACTGATCGTGAATCCACCGGTCGAGGAGGATGAGCATCACAAGAGATTATCGCCTGAGGACGTCCAGGTCATGCGCTGGAAGGGCGGCACGCTCATGGATGCTCAGAAATTCAGCGAGGCTGAACCCATTTTCGTGAGGCTGCATGCGGAGTTTGACGACAATGCGTCGTATACATACGAACTGGCCAGAATCCGGAATTCGCAGAAGAAATATGAGGAAGAGGCCGCGTTGTGGGAACAGTTCATCCAACACTCGCCGACACCGGTCGAGGGATGTCCGGCAATCGGCAACGCATATCGGGAATCCGGAAAAGATGATAAGGCGCTCGATGCGTTGAAGCGCTGTTGGGAATTTGAACCGACCAATTCCGACATGATTCTGTTTTACGCGCTTGAGCTCGAACACAATGGCGAAAAAAAGAAGGCGCACGATTTATATGTGAAGGGCCATGGAGTCTCGCCGCACTACGGCGACATTATCGTGGGACTCGCCCGAACCGAGATGTCGCTCGGGAATTTGCCCGAGGCGCGGAAGCATATCCTCGAAGTGCTCGCACGCCGGCCGGATAATGTGGACGCCTTGTTCGCCGCCGGGCTGATCATGTCGCGCAGTGGCGATACCGCCGCCGCGCGCCGGTATCTGCAACACGGCGTCGAGCTCTCGCCGACTTACGACGAAATGAAGCGCGCGCTTGCCTCGTTGGGCAGTGCCGGAGGATCGCGTCATTCGAAGCGCCGGAGTGCCAAGAAGCAATGAATACGGTCCCGTTAGTCCTGCGCGGCGTAGTGTCGTTCACGTTCCTGCTGACTTCGCTGTGGTCGCTGCTCGCCTATGTTCCATTCACCTTTCAGCAAGTGCATCGAGGCGGACTGTTCCCCGCGCTGAACGTCTTCGGACGCATCCATCCGCTTGTTTATTGGCTGTTAATGATCGCCGTCGCAGCGATCTTCTGTCTTGAGCCGTTGCCCCAGGCAGGCAAGCGATCGAAAAGCGCGATGCGGCTGCGCGCGATTTTCTGGTACATCCATCTGCCGCTGGGCGTATTCTTCCTGATCCATCCTGTCTTCGGATACATGGAAAACGGGCGCGCGAGTTACATCTGGGCCTTCGTGATGTTCGAGCCGCTTCTGTTCCTCACCGGCGCGGCGTTGTGGGAACACTGGCCGTCGATCGTGTGGGGCGAGAGGCCGCCCTATGGCGAGCCGCGTCTGTTCGCGGCAGCGTGCGGAACGGCGATGTTCCTCTCGCTCGCGTATTCCGCGCTCGCGAATTTCCGCGCTGCGCAGCCGTGGAGCGCGCTGCAGCGGGCGCTGGCAATCACCAATAGCGTGTCTACCCATATGCTGGTGTTTGGCGTCCTGTTCGTAACGCTGAACCTGATGGCGGTGGTCGCCGGATGGTTCGCCAATCCGCCGCGGATGCTGTTCGTGTTCTGCCACGCCTTCGGCGGCTTCATGATTTACGACCTCGTCACGACGTTAGTCTTTCCATCCATTTCATTCAGCGGTCCGGCTTCGGAAAGCTATGCGGCCGTGATGGGATTTAGCCTGGCTCTCTTCGCCGCGGGACTTTCGGTACAGATGCGGCAAGCGAAACCGGCCTCTGTCGATAACGGATTCGACATGGCGTTCTGGGTTCGCAATCCGCGAGGCGCACATATGCCGAAGTGGTGGCGGACCGCGCTCGCGGCGGTGGTGTTAGCCGTGATCGCGTTCGCACTCGCGATTGGAAGCGCGAAGAACGACTGGAATCACCTGATCCAAAAGTTGACTGCGCTGATGATGTGGGTCGCGGCATTTCGCGTGTTCTATGGAATTTCGCGTTGGCGCATCCCGGAACGTTATACGGGAACGGGCCGCTTGCTCATCCTGTCGATCTGCCTGCTGCCGGCGCAGCGTTTCCTCGATGCGGGTGAGCGATCGTTATGGCTGAAGACCGGCTCGCCGGAATCGTTCTCGCGATTTCTGGATGGCTATGCGGGCTTCGATCCTTCTTATAAATTGATGCGCGACAGTATGGCGACGGCATCGGTCGACAGCGGGTTTTATCAATTCCTGGCGCGCAATACGAACCTGCCGCGCGCGACGCGAGTCGAACCGGTCGAGATCCAATTGTCGGGAGGGAAGTCGACTCCGCTGACGGAGACTCCGCCGAATATCTTTATTTTTGTGGTTGACAGTCTGCGGCGGGATTATGTGTCCGCCTATAATTCGAAAGTAGAATTCACTCCGAATATCGGGCAGTTCGCGAACGACAGCGTCGTGATGAAGAACGCGTTCACTCGTTACGGCGGCACCGGACTTTCCGAGCCCTCGATCTGGGTCGGCGGCGCGATGATCCACAAGCAATACGTAACGCCCTTCGCGCCGATGGACAACCTGCAGAAGCTCATCGTCGCGCACGACTACCAGGCGTTCATCACGCGCGATTCGATTTTGCAGACCGTCGTGACGCCGTGGCCGAAGCTGAAGGAGCTCGACCTGTCATCGGAAACGATGGAATTGGACTTCTGCCATTCGGTCGGCGAACTCGCAGGAGATCTAGGCTCGGTGCAGCCGGGGAGTCCGATCTTCGCATATACGCAGCCGCAGAATATCCATATTTCCGTGATTTCGCGCCAAGGACGTTCAGTGATCGACAACGGGGATTACAGCGGATTCGATCCGCCGTATGCAAGCCGGCTGCGCAAGCTGGACGGCTGCTTCGGCGGCTTCATTCAGAAGCTGAAATCGAACGGGATGTACGACAACAGCGTGATCGTGTTCACGGCCGACCACGGCGATTCGCTCGGCGAGCAAGGGCGATGGGGACACGCCTACACGATTTATCCGGAGATCATGCGCATTCCCTTGATCATTCACTTACCGAAGGCCTGGCAACAGAAATTCGTCTCGGATCCGACGGTGCTGTCGTTCAATTCAGATGTGACGCCGTCGCTATACTACATGCTCGGGCATCGTCCAATTCAAGATAGCGAGCTATTTGGTAAGCCTTTATTCGCTGAACACAAAGAGGAATTGTATGGCTACAAGCACGACAATTACTTGGTGGCATCGAGTTATGCGGCAGTATATGGAATCCTCAGTGGGGAAGGCCGGTATTTATATACGTCGGACGCGGTGAATCTAAAAGATTCATGGTTCGATTTATCGGAAGCCAACCCCGTGGCGCGAGCGGTAACGAGTTCGATGCGTGGGTCGTACCAAAAGCTGATCAAGGAAAAGATCGGGTTGATCAGTAAGCTGTACAACTTCACGCCGTTATAGTCTAACCGCTTCGATCAAATCCGAGTTCTTGCCTTTATCCGGGCGCGTCGAAGACCAGCGTTGCGTAGTTGTGGGTTTCGGCGTAAGTCTTCCCGTCGCGCTCGCCTCCGATCTTTTCCCAATATCTGGCCCATGCCCCATAGCGGCCGGTTTGCGTCAATATATCAGTGATTCCTGCGGAATCAGTCTTGAGCTTTTTCTGCGTCCCGTTGGGAAGGATCACGGTCACCTCCGAATCGGGAAGCGGCTTTCCGTGCGCCAGCACCAACAGTCGCAGACCTCGGGTCTCGCGAACCGGCACGATCTCGACCGGAGCGCTGCTACCGACAATCATTTTCGAATCAAAGGCATCACCTACAATCGTCTTCAGATAATAAACAAGAAGGAACGGATTCGCTGGCCCACGCTGCGTGACTCCCAGATCCGCAACGCCGTGGATCAACCGAGTGCCGCCGTCCGTGGGCAGCGAGATCGTATATGCCTGCGAGCCCTTGATCAACGCGAGTGGCGTCTCATGCCCTTGCCCGTCGCGCAGCATGAGCTTCGTGCCGCCCACAATTCCGACATCCACTCCATGGGTTGGCTTCAGCTCTTCGCTGATGAAAACCTGTGCGGTCGCGCCTCCCGGTTGCGGCACGACGAATACAAAATGGGCGCTCGCCATCGTGGCGCACCCGAGCAAAACAACAACAAGTTGTTTCTTCATGTCCTTTCCTTTTTTCCTGTCGAAACTATTCACGCCTAATCAAAGCGTAGCCGAGGCCGGTTCGAAATGTCGCTCCATAATCAGGACGATCGAAAATCGGCGCGGGCCGCGCGCAGTTTGACGTCAGTACTGTTATTGAGATTGTTTCGCGGCGCCCCAAGCGCGGATTAGCATAATCGTCCCGTGAGCCGCTTTCGAATGGCGTCAACCTCACCGCTACATCTATCTCGAGGCAGTATTTCTCGTCCAAAATCCGAATCGCTCTCACTTGCTTGCGGTTTCGAGCGGAGCGACGCTCGCCAATTCCGGCGTGGATGCGCCGCGTTTTCTCCACCGCAGCCAACGCCGCCCGGCGAGCCAAAGTCCTGTGAAAGTGAGCAGCGCCGCTCCAGCGGATGCGATTCCGGCGATGGTTTCGCCCGCAAATCCGCCCGCTTCCCCGGTATGCAGAAAGCGCAGCCACGATCGTAGGCGCCTCCCAGTGTTGTAGCTCGAGAAAGGTTCCCAGCGGATGACCTCGCCGGTCTTGCGATCGAGCGTAAGCTGCGAGCGTTGATCGGGCCTTCCTCCGCTGCCTGTATCGATCGTGAAGACCAGTGGACCGCGTCCATTCGGAGTCATCCGCAATGTGAGGATCCTCCAGCCGGGGACCTGTTGTTCGGCACGCATCCAAGCCGCACTCGGCCCGGCGAGACTCGGCGCCGGAGCACCCTCGGCTGGCTGATCGCGATGCCTCTGACCTCCGCCGCCTTGCACCGGCAGCTCACTTCCCGTGAGCTGATACAACAGATTGTTCGCCCATGGGTACGACATCACGACGCCGCTGAGGACGATCACGAGCAAGGGCAGCGCGCACCAGATTCCGGTGACGTTGTGCCAATTGAAGTCGCGGGCGCGCCCGGAAAGTCCGCGGCGAAACAGCGCGACGGCCTTCACGCTTTGCGGCGACAACTTGCGCGGCAGCCATAGGAAAGGCCCCGACACGACCAGAAGTAAAAATCCGAAGTTGCAGGCGCCGGTGACCGCGCGGCCGGTCGTTCGATTTTCGTTGTTCGCGCCCAGCCACCGATGCCAATTCTCGACGGATTGAAAGAACGATCGCGCACGAGGAGACACCTCGCCGAGAACCTTTCCTGTATAGACATCGACCAGAAATACGTGATCGCGTCCGAAGCTCACTTCCGCCGGAGCGGCCTTGTCGGAACGGAGTGTCACCGCCGTAGGCGCGCCCGGATTTCGCGCCTGGACTTCATCGAGCAGCGCCTCCATAGGGAGCCGTTCACTTCCCGCAGCCGCTGGTGTCGAATGCAAATCGCCGTCGGCCCAAGCGATGATTTGGTGCTGATACGCCAGCAAGACTCCCGTCACAGCCATCACGAAAACGACCGCGCCGGCCAGGCAGCCGACCGTCAAGTGAATCCAAAATAGTATTTTCCTCAACGTCATGTGACTCGAGTTCCTTCCGGTCGTAGATTTATCCGTGGAGTCTGGGGCGCCAGCCGAGGTCGCAGTAAGCGGCGCTAATGAAGGCGTCGCACAGCCTTCCGGGGTTGTCGATTGTGGATCTGCGCTGTGCTTGGCCTTAGTGGGTCAACGTTCTCCGTCGCATCATAGCGGCCGCTGCTCTGCGACTGATTCGCAACGAGTTAGAGAACAAATGTATCTCGGACCTCTTTGGTCCATTTTAGGAAACTATCCATCCGAAGTCAACGAAAAACAGCAAGTGGGTTGCAGGTGCGAGCGTGAGAACTTTCGGAGCCCCGACCGGCACAATTCGACACGGCTGCGGGCGTCATCGAGCCTAACGGCAGCCTTAATACCGCATTTACCCGCTGTACTCGCACGATAACGATCGGAACCCCGGATGGCCACTGCCGTGCACTCATGTCGATCGCCAGCGTTGAATTGAATTGAGGAACCGTGATAGAGCATTCTCACCCTGTCGAATCCTCGGCGACACCGCCGCCTGCTCACCCAAATCGTCTCAAATGGATTCTCATAGTCGTCGGAGCAATTATCGTCGTTCTGATCGGCGTCTTCGCGGCTATATCACCGATACTCGCGAAAAGGGCTGAATCCCAAATCAAGAGTGACCTAGCAGATCGATTTGCCAGCGATCTGCAAATTCAAAATCTCAAGGTGTCGCTATTTCCGACGGTGACAGTCACCGGTGATAATGTCGTCTTCCATCGAAAGAATCATCCGGACGATCCGCCGCTGATTCAAATCGCGAAGTTTACCGCGAGCGGCAATATAGTCGGGCTGTTGTTCCGCCATCTCAGTTCTGTGGATTTGGTGGGGTTGGAAATCAAAGTGCCGCCAAAGGATCAAAACGGAGAGAAGCACCATCACGACAACGGCAAGACTTCCTATTTCGTCGTTGACAACATTAACGCGGATGGAACAAAGCTATCGACGATCCCCCGCGACAGTTGGAAGGATCCGCTGGAGTTCGAAATCAAGACCCTGCGCATTACCGGAGCCGGTTCCACCACTCCGCTCAGTTTCAATGCGGTTCTAACTAACGCGAAGCCTCCGGGGGAGATTAAGAGCAAGGGCAAGTTCGGACCTTGGAATAAAGATGAGCCCGGCAATACGCCTGTTTCCGGCGACTACACATTTCGCGACGCCGATCTCAGCGTATTTAAAGGTATTGCCGGCACGCTTTCGTCTGACGGCAAATATAAAGGTACGTTAGGTCGGATAGAAGCGTCCGGGCATACAGACGTTCCGAACTTCATGGTCACACTCGCCGGAAATCCGGTGCATCTGACAACGGATTATCAGGCTATTATCGATGGCACTTCCGGTGACACTGATCTGCAACCCGTGACGGGAAAATTCGGACACTCCGTGGTGGTCGCGAAGGGTTCGATAGCAGCCACGAAAGGGATCAAGGGCAAGACCGTGTCGCTCGACGCCGTCGTGACCCAAGGCCGCCTGGAAGATATGCTGCTGCTTGCAGTGCACTCGAAGACTCCGCCACTCAGCGGCGCGATCGCTTTTCATTCGAAGATTGTCATTCCTCCCGGCGACATTGATGTCATTCATAAGCTGAAACTCGATGGTGCTTTCTCTGTTGCGGAAGCGCAGTTCTCTGAACTGAATGTGCAGGAGAAGGTCGACAAGTTGAGCCACCGTGCCAAGGGCGAAACCAATGACGAGGAAGCACCGACCGTCGCGTCCGACTTCAAGGGCAGTTTCAGACTCGACAATGCCATTCTGAATCTGCGCGACCTATCATTCAACATGCCCGGAATCGGCATCGCCTTGAATGGATCCTATGGGCTGCCCGATCAATCCCTGCATTTCCGGGGAACGGCCACGCTCGCAGCGAAATTGTCTCAAACAACAACTGGATTCAAATCGCTGCTGTTGAAGGCCGTCGATCCATTCTTCAAGAAGAAGGGTTCGAAGGAAGGCTCGGTGATCCCGATCACGATTTCTGGAACTCAGAGCGATCCCAAGTTCGGACTCGACGTGTTTCATCACGACGACAAATAAGGGTCACATATACAGAATAAATTCCGGATCGTCCGCCAATCCGCTCACAAGTACAACCGCCGTCGCCGCCGGATTGCTGATCTGGTACGAATTCACAGAAAAGCTCTTCCGGCTCGCCACAAATAGATACGCGTTCGAGATTGCAAGCCCCGACGTATGGTTAATCGGAACCGTCGTCGTGCTCGAGACGAACTTAACCGGCTGGCTATCCCCCGCCGGATCCCATTGGTAGACCGCGTTATCGCCTTCACTGCCGATATACAAGTACTTCGCGCCATCGTATAACAGATGCACCGCCTGATTAACCTTCACTGAAGTCTTCAGTTCGCCGTTCTTATCATAAACAGCGACCGTGCCGGGATTCTTAGAATCGCCCTCATCGGCGACGAACCAATTCGACCCATCTGTCGCAATGCCGCGGAGAGTGATAAATCCATCGATGAATACGCCCTTGTATTTACCCGGATGTGTCAGCGTAGGGCCTTCATAATAGGTGATCGCGCTCGAACTCGCGCCTGATAGGACGTCCTGATTCGAGACGTAAATATGCCCATCGCCACCCGCCACGGCGCAGAATGGATGCGCCAATCCGTCCGTGGCTCCGGCGGCGAAGATACTGTCGAATGTATATCCCCCGCCATTCTGTGGCTGGAAGGTCAGGATGTTGCTGAAGTCCTTATACGCGTTGACTACGAACAGGCTGCCGTTACTGTCGACGAAGAATCCCCGCAATTCACTCAGCGCCGGCAGCACCCCCGATGCATTCGGTGCAAGGACCGGCGTAAGCGAAGTGTTGGGAATCACCGACAGGATGTTGTTGATCGATGAGGCGGTCGATCCGCCATGGAAGGAAATGCAAAGGTCGCTCATGGTTGTGAGTCGTCTCCTTTCTTCAGGATAGCTAAGCGTCGCCGTGCTCATTCAGCACGACGGGCAGCACAGGCCGGAGTGGAATACCGACCGAGTATCGGGCATGGCGCAGTTCGCCGGTTCGGATTAGTGCACCTTTCGAGACCAAATCCGCAAGGTCGCGCGTAGCCGAGGCCGGCGATGTTCCTGTGATGCTAATGTACTTCCCCACGCTCAATCCGCCCGCGAATCCCTCTGGCCCCTCGCGCAGCATTCGACGGAGCGCCTTCTCCTGACGGCTATTCATCTGACCCCGCAAACGGTCGAGCAACTTCGTCGCGTCGATCCAGAACTCGACGCGCGCCTCAGTTCGAGCCTGCGCCTCGAGAGCAATTCCAGCAAACCAGGAAAGCCAGTCCGTAGTTTCGTTATGTTTGTTCGCTGTTTCAAGAGCCTCGTATTAGGCCCGGCGCCGCATGAGAATGGTAGCGCCCAGCGCATTCAGGGATCGAATCGTCTCGCTGTGGGAAGATCCACCGAGCACGCAAATCGAATCCGTGTGTCGCCACTGAATTTTCTCGATTGGCAGGATCAGAACACAGCGTTCACTGATAAGGCGGCGTAATCGGGACCGACCGCGGCAGGCACATCCAGTTGAGCAGTCCCTATCAATGCGGTCGTCTAAAAAGGGCGATGCCTGGGCCGACAGGAGCCCTGCTCGACCTACTCGCGGCAGCGGATCGCTTCGTCGCGTTGGTAGGCGGCGTCGAGATCGGACTTCAGGTCTTCCTGCAACACTCGAGCCCGATCGGATCATGCGAGCCCAACAGGAATTGCTCTTCCGCCTTGCGGAGTCGAGGCACTTTCCAGGTGAAGTTTGGCCAGTCACGCTTTTTGCCAGTTCCAAGTCATGAGCGATAGAACATCTTCCTATCGCTCATCATGAGGCAAAACGTGATTGATAGCAAGAGCGTGGCTACTCGTTCAGCAGATAAGTAACCCAAGCCGTTCCTGCGCCCGGATCTCGTGAAATCAGTAACCCTATGGACTCACGCTTCGACTGGAACCACTCGATTCCAAACGCTTGCGCACTCGGACTCGAATCCCGTCGCATGCCGCGCGCTTCGCAGAATTTCTCGAAGGCGCCGCGGATTTCCGCATCCGACGAACGCGTTTGATACGAGACTCGTTCGGTCGTCGAATTGTCGTCCGTGCTGTAGTGGAGTTCGCCAAACATCCCCGGCTTCGGCGCGTCGCGTAACGCTCGCGGAGCCCGGCTACATCCGGCCGCAAGAACGATCATCGCGATCAAAACGATTCGAGTCACTCGATCTCGATGTGGCGGAATCATGCCGAATCGTGACGCTCTACAATGGTCCAATGCTTTCGAATCCTTGGCAGGCCGGAGACTTCGCGAAGATCGCGCCATCCGCAATGATCGTCAGCGAAGTCCTCTGCGATGCGGTCCCGATCTATGCGGGCGAGCGAGTACTCGACATCGGTTGCGGCAGTGGCAACACTGCTACGGCGGCAGCGCGCAGACGTGCCGTCGTCACGGGCGTCGATCCGGTTGAAAAACTGCTCGCTGCTGCCCAGGCTCGTGCGGCGTTTGAGAATCTCGAAATCGACTGGCATCATGGATCGGCGGAAGACCTGCCGTTCGCGGACGCCGCGTTCGACGTCGCGCTCAGCACCTACGGGATGATCTTCTCGACGGATCCTTCGAAGGCCGTTGCGGAGGCTGCCCGCGTGCTGGTTCCGGGAGGACGACTCGCCCTCACCAGTTGGACGGAACATGGAATGATCGACGAATTCTTCGCGGCACTCGAGGACGTGATGCCGGACATGGCGATGATACCCGTTGCGCGTGCCTGGGGCCGGCAGGATGACGCTCGCGCGCGATTGGCATCGCACTTTTCCGAAATTCGGATGATCGAACGGACTGTGTACATGCGCGCGCCCGATATGGCGCGATGGCTGGCGGGGATGAAGAAGTTTCTGGGTCCGTTCGTGCTCGCCTACGAGTCTCTGTCTCCCGAAGGCGCAAACGCATTGGACGAACGCATTCTCGGGTTGAGTAATCTGAGTCCGAAAGCATCGAACGGTTCGTTCTTCGCGGAAGTCCCTTACCTCGAGATCCACGGCATCAGGGCCGCGTCGATATGAACAAGTTAACCGACGTCTTCGATGGCTGGAACGGCTACCAAACAAGCCTGCTGCATGCCATGACACCATTGACGCCTGAGCAACTGAAGTGGAGGCCCGCCCCGGAGCGGCGATCCCTCGGCGAGTTAATTCGCCACCTCAGTTTGGGCCGCATTACATGGTTCTCGCGCATGGGCGCTCCGGGGATCGAGGAGGTTGAGGCACGCGTTCCATCCTGGCATGCGGATGAGGATGGCTGGCGCCATGTCGATGAAAATGCCGTGCCTTGCAACGACGCGGCAGTGCTGTGCGAATGGCTCGTGTCGTCGTGGAGGCCGGTTCAGCGAATGCTCGATGAGTGGACGACTGATGATTTAGCGCAAACCTATCCGCATCGTTTTGATGGGATTGATTATTCAATCTCGCGGCAGTGGACCGTCTGGCGAATCCTCACTCACGACGTCCATCATGGTGGCCAAATCGCGCTCATGCTCGCGATGCAAGGAATCGACGCGGTCGAATTGCGGGCGCTCGGCGGCCACATCACAGTTCCGTCACAGGCGACTCCGCACAAATAGAAAGGCGCCCGAAGCCACATTGGCCTCGAGCGCCTCGGGTCGTCCGAACGCATCCGCGAAAATCAGGACGTCTTCTTCTTCGCCGCGCCTTCCTTTGAGGCGTGATAACCGGCCGCCTGCGCGTCTGCTTCGGTCATGCACTTGCCCTTCTTCGTATTTCCAAACCAACGGTCGCCGGGCATGTGATAGACCTTCGAGTCCGTATTCGCCCACACCATATTCGCCCCGCAGGCGGCGTTGTTTGCTGTCTTCGGCTGCGCGGGAGTCTTCTTCGAAGCGGTCGTGGATGCCGGGGTCGCGGCGGGAGTTGATGCCGGGGCCGCTGCAGGCGCAGGGGCCGGAGTCGCGGGCGCAGGGGCAGGCGCGCCGACCGTCACCTGCGAACTGATCTTCGAAATCGTAGCCGCACTCACGCCGGCCTTCGACAAATCGCTGACTGCTTTATACGGCCGTCCCGCAATGATCTTCTTGGCCGTGGCCGGACCGACTCCGTTCAAGGATTCGAGCTGCGATTGCGTGGCATTGTTGAGATCAATTGGACCGGAAGGAGCGGTTTTTGCGGGCGCCTTCTTGGAATCGGCAAGCACCAGGCCGGGAATGGCGAGGCTCAGCACAGAGAGAAGCAGAGTGGAACGAAACAGGGTTTTCATTAATGTATTGGCTCCTTGCGAAGGGCTACGAATTCAGGTGTGAGTCGCAGGCCACCTGTTGCATCCTACCGTTTAAAATAGGCTCCGTCAAGTGTGTTTTATTAATGAAAAGAGTTTAAGCGGAGGCGGCCGGCTCAACACCAACCGCCACTCGGACGAGGTACTTTAACCCTGGTTCTGCATCGCGGAAATCTTGCGCAGCGCGAGCATCATCGCTCCCGTGCCTAAGGTTTTCACGAGCGTCGGATGCGCCGAATAAATCTGGCTCATCGAGTCAATAATTCCAGGATTCGACTGCTGAACATGCTTCGCGAGTTGCGTCACTTCTTCCTGGGGAACTTGCGCCGCTTCGTCCGGAGTCAACTGCCGCGGCGCAGCTCCACCGAGGACGCTCGACAATCCACCCAGCGCGCCACTGCCCATGATCGAACTCAGCAAGCCCGGACCCGCCGCCGCGATCAATTGATTCAGGACATTCGCCTGCGTGCCGGCCGGCGATTGGCCGAACAATCCGCCAAGCATCGAGCTGAAACCGCCGGCTTCAGGCGTGCCGGTGTTGAACACATGAGACAGAACATCACCGAGCGATCCTTGCGGAATCGAGCTAGCGGCGTTGTCCATATGTTGCGTCAGATTGGGAGGCGTCTGACCACTCTCGACTTGTTGGAGAATTCCCCCTAACATGCCCATTAAACCCATATTTATTGAAGCTCCTTGCTTGTTTTGCCGTTTTGGCCGATGAAGAGTTGGTCCCCTGCTCGCCGCGACCCTCAAAATGTTAGCACTTTCCCGTTACAGTAACAATACGGGTTCAATCGTGCGCACCCTCCCCGTTACCATACGTCCGCTCACTCCGGATCTCTGGCCCGCCCTCGAGGATTTGTTCGGTCCAATGGGCGCCTGCAGCGGCTGCTGGTGCATGTATTGGCGGATCGGCGCGGCCTATCGCAAGCAGTCGTCCGAGGAAAATAAGACCGCCTTTCATCAAGTCGTCGAGGACGGTCCGCCGCCGGGCCTGCTCGCTTTCGCGGACGATCTCGCGGTTGGCTGGTGCCAACTTACTCCGAGGGATTCTCTTCCCTGGCTCGACCGGACGTGGCGCATCAAACGTGTCGATGATGTGCCGGTGTGGTCGATCTCCTGCTTCTACGTGCGGATCGGGTATCGCAAACGAGGCGTTACATCCGCGCTGATTAAGGAAGCGCTGCGATTCGCAAAACGCGCTAAGGCTCCCGCGCTCGAGGCCTATCCGCTCGATGGCGCACTCTCACCGAGTTCGACCAGCACCGGCTATGTAACGGCCTTCGCCCGCGCAGGATTCAAGACGATCGCCTGCCACGTGCCTTATCGCCCGATCATGCGGCACGATTTGAAGTCCATCCGGGAGTAGCGGCCGTCGATGGTACCCTGAAAGCTCTTGTCGTCCGCGCTGCTCCAATTCATCTTTCTTGCCCTTGCCGCCTTCTGCGCCGGAGCGATGAACGCCATCGCCGGCGGCGGCACGCTGCTCACGTTCCCCGCACTTTTGGCCGTCATTTCGCCCGTATTGGCCAATGGAACCAGCACCGTTGCCCTGCTCCCCGGATCCATCGCCAGCGCGCTCGCCTACCGCACCGAACTCGCGCGAGTGCGGCCCATGCTGATCCTATTATTTGCCCCGAGCCTCGCTGGCGGCATCTGCGGATCCCTCATGGTCACTCGTTTCCCCGAGAAAGTCTTCGCGGATCTGGTGCCATGGCTTCTGTTGTTGGCCGCGACGCTGCTCATGCTGCAGCGTCCGGTGGCGAAATGGATCGGCGCGCATCCGCACGTCAAGCCGGCCAATTCGACCAAGGCGGCCGTGATCGGATTCCAATTCCTGGTGGCCGTCTATGGCGGATACTTCGGAGCCGGCATCGGCATCCTCATGCTGAGTTCCCTCGCCTTCATGGGGATCTCGGATATCCATGAAATGAACGCTCTGAAAACCGTGCTCGCCTCACTGATCAACGGCGTCTCCGCCGTCGTGTTCATCATGGAAGGCGCCGTCGTTTGGCGCTTCGCCCCGGTGATGATCGTCTGCTCGATCGCGGGCGGTTATGCCGGAGCTCGAGTCGCCCGCAAGATGCCCCAAAACGTCGTACGATCGATCGTAATCGGGATCGGCCTGTTCGTCGCGGCGTACTCCTTTTACAAGAACCTCACCCGACATTAAATAGCTCCAAAAATCGATCCGGAAGTGGTATCTTCGAGCAAGAAGTTCTGCTGAATTCTGCAAGAACTTTCGATAATAGATACCCGAGGTGACCCTAATGAGCGATGCACTTTCCTTCACACGAGCCCCAGGCAGTTTTGCGGATCGTTTCTCAGCCGTTCCTGTATTCGGAGTGACCGCCGGCACCGGCGGCTTCGCGGCATTTGTATATCAATGCCGCCTGAATTTGGATATTGACGGCGCGCCCAATACTTATGGATTGGATAATGCTGCGAATAAATCGCAGGCAGATTTAAAGCCACTTGAAAGCTGGCACAAAGGACGTAAGGGTGTTTCGACCGCAACGTCCCAAAAAGTAGGACTCGGTAACGCCGCCGGAGATCCCGGCGACGGCACCAAAGGCTGGCAGAATTTCCTGAATGGCAACCGGAAATTCTATTGGGCCGGCCTCAAGGCGATGACGAAGCTACAGGCCAAGCAAACTGGAACAGCGATCGATGACCGCGCGATGTTGGAAGCGGGCTTGGGGGAATCGGTGGGGAAAGGCAAGCCCATCAATCTTGCCTCCGTTGGAATGGGATGGTTCCCTGTGCTGCAAGCCTCCGGTTATTTCATGTCGACGACCAGCGTCCAAACGACTCCGGGGAATTATCTGGATTCGACCGTCGTGCCATATGCGGTCTGGGCGAATGCCTGGAAACTATGTTCGCTCCGCGGCCATAAAGTAGCTCTCGGCGATGTTGGCCTCGCCATCCGCAACAGCTCGGGCGCCGCGACTCCGTTCGTTTACGGCGACAGCGGCACACCTAATAAGGTCGGAGAGTCGTCCCAGAAGCTGCACGATGCCCTCGGCGGCGGAGACGATCCCGGGATGGTGACTTTCATTGCGTTCCCAGGATCCGGTTCGGGGAACAAACTGGGTGCCAATCCGGAAAAGACGATTCCTTTCCAGGTCCTCGCGCATACGATTTCGCTCGGCAACAACGCGCGGGATTTGGCGCAACACCTTGCAATGGGACAACAGAGCATTACGATCCCCAAGCAGGCCGAAATGACTACGGATCAGGCCGCTCGCTTTGACGGCATTTATAAAGCGCTTACCCGCTGGACCGTCGTTACGGTTTGAGAACGGCGCTCCGCGCCCCCTAAAATCAACCACTTGACGCATCTGAGTACACGTTCGCGCCTCGCCGAACGTCAGTACCTATAGTGAACGTGTATTCAATGCGCCGCCGTGGGTGGACGTGTGCCTCGCTCGGACTCCTCATGGCGATTCCCACGCTGGCCGCCGCACCCGCCACCGACCTTCAGAAACTGCTCCGGCAAATCGAGAGCCGCTATAACCGGGCTGTCACGCTGCAGTTGGCGTTTTCCGAAATCTACACCGGCCAGGGACGTCCGCACACGCCGGAACGCGGCGAACTCTTCCTACGCAAGCCCGGGCGCATGCGGTGGCAGTACACCAAGCCCGCCGGCAAACTGTTCGTCTCCGACGGCAAGGACGTTTATTACTACAACGCCGACATGAACCGCGTCGAGCGCATGAAGGTCAAAGACGCGGAGGATATGCGCGCGCCGCTCGCGTTCCTTATCGGACGCCTGGACTTCAATCGCGACTTTCGTCAATATCAGACGAGCCCGCAGGGCGATAAGATCTGGGTGACGTGCATCCCGAAATCCGAGAAGCTGCCCTTCACCGAGGTCCGGTTCCTGACTAGCGCTGCCAGCGCCAGGATCGAACACGTACGCGTCGTTGGCCAGGACAAGTCCGTCATTGATTTCGACTTTTCAGACGAAGTGATCAATCCGCCGCTCGCCGATAGCATGTTCCAATTCCAGATACCTGCCGGAGCCCAATACATCGACTCCTCCAAGGGAGATCACTAAAGCCATGGCCGAATACGTTCTGAAGTATGCCGACGCGCGCGGCCAGATTAAACAATCGACGGCCGAAGCCGCCACAGAAAAAGACCTGCGAGAGAAATTCTCGCAGCAGGGCTATTTGATCTATTCGATCAAGCCCGTCGGAGCCGCCGCCGCTCTCGGCCTCGGAGGCGGACGCAAGAAGAAACTCGACCTCGACAAGTTCCTCATTTTCAATCAGCAGTTCGTCACTCTCATCAAGGCCGGATTGCCGATCTTGAAATCGCTTGATCTGCTCGCCGACCGGCTGACCGATCCGAAGCTCAGCCGCCATATAGTCGCCGTCCGCGACGAAGTCAAGAACGGAACGATGCTCTCGGAATCGTTCGCGCGCCAAGGCGTCTTTCCTCCGATCTATACGACTTCGGTCATGGCCGGCGAAAAATCCGGCTCGCTGGCCGAGGTGCTCGACCGTTACATCACCTACACCAAGCTCGCGTTGGGCGTGCGGAAGAAAGTGCTGGTCTCGCTGATGTATCCGTCGGTGCTGATCACGCTCGTCATCTGCCTGGTAGTGTTTCTGATCACCTACGTGGTTCCGAGCTTCGCCGAGCTGTATTCGAGCATGGGCTCGACTCTGCCTAAGATGACGCAGATTCTGATCGCACTCGGCACGACGATGCGCAGTTACATCCTGATCGGTGTCGGCGCCCTGATCGCCGCCATCTT
>DASXZC010000674.1:0-3205 GCA_036502165.1 Bryobacteraceae bacterium
TATAAGCTATCGAACGCGTTTTTGCATTCCGGCCGCGTGGATGTTTCTCTCGGCGATATGGCGCAGACGGTCGTGGATGTTTTTGGCGTCGACGGGTTCGCTATATTCGACCGTCGTAAAGACACTCTGGTTCGCGCGGGTCCTGGTGCGAGTGGAATTTCGAATACCGCGCTGCGTCGGGCGGCGGCATCGCTCTCGATTGAGAATTGCACCTTTGCGCCCGTCTTCCAGGGCGCGGAACTCGCGGGCAGCATCGGCGTCCTCGGCGCGGCATGGCCCAATGTTCTTACCGAGGCCGTGGCGAATCAGGTTGGCTTAGGGCTCGCGCAGCTCCATGCGATCCGCGAGATCCACGAGGCGGAAGTCGTCTGCCGTTCTGAGGAGCTTCGCGCGGCCGTGCTTGACGCAATGGCTCACGAGTTCCGGAATCCTCTCAATTCCGTCAAGCTCGCGGTGACGACGTTGCTTTCGGTGCAGCCGTCGCATGAACCGGCGGGCGCCGAACTGTTGACTATCATCGCCGAAGAAGTCGATCGGATGGATATGATCATCGACGACAGCGTCAAGCTGGCGCGGCTCGAGGCTGGTCTATTCTCACTCTCGACATCGCCGCAAAGCCTCGCGAGTTTGCTGCCCGACGTAGTAGCGGAAATGCGTCCGCAAGCCGGGCGGCGGCCGATTCGCGTATCCGTTCCGGACGCCCTGCCGCGGGTCGACTGCGATGGCCAAATGATCGGGCGCGTAGTGAAACAATTGATCGCCAACGCGTTCAAATACTCGCCGGAAGATTCGCCGCTTACAGTGTCGGCCGAGCTCGGCACGGAGGCAATTGTGATCGATGTGATCGATCTCGGGCCGGGCGTCGACGCGGAAGAGCGTGACCGGATTTTCGAAAAATATTATCGCGGACGCGCGGCCATCTCCGGCAAGCCTGGCACGGGGCTTGGCCTCGCCAGTGCTCGCTCAATCGTCCGCGCGCACCGGGGCGAAATCTGGGTCACCTCCCCGCCCTCCGGCGGTGCGGCCTTTCATGTGTCCCTGCCGGTAGCCGTGGCGGCAAACGCGCGCGCCGCCGCTGTGGGGGCGAGTTGAAATGGTCGCCACGAAGGTATTGATCGTCGATGACGAGCCGCAGGCGCGCCGCGTGCTGCGCACCAGCCTCATCGCCCGCGGATTCGAAGTGATCGACGCGCGCACCGGCGATGAAGCGTTGGGGATCTTGCGGCACGAGACTCCCGACGTGATCCTGCTCGATCTCAAAATGCCCGGCATCAGCGGACTCGAGACGTGCCGCCTGATCCGCGACAGTTCCGAGATTCCGATCGTGATAGTCTCAGCCAGCAAGACCGAGCATGAGAAGGTCGAGGCTTTGGAATGCGGCGCCGACGACTACGTCACTAAGCCCGTGGGAATCGAGGAGTTGATCGCGCGGATCCACGCCGTCACGCGCCGGCCTTCGATCGGCGCGCATTCCGCGATTTTGCACCTCGACTCGGTCGAGGTCGATCTCGAGAGCCACGAGGTCAGGCGCGGCGAGGAGAGCGCGCATCTCACTTCGAAGGAATTTCGGCTGCTGCATTGCCTGCTGCGCAACGCGGGTAAAGTGGTTTCGCACCGCCGTATCTTACAGGCCGTCTGGGGGCCAGATTATGGAAATGAAGTCGAATATCTGAGGGTATTTATTAATCAATTACGAAAAAAGGTCGAGCCGGATCCCACGCATCCGAAGTTTATCCTCACTGAGCCATCCTCCGGATATCGCTTCGCCCCAGCTTCTCATAAGGCGCGTTAGGAAAAACGTAACACTTTCTTTATCCAAATTCGCCCGGCGTGGGTTTATCCTGAATCAGTTAGTGATTCGCGTATGCCACGCATCCTGATAGTAGACGATGACTCGCAATTCCGTAGGACGCTTCGTCTGGCCTTGGCATTATTCGGCTACGATGCGCTCGAGTCATCCAGTGGACGAGCCGCGTTGGCCAATTCAGAGGCCAGGGAGCTCATCATTCTCGACCGCCACATGGGTGGAATGGATGGAATCCAGACCTGCCGTGCGTTGCGTGCGAAATCCTCAGTGCCGATCATCATGATCTCAGGAGATCGTTCGACTACGAAAGCCGACGCGATCAAGGCGGGGGCGAACAGCTATCTGCCGAAGCCGTTCTCCATCAACGATCTGGTTGCGCTCATCGAATCGTGCCTGACTGATTCGAACGTTTCGTCCGGAATCAATTAGTTATTCGACCGGCTCGTACGCCCATTCCGGACGCGAGAACTCCGGCTCGATCAGTCGCCACACATCGTCTTCGATCGGCTTGCCGTCGAGTAATTTGAATTGGAATTTCGGATGCTTCTGCCGCTTCGCCCACTCGGCAAACTGAGGACGTCCGGCGCGTGCCTCGTCCGGCCGTTCCTCATATGTCCGGCGTTGTTGCTCGAGAACGGCAGCGTACTGGCCGCGCAACTCATCCGCATAGTTGCCGATCCATTGCCGCATTTCGGAAGGCAGAATCGCCGCCTGCTGCTCGGGCGAATCCCCTGCCCTGAGGAGCGCCCAAATCGTCTTGGTCGACGTTCCGTAGATCAGCTTGTGGACGCGCGTATATTCGTCGAGCTTGACCTTGGCCCGCGTTCCATCGCGCCAACGCAGCACGAACCCTTCGCGCTCGGCGCCGGGAATCGCGCCCGCCTCCTGCTCGCCATAAAAGCGCGCCATGCGGAACTGGCCAGCGACCGCTGCGAGCGCGTCGTCGCGATCGGCGCCCGTTTCCGAATCGAGCGCGGCGAGTAAAACGAGTTCTTCGATCCCGCCGTAATCGACCACAATCCGGTTGCCGGGATAAATCGCCTCGAGACAATATGTAATTCCCAGCGCCGGCATGAAATCAGGATGATCGAGTTCCATCCGCTTCGCCGCCCACAAGGCCTGCTCTGAATCGAACGATCCGCGCGTCGAACAGATCCGCTGGCCGTCATATTGGAACAGCAGAATGAGACTGCCGTCGGCCTTCTCCCAAAACTGCGGCAGTCCTTCGGGCATACGCGTGAGTTGGCTGAGATTGAAAAACTTGCGGAATCCACGGGCGACTATGCGTCCTTCGTCATCGAGCACCAACCCGCGCGCATCCCGCAAGGCCTCGGGCCAGTTCTCCGCGGTGAATTCGAATTGCGCCCGCTGGCTGTAGTTGTGGATCCAGAGCGGCAG
>DASXZC010000675.1:0-1535 GCA_036502165.1 Bryobacteraceae bacterium
GCTACGGCAGCGCCGTTTTGCCCACGATGCGGACGGTGACGATCGCGTGCGGGCGAATCGCCACGCGGAAGGTATGCGCGTTCTCCGCAACGATCGCCTGCCCGTCGCGCTCAACCGCATCGGTGTTCACCACCTTATCGAGTGTGAGCAGCGGCGTCGTGACGGTCACAGTTCGCGCCACCCCGCCCAGGTCGATCATGCGCACGATCGTGCCGTTGCCGTCTTCCGCGGGCTTCCACGTGTCCAGCAGCAGATCCGGGTCATCCACAGTAACAAAGCTTCCCTGCTTGCCGTCAAGCGGACGCGGCAGATCGAGCGCTTTGTCCTGCGACTGAATCTGGTCTTCCTCGAACGGCGTGGCTTCCTCCCATCCCATGCGGCTCAGCGCGGGCGCGTCGGTCTGCGCTGCGCTCGTGATCACGTAGCGGAAGCGAAACTTCCCGCCCTGCTCCGCGACATAATTCGTGTGCCAGTAATTGTTCATCGCGTACGAGAAGATCGACCCCGGCCGTTCGCCAAACTCCGTCGGCCATGCGCCGCGATTGATGTCGCCCAGCGTCACCAGCGAGGCGTCCAGCGGCATCACCGTCGCCGACACCCCATCCTGCTGCACCGAAACCCAGTGCTGCACGGAGAACCACTCGCGGCCCGCGCCCGGATACATGTCCTTCGCCGGATCGACAACGCCATTCTGTATCTCATACTGGAACTGCGGATGCGTCATCGCAAAAGGAAACGCGAAGTAGACCGCCTCCTTCTTCAGCTCCGGCTTCTTGCCGATCTCTTCCGACAGCTCGATCTTCTTCTCGTCGTTGTAAAGGCGAATCTCTGTCTGAATCGACGGCGTATTCACCGTGGACGACTCCATGCGCGCGCGCCATCCAAACGGCGTTCGCGTGACGGAGAGGATCCGCCCGTTCTCGGCCCCATGAACATCGAGCGTGGGCTTGGGCGAGACGGCGCGGTACTGCATCAGGCTGTTCGGCTCCTTGTCGCCGCCGCTCACGTAGAGATATTGGCCGAAGCGCCACGAGTTACTCGTGTCCACCAACTCTTTGTTCAGCTGCTTGTCATAAATACTGCGAATGCTTCCCGTCTCCGGGTCGAGCACCACGCGATAGAACGGGCTCTCCAGTGTGGTCTGGGTCGATCTTGCCGGCGCGGCCACTGCCGCCTGGGCAACGCGCAGTTCGTACACCTTGTATCCAACGGCGGGTACAGCCTTTGCCGTGAACTCCACGCGGTTGAAGTTCGGCCCCTCGCTCAGCACCAGATACGCCACGCTCTGGCCCGTGCTGCGATCGGCAATTTCCATGCCATGATCGAGATCGATCGTCACTTCGCCGTCGCGTTGCCAGTTCAGCGGATTGAAAACGATCAGGCTGTTCACCCCCGCGGCAATCGAATCCGCCAGGCTCGCCATGCTGCTGCGCAGAAGATCGTCGCGCAACGAAGCCGCCGTGGTTGCGCGCGAGTCCTTCACGCGCAACTGCTCCTGCGCCTCCTTGCTCGTGGGATCGGAAACGCTGTTCCAC
>DASXZC010000676.1:0-15058 GCA_036502165.1 Bryobacteraceae bacterium
TGTCCGTTGAGGCAGTAGATCCGCCAAATGTGAGAGCGCCTTGAGCGTCGACCGCGGATCCGGACGGACTTTCGGTATTGCTTCCATTCCAAAGGGAGGAGTACACGAGTGTCCTTCCGTCGGGAGTTAATTTTGAGACAAAGGCCGCTTCAAAGGTAGATTTGAATTGGCTCTGGAAAGCATTCTTTAGCGGGAAGTCAGGCGCCTGCGTCGAGCCGTAGACCAGGAGATTCCCTGCAGCGTCCACATTGAGTGAAGATGCGCCGGATTGCCCTGAAGCCGATCCCAAGGTTGCGAACAGGAGAATCCGATCCGCGTTGGGCGTGAGCTTTATCACGTCGGCCTGATCTTGGACGAGATTCGTTTGCTGAAACGGATTGAGGCTGGGCGATGCCGGCGTCTGGGTGTTGCCGCATAGATAGATGAAGCCGCTGCTATCGATCTTGATATTTTCAAGAAAGTCAGACCCTGGGCCGCCGAGGTAGGTAGAGAAGTCGAGGACAGGATCTACGGTGAGCGGCAAGGCTTCGTCGTAGGGCGCGACTTCGATCTTCACGTGATTGTTTGGGAGCAGCCTGTATCCGCATGCGACCTCTTTGCCGCCTTGGAACACCTTGGGCCGATGCTGTCTGATGGCGTTGTCCCCGAGGCGTAGGGACAGGTCGCCGTGTTCATCGATCTCCACTTTGTCGAAGCCGGTGAAGGAGAGCTCGACTTGATTCAGATCCGCGCCGGGTGCGACTTCGAGGTCGTATTCGATTTGACGATCCGGAGTCGCGTAATAGAGGAGGTCGATTCCTTTGTATACGTCTTTGTAGTGGACTTTCGAGTAGTGCGGGATGCCGCTGTGCCAGTTCTTCTCGTCGCGGCCGATGAAGTAGTTGGAGTATCCGCCAGTCGGATCGACGCCTTCCCCTTTGGCGGATTTCGCGCCGATGAATTGGAGAATATGCGGTTTCTTGCCGGATGCTGAAGCTGTTCCGAAGGCAATGGCAGTGCTTTTGATGTAGAGAGTGCCTCCTTGAGCCTTGGCGATCCATTCGGTTTCGCCGGCGACTTGGCCTTGGTTGGGCTCGAAGTGCAGCGGGATCCGAGGCTGATGTAGATCCATCGCGAGAGTCAGAAGAGCGAGTATCATGATGTCCTTCTGCGGTTCAGAACACGAGGCGGAGGGCGAGTTGGACGGATCTTGCGCCGCCGACTTGATAGAGGGGATTCAATCCGCCATTCACGCCGCCGCTGCCGAGGGATTGGGCTAGCGTGCCGGTCGAGTAGCCGAATTGGGGGCTTTGCAGATTTCCGCTTGGATTTCCGAATGACGGCGTGTTCAACGCGTTGAACAACTCCGCGCGGAATTGAAGTTTTAGTTGCTCATATAAATGGAACTCGCGGCGGACGGTGAAATTCACTTGCGAAAATCCGAAGCCGCGGAGGGCGTTGCGGCCGAGGGTGCCTTGGCGGCCGGGATAGTCGAGCGGGATCTCGAATGCGTCGGGGTTGAATTGTTTGCCTCCCGCGACGTCGGGATTGTTGAGGTAGATCGGGACGCCGGGCACGAGATCGGGACGGAACGCGTAGACGCCGTAGCCGTTGTCGAGCGAGTACGTTACATCCACCGGGGTCGCGGTGCGGAACAGATAGACTCCGTCGAGTCCCCAACCTTTCAACCAACGCGTCGGGAGATTGGCCGAGAATGCGGCTGAAAGCGCGTGGCGGATGTCGAAGTCGGAAGAGCCGTAGTCATCCTTCGGATTGATGATCGGGGCGAGCAGATACGCGTAGGATTCGTTCGACGCGTTGTCGATGGAATGCGCGAAGGTGTAGGAGATCAACGCCTGAATACCTTGCGTGAGCGTGCGGTGATATTGCACCTGCAGCGAATTGAAGTTCGAAAACGCCGCGTTGTTGAGCATGTAGGCATACGTGATGGAGTCGGTCGGATTAGTGTCGAAGTTCTGGCGCAAGAGGTCGCGCCCGGCGGCGGCGACGTAGGCGACGGAGACGGCGTTCGAGCGGTTCAGAAGCTGCTCGACGGTGACGTTCCATTGATAGGTGACGGGCAGCGAGAGTCCTGGAGTGGCGCCGTAGATCGATGCGATCGGCGGATTCAACGTGAACGGAAGAGGCGCCGCTGTGCTGGGTGGAACGGGGAATGGGGTTCCGGTGATGATGTTGTTCTGGCGGTAGTACGGGAAGCCGGCGGCGGCTTGCGCCATGAGTCCGCCGCCGAGGTCGTAGAAGAGTCCGAAGCCGGCGCGGAGGGTTGTGTTGCGAGCGATTTGATAGGCGGCTCCGACGCGAGGGGCGAAGCCGTTGTAGCGGGTTGCGTAGAGGGGCGCTCCGGCAGGGGCGAGAGTGATTTCGCGCGGATCGGCGGTGGGCGTGTAGCTGTAGAGCGGCTTCGATCCGCTGGGGGCGGGGTTCAATTCCCAACGCAGGCCGAGGTTGAGGGTGAGCTTGGGCGAGAGTTTCCACGAGTCCTGCGCGTAGAGCGAGAGGTTGTTCAGGAAAACGGTGATGTCCTCTTGCGCGCCGATGGTGGTTTGGACGGTCTGGCCGATGGCTGCGCCCTACGATCCGATAAAGTAGGCGAACAGGTCGTAGGCTCGCGGATTGTTTTCGGTGGCGACGTGGCGCCAGTCCGCGCCGAACTTCAGTTGGTGTGAGCCGAGCGTGTAAGAGACGCTGTGGGTGAGATTCCACTGCGTTTGCGAGTTGGCGACGTTCTTACCGATGTAGAAGCCGGAGTTGATGCCGCCATTCAGAAAATATCCGCCGAAGGCGTTGGCGACGTCGATGCCCACGCCTTGCGGAAAGAACGTTTGCGGATCGAAGGGGACGGCTCCGCCGAAGTTGTCGAGGCGGGCGTAGCTCGAGCCGGTGGTTCCACTCCAATTGAAGCGGGTGTCGGTGACGAGGCGGGGCGTGAGCAACACGGTCGCGCCGAGTGTCAGCGTCTTCGTTCCGACGCTCGTGTCGATTGGGTTTGAGAGCATCTCGGTCCGCTGCGTGTAGGCGGAGGGTGCCTGATTGAAGCGTCCGAAGAGGGTGAGCTTGGTGCCCCAGCGGTGATCGATCCGAATGCTGCCGGCGTCGAGCGAGGAGGGATTGGTGAAGCTGGCGACGAAGGGTGAGAGTCCGATGCGGGAGGTGGCGACGTTTGGGATCGGGAAGGCGTTCAGGAACGGACGGCATAAGCGGCAGGCGAGGACTCCGCGTTCGTCGAGGCTGGGGACGTCGGTCGAGAGTACTTCCGGCTGGCGTAGACGCAGGCCTTCATAAGAGGCGAAGAAGAACGTCTGATTGCGCCTGATGGGTCCGCCGAAGACGCCGCCGAAGTCGTTCTGGCGGAGTTCCGGTTTGGGGAGTTTTTGGGCATTAGCGAACCAGTCGGTGGCGTCGAGGGCATCATTGCGGAAGAAGTTGAAGAGTGAGCCGTGAAACTGATTCGTGCCGGAGCGAGTGAGGATGGTGATTTGCGCTCCGGGCATGCGGCCGTACTCGGCGGAGTAGCCGGAGGTTTGGACGCGGAATTCCTCGAGGGCCTCGACGGAGACGAGAGTGTTGGTGCCACCGGTGGCGCCGAGTCCGGGGAGGGATCCGGAGGCGGATTGGACGAGGGTGAGTCCGGCGGAGACGCCGATGTTGGCGCTGACGCCGTCGATGGTGAAGTAGTTCGAGTTGGCGCGTTGGCCGTTGACACTGAATTGGCCTTGTTCGCCGAAGGAGGCTTGGGTGAGGACGACTCCGGGGGTGAGGGCGATGAGGGATTGAAAGCTGCGTCCGTTGAGAGGGAGTGTGTCGATGAATTCGCGATTGATGACGGTGCTGACGCCGGACTGGTCGGTGTGGACGAGGGTGGAATCGGCGTTGACGGTGACGGATTGTTCGAGGGAAGCGGGTTGGAGTGTGAAGTCGATGCGCGCGGATTGGCCGGTGTCGAGGGTGATTCCGGTTTGGCGGGAGGTTTGAAATCCTGAGGCTGTTACTTCGATTTTGTATTTGCCGGGCGGGAGGATGGGGGCCGTGTAAATCCCTTCGTCATTCGAGTGGGTGGTGCGCGCGAGGCCGGTGCCCTCACTGGTGATGATGAGGGTCGCGGCGGGGATGAGGGACTGGGAGGAGTCCCGGATGACGCCGGAGATTTGCGCGGACTGGCCGAATAGGCAGGTGGCGAGCAGGAATGTGGTGGAGACGGGGCGCATCATCCGGGGGGATCCTCTTTGTTTCACGGGGCGATAGTATGCCTGATCCGGGTTTGTGGACACGGATAGGTAGGGGGTGGACGCGCTTGTTGGATTCTACACTATATGGAGGGGCGGTTCCATCGGGAATCATGCGTGCTCATGGTCTGTAGTCAACTTTGGCGCAGGTCAAGAAGGTATTGAATTTGTGAGCGAATTGGATGTGTTTCAAGCCTTGATGCGCTTTTGCTTTATTACTGCGCTGTTTCTTGTGTGCGCCGGCATTGCCTGTGGCGAGTCACTTCCGAAAGCTGACGTTGTGGACGAGGCGATACGGGGACGAGTCATCGATCGGTATGAGACGCTGCCACCCGCATACTTTCAAGCGAAGTATGAATCGGCCTTGATAACACGACTCCAGAAACTCCGGCGGGCAAGGTGCCCGTACTATACGATTTGCCGCATTCTAATCGGACCGACGCACCCTTTCCCGGTACCTTTTTCGATGGAACCGGTTCGTGTGTGGCCTTCGGCGATTTTTCCGGCTGCGCAATTGTTGTCGGTCGAGGGCGCCGCGACGATCCGAGTGCGAACTTGGACCACGAGCCGCACGATTGTATTGGCTCGCGGGAAAGATCCGCACCGGTGGGTGGTTAATGGCCGGGTCTTCGAGTTGGTCGTCCTAGGCGTGTATGGAGGCGAACCCGGCTTTAGTTTTGTGTTCTACTCCAAAGCGGCTCCGACTCCGCAGGATGGGCTTCGACTGATCGAAAGGCTGGATAGGCTGACTGGAAACAGGGTTGAAGACGTGAGAGTCCGGCGGAACGAGCGAGCGGGCGACTCCGGACCGGCGAGAGGAGCGTATCCGGATATGAACGTCGAGGTGGGTGACGTGGAGTGCCTTTCCGTTTTCCAGGTTACGCCGAGGGTTTTGCTGCGGCCGGGAATGGATCCATATCAGTGTTCTCTCGCGACGAGGAGGTCCTCTGGGGACATGCAGTGAATATTTGGTTCAATATGGCCACGGTCGGGCTGACGGACCGCCAAGGTCTCACGCAGAGGCGCGAAGGCGTAAAGTAAGAGGCCGAGCCTTCTGGCTCACTTCCTGTTTGACGTGTGAAGAGCGGTTATATAATCGTCACGGTAGAGAATCATGAGTCGAATTGCGGCGCACTTCTTAACTATTGCTTTGGCAATCGCCCCGGCATGGGCGGGCGAATTCGGCAGCATCGGGGTCTTTGTCCAACTACAATTCAGTCCGAATGGCAGCTATGTGCTGGCGCAGGACGACACGGATATTTCGGTCCTTGCCATCGAACCCCTGCATCTGATTTTTCGAGCAAAGGCCGATCACACGGTGCTGGGCCGCTTCACGCCCGACTCTCGGGAATTGGTATTTGTCAGCTCGACGACTCAAATAGATTCGACACAGATCAAAATCGGATCAGCGAATCCGCAGGTGGAGCGGTGGAATGTCCGCGATGGTGTGCGTGTCAGTTCGGCGGTGATTCCGTCATTGGTATGTGGAACAAGCGCTCTCGCACCAGATGGACGCACCTTTGTATGCGACGACTTGAAGGGTAATCTTCACGTGGTGGACGTTCCATCCGGCAAGGAAGTGTTCAAAAAGAGGAAGTTTGCGCTTCCTTATTCTGACCCGAAGTACGAAATCGTCTACTCGGGGAAACTTGGGGCAGCGGACTTGGAGTTTTCGCCCGACGGCCGGTTTCTAATTGCGGCTCCGAAGGACGAGGGAGCGGCCGTGATTTGGGACAGCCGCGAAGGTTCGCATGTCAAAGCGGCCGGCTATCTGAAACTGCTGTCAAGCCTCGATAAGAGAGCGTATTTTTTCACCTTCCGCGGGAACGATCAGTTAGTAATGGTGCGCGCGCGATATGCCCCTAAGACGGTGATGAGCGAGTGCAAGGCCCTAACGGTCGGATTTCCATCGGGCAATGTTATCGCATCCCAGCGTATGCCGATGTGCCCGAGCGTCTCTTTTTACTCCGAAGGGAGCACTGCCAATCGGGGTTTTCGCAGCGCGGATGACGCGCGATTTCTAATTACAATTTTCGAAGAGTGGCTCGGCAAACCAGGGCGCAGCCCCAACCCATGGTCCGCTCGACTTTCACATGGCGGGGTGGCAAATTCGTACGGGTTAAGCAGCAATGCGCCGCGAGGGGGAGACGTTCAGTTGTACACTAGGGCGGTCGAACTCGGCACGGGCCATATGATCCCAAGTTGTTCGCGAGCGATGGATGTCTTCCAAAATCGTTACGTTGAGGAAATTCGTCCGGGAGTGGTGGGGCTGCGGAATGTTGGCGCTGCCGGCGAGGCAACCGTGACGGTGAGCGGGAGGTAAGCCAGAAGCTGAACCGCTTTGAAGCGTCTGTTATGGCGGTGTTGTGATCTGGGACAGCCGCAAAGGTTCGCTTGTCAAAGCGACGGGCTATCTGAAACTGCTGTCAAGCCTCGATCAGAGAGCGTATTTTTTCAACTTCCACGGAAACGATCAGTTGGTGATGGTGCGCGCACGATATAGCGGGGGTGATTAGTGAATGCAAGGCGTCTCGGACTTCTGCTTCCATTCTGTAGAATGGTTCGTCGATCAGGCGTTCCAAAATATTCTTGTCCACAATGGCGCGTGCGATATCAAACAGCGCACGGGTCAACGAGCATAATCGTTGAACACGGCTTTCCTTGTCGCAGTGAACTCTTGCGACGTGCGCTTCTCTATCGCTTGCAACAGAAGGTCGCCGGGAACCCTCTTAAGAAGGTGCTCAGCGTTCGATGCTAGCCGTGGAGGCGGTGAAGGGAGCCCCACAATAGCCTGCTCTCCGTTGAAGCACGAGCTGATGAGCAGCTCGGCGAGCTTTGTGCCGCATGCGATTCTTCACCTCGGGTTGATCAATTCTGATCGACTTCGCCGCCCCGTCCAAGATTCCGCTCGAAGAATTTGTCGATCTCCTCGTCAGTCAGCAATCTGCGCAGCCTGGCGCAAGAATCAATGAACTCCTGGCCTTTGCGCTCCGTGGGTGACGGGGAGATACGGGCTTGCCGAACGACGATCTCCTTCACGTAGTCCCCCAGCGACAAGCCGCGTGCCGCAGCTTGAGCGAGCAGTGCTTCTGTGACGTCGGGTTGAAGATCAAGCGTTATCGTCATCGGCGGCCCCTTTCGTTCTTAGAGTACCGCCTATAGCGAGGATCACTCCTGCCGCAGCGCAATCATCGGATCCATGGCGACCGCCCGCCGCGCCGGGAGCCAGCAGGCAATGGCCGAGGCGATGAAGAGAACGAGTGGAACTCCGAATAAGACCACTCCGTCGAGTGGCTTGCCATGCATGAGATGGATCGCCACGATGAAGACGACCGACCATCCGATGCCGATTCCAATGCCGACGACGCGCAGGCTGGAGCGAACGAAGTCCGCGGCGACGCGGCGGCCGGTGGCGCCGAGGGCGAGCCGCAGGCCGATTTCCGCGGTTTGGCGGGCGACGTTGTACGCAGTGACTGCGTAGATGCCGATCGCCGCCAAAACCAGCAATAGCGGACCGAGCGCCATGAACATGCGCGCGGGAATTCGGCGCAGGAACAAGTTCGTTTCCAGATGCTCGTTGAGGGTCCGCACCTCATAGATCGGAAGCGCAGGATCGACTTCGCGGGCTACGCGGCGGAGTTCCGGCGCGAGTCCGGATTCGCCGCCGCCGCGCCGGCGCACGTGGATTTGCCCTCCAATCAGAGGACGGTCGCGGAACGAATAATAGATGATCGGCGTCGGAGGTTCGCCAAACGAATCGTAGAGCGAATTCCGGGCGACCCCCACAATTCTGTAGCTGCGCGAGCCGGCCTCGATCTCGCGTCCGATCGGCTCGGCGCCATCGAGGTAGCGGCGGACGAACTCCTGATTGACGATCATTTGGGGCGTGGCGGCGGCATCGTCGAGGGCGGCGAAATCCGTTCCGGAGAGCAGCGGGATCCCCATGGTCGCGAAATATCCGGGGGTCACGATGTCGTAGAGCGCCTGATCGGGCGCGGCGTCGTTCCTCTGGCGTCCGGGGATTTTGAACGCTCGCACAGGCATGCCGTGTATGTCGAGCGGAACCGAAGATGCAATGGCTGCCTCTTCCACATCAGGCAGGGCGCGGAGTTGTTCAAGCATTCGGATCGCAAAGGTCCGCATCGAGGCGGGGTCGTTTTTGCGGCCGGTGAAGTCGTAGCCGGCGAGCAGCACGCCATCCCTGCGGAAGCCGGGGTCGGACTCGCGGCCTTCGCGGAAGCTCCGATAAAACAACGCGGCGGCCATCAGGACGATCAATGCGAGCGCGACTTCGGCGCCCATCAGCATGTTTCGGGATCGCGTGCGAACGGCCGAATTCGAACCGGCGCGCAGGGCCACGTGCGGATCGACGTGCGACAGATAAATGGCCGGGGCGGCGCCGGCGAGCAGTCCGCAGAGGATTCCGAGGAGCATGGCGAAGGCGAGTCCGCCGGCGTCGACTCCGGTTTGGAAGCGGATCGGAAATGCCGTCGATAGCGGCACGGCGCGCAGGGCGACGGTGCCCCAGGCGGCGATTGCGGCTCCGAGGATCGCGCCGAGGATTCCGAGGACGAGGGTTTCCGAGAGCAACAGGCTCGCGAGCCTCCATGAGCCCGCTCCTACGGCGCGGCGGATCCCGATCTCGCGCTGCCTCGAACTGGCGCGAGCGAGCACGAGGTTCGCGGTGTTCCCGCAAACTGCGAGCAGGAGGATGAACATGAGGCCTTCGAGGATCGCGAGCGCCCGCACGAGCATACGCTGCGGACCGCGCGGCGAGCTCCAGAACGGCAGCACTTCGGCGTGCATCGCGGAGTTGGTTTCCGGATACGCTTTTGCGAGCTGCGTCATCGAGGCGCTGAGTTCGGCCTGTGCCTCGGCGTTCGAAACATGCGGGGCGAGCATGGCCATCGCTGAATATCCGCGGATGCTTCGATCCTCCAATTCGCGCGATCCGCTCAACAATGACGGGGCGAGGGTCGCGGGCACCCATAGATCGAAGTTCAATCCGATCACCGTGCCTTGGAACGCTTCCGGCGCGACGCCGATGATTCGGAGTTGGTAGTCGTTGATGCGCAGCTCACGTCCGATGACATCGGGAGCACCGGCGAGATGGCTCTTCCAATAGCCGTTCGAGATCACGACGACTGGATCCGCGCCGGGTTTGAGAACTTCTTCCGGACGTATGAATCGGCCGAGCGCGGGATGAAGGCCGAGAGCGGAAAAATAATTGCCGGAGACGAACAAGGCGTAGGTGCGCTCGAGGCGGTCGGGTTCGCCGACGTTGAGCGGCGTCATCCGGAACGCAACGATGTCGCGAAACGAGTGGAGGCTCGCGCGGAGGTCACCGTATTCGAGCCAGGACATGCCTGGATACGACCCTGTGTCGGAGCGAGGTTCGAGAAGATGATAGCTGCCGGAATCCTCGACGCCGGGGAGCGGTTGCAACACCAGCGCCTGCATCCACGAGAAGAGCGCCGTGTTGACACCGATGCCGATGCCGAGCGACACGATGACGCCGAACGCCAGCAGCCGCATTCTTCCGATCATGCGCCAGGCATGACGGAAATCGCCCATGAAGTCCTCGATCATGGGTTCAGTATAGGGTCGTGCGTGTGAGGCTGTCGATACTAAACTGTGTACAGCACGTCGATGCTGAACAAAGGGGGCTCACATGTCCGGCAACTCAGGCGGCGCGACCGCCAAAATCGATGCGCGTATCCGGCGGACGCGGGACCGTTTGGGTGATGCGCTGGTCGAGTTGATACTCGAGAAGCCGTTCGACGAAATCAACGTCCAGGACATTCTCGATCGCGCCGGAGTCGGCCGTTCGACGTTCTACACGCACTATCGCGACAAAGACGACCTGTTCCTGAGCGACGTTGAGGACTTCTTTCAAATGATGTCGACCGTGGTGCTGCGGAGCGGTGAACGATCGGAGCGGATCGCGCCGGTCCGCGAACTGTTCGCGCATCTTTCGGACGTCCGGCAGTTCCATGCGGCGCTGGTCACGGCGGGGAAGATCCACGATACGTTTGAACTCGGGCAGGGTCATTTTGCGCGGGCGATCGAGCAGCGGCTCGGGGTCCTCGAGAAGACGCGCGGCTTGCCGCCACAACGGCGGGCGGCGTTAGGCCATGCGTTCGCGGGAGCGCTGCTTTCGCTTCTCTCCTGGTGGATGGATCACGGAATGCTCGAGACTCCGGAGGAGATGGACGTCTTCTATCATCAGACGGTCGTGGGCACCGCCATCGCCAGAATGTGACAGTCGAAAAAGTGTAACAGCATCTATTATTTCTTCTCAATTGACATATAAAATCGGTCATGCGTCATTTTGCAGCGGCGATCATGATTGCGGCGCTTGCCGCGCCCGCCGCGCATAGCGCCGAACTTGCGTCGTATAGTCCAGCTTCTCTGGTGTTCCGCGCAGCAAGCGGCGACGATGTGGATCACTGGATCGTGATGTTCCCGCCGGGTGGCAAGGACTTCGCACTTTCTATCCCCTTGATACCCCGACGCGTCGCTTACGGATCGAGTGGACTAACCGTGTACGCAACTGCCCTTAGGAAGATCGGCCCGAAAGGTTTTGCAAATCAACCGGGCATATTCAAAATCGAACTTGATCCACTACACGTGACACCCATCCAGGGTCTGGACGCCTTCTACTCGATCGATCGATTTGCTGTTTCACGGGCCGAGGATCGAATTGTCTTCGCGGGCGCAAAGGGGACCTATTCATCGCGCATTTGCGGTGTGTATGAAATTATCCTGGCGACTGGAACCGCCCGCGCCATTCTGGAAAGTTCGGATTGTCGCGCGGGATCGCCGTGGCAGGTGCTGAGCCTCTCGCCCGACAGCATGCAGGCGCTGGTCACTGCGAATCGCGGCTTGGCATTGCTGGATCTGTCGAAGGGATCGATCACGAAGCTCGACGGCCGGCTTTGGGGCGGGGCGTTTTCGCCCGATGGCAAGTGGATCGCGGCGGTCCGATTCGGCGTGCCGAACACGGCTGCGAGGGCCATCCTCATTGATCGGACCAACCTTGCCGCAAGGCGCGACGTCGGGGCCGTCGAGGATCCCGAGGTGGCTTGGTCGCCCGACTCCAAGTTCCTCCTCCACGCAGTCTATCGACCCGCTTGTCCGATCCAGAATCCCTTGGCGCTCGAAACGCTGGACGTCGAGACGGGCAAGCGCCTGGTGATCGAAGACTCCATCTGCAATTCCGGATCGAGCCGCGACTTCGGCTGGATTCGCGCCGATATCAAGAGGTGACAAATGTGCACTCCAATTCTCACCATCGTTGCCATTCTGGTTTGTGCCGCTCAGTCCAGCGCGGTCGCGCAGCAACTGAATCAGGTGTTGACCTGGCTGCCGGACGACACGGAGACCGTTCTCGGAGCGAACGGCCCGTTCCCGTGGGAGGACCCCCGGGCGCTTTTGAGCGCCGCTCCTCCAAACGAGCGTGTGGCGGCGGAACTAGACATGCAGTTTCGCATGCTCCCCTTCATGCTGCTGATTTTCAAGAACGGAGGGCTTAGTGAATTCGTCAAAGGCAAGACGGTGTCGCTGGCGATCGAGGGCTCACGCCGATTCCGGCCCCCTCAATCACTCGGCGACATGCGCTATGAAGGTTGCCTCATCGTTATATTCGGCCCTGAGGTATCGCTCGACGGAGCCGCCTTCATGCAGGTAGCCGCGAATTCCGCAGTCCGCTTCGAAGAGGCCGCAGGAACCAAAGTCGCAGTCTTCGAGGAGAAATCGCAACAAGACACGTGGACCACCTTTGTCGGATTCCCTCGTACCAATATGGCCGTGGTGGCCACTAATCTCGGTTATTTGACTACGTTGCTTGATCGCATGAAGAGTCCCCAACCGACACGTGCGCTTCCGCAGGACTTGCCAGAGTGGAAGCACGTCGACACAGCCGCGCCGGTATGGGGGATCCGGCATTACCGGAAACAAGGTGCAGAGCTGGATCCGACTTCACCTTTGCAAGGTAAGAACGCAGCGAATGTCCCGGACAAGGACGCCGTGGGAGTTACCTTTTCCTTCGGCCGCGCCGCTGATCCGACAGCCATTGTCGATTACCTTTCTGCGAATCCAGATGCGCGGCGCATCCTTTCCGCCTATCTGGTGGAGGAGGGTGCGGCCACCGCGGTTCCGCGTGAGTTACAGATGCGCTTGCGCCAACCCGCCGCTGGAGTGCTTAAGGCTTCGATCAGCTTGCCTCCGGCGAAGCCTTTGGGAGACTACTGTTCGGAGTGATGGTGATGCTCGGCCACAGCGTTTATTTGTAGGAACGCCGATCGGTTTATCGCTTCGTCCACATGATCGATGCGCTGCACATGTTGCCCACTGGCCAGCGATACAGAATGTGCCTTTCGCTCGGCGTGCCTGCGAGGGAAACGTCTCCGCAAACAAGCCAAAGACAACCTCGATCTCGCCGGCCCCGGCGTTAGACCTCAGTAGGAAGTCCGGAGTTTGGATGGATAGTGGGAACTTCGTGAAATCGGTGATCGCCACCATGGGCACGCGTTTGCGAAGTTCGGAAGGCTGGATCAGATTACTCTCGAGGCAAAATCCGCTCATCGCCGTCACTGCGGCCATCGGAAGCAGAAGCGCGAGAGCTCTCATAGCCCTATTTCCCCGGCGGCTTAAACAAGGCGAGCGCCTCCGCCTGCTTATCGTTCCCCTCGCGGACGAGGTCTTCCTTATTGTTCTTGACCCCCTCGCCGATCAGTTTCCACGCGTCGCTGCGCAAGCTCATATAACGGTCGACCTTCTGCGCAAAATCGAGCTGAGCGCCAGCGAGGCGAAGGTGCGAGATACTCTCGCGGCGCGCGTTCCACGGAGGAATGATCTTCTTTTCGATCACATCGTCGAACTCCGCCGGGGTCATCTGCCCGGCCTGCACTTTCTTCAAAGCATCGTTGTAGATCGCGAGCGTCGCGGTTTCGAAATTACCAAGCGCCTTCGCCTCCGCCTCGAAATCGTCGATCACCGGCAAGCGGACCTCCGCTGCCGCGACGAGCGCCGCACCCAGCACGAGAACGACCAGGCCGCGGCCCACTCGCGACTTCACTCCCGGTTCGACCAATGGAAGAGCCAGCGCACAGCCCAGCACGAAGCCCGACACGAAGCCTCCGACGTGGGCGGCCATGTCAGTGTTCGGGCTCATGTAGCTATAGATCAGGTTGTAGACAATGAACGTACCGGCAGTGCTGAACAGCGTGCTGAGGCTGCGAGCCGGAACGGAATGGCGCTGGATCAAAAGATACCCGAGCAAGGCGCCATAAACGCCGAAGATCGCTCCCGAAGCGCCGGCCGAGACGGTCAGCGGCTTCCACCAGACGCTCGCGAGGCTGCCCCCGAAACCGGAGAGAATGTACAACACGAGAAATCCGAAGTTGCCGAAGAGCCGTTCCGTGAATTTCCCGATGGCCCACAGAATGTACATATTCATTGCGATGTGAATGATGCCGATATGCAGGAACATCGCCGTAAACAGTCGCCACGATTGGCCGTGTGTAACCAGCGGTCCGAAGTCCGCGCCCCATTTGATAAGGCTGTCGATCGGCGGATCATAGAAGGAAACGCCGGTCGCGACCATGGCCAGGTAGACGGCGACGTTCAGCGCGACGAGGATGGGCGTAATGAATACGCGAGGCGTGGCGCTACGCAGCTTGCTCTGGAAATCATTATTCTGCGCGATCTCGACTTCGGTCCACGGTTGTTGGGCCACGGCGACACCCTTCGGTCCTCTCAGGGATTGTTCAACTGAATCTATCGTAGCGGGTGCTCGCCGATTTATTCTTCGCGCAAAGCCTGCACCGGATCGAGGCGCGACGCGCGCAACGCCGGCAACCAACTGGCGAACAATGACACTCCGGCAAGCAAGACAACAGCCAGCGCGATCGTTAGCGGATCGTGCGCCTGAAGACCATAAAGCAGCGCTTGCGTCACTCGCAGACCGCCGAGCGTAAGCGCGATTCCGGCCGTTATGCCAATCGCCAACAGAAGAGCCGCCTCGCGAAACACGAGTTGAACGATGCTGGCGCGGCTGGCTCCGAGCGCGACGCGGATGCCGATCTCATTGCGCCGCCGCGCGACCATGTAGCTGATCACGCCGTACAGACCAACGCTTGCCAGCACCGCCGCCAGCAGGCCAAAGAACCCGGAGAGCGTCGCCATTAAGCGCTGGCGCAGCAACGTATCGAGGACTTGGCGCTTAAACTCCCGGAATTGAATCGCCAGGGATGGAGACTCATCAAGCAGCGCATTCTTCACGGCCGACGTGAGCGTGCCGAACGGCTCACGGGAACGAATCAGCAGGTTGAGGCCGCCATCGGGATGCTTCTCCTGCGTCTCAGCCAGAAAAATCAGCGGGTCCGTCGCGCGGGCGAGATCCCGGTATTTCGAATCCTTGACGATTCCCACGATCTCGTAGATATGCTCCTGTTCGCCGCGCGCCGCGACAATGCGGAACTGCTTGCCGATCGGATTCTCGCCGTTGAGAAATTTCTCCTGGAACATCTTGCTGACGATCGCCACTTCGGGTGAGGACGCCGTGTCGCGTTCGTTGAAATCGCGGCCAATGATCATCGGCGTCCCGACGGTTGTGAAATATCCCGAGCTGATGCGGTTGCAAAATACCCTCGGCGGATCTTTCAAGGGCGGCATACCAATCATTTCGACAGACGGATCCCACGTGCTGCCGCTCAGTTGCACGATATCGGCATCGGCAGCGGCATCCACTCCAGGAGTCGCTCGCAGCCTTGCCAGCAGGCGTTCGTAAAGAGCCGAGCGGCGTTCGGCGGGAACACCAGTTCGAGTCGCAT
>DASXZC010000677.1:0-3492 GCA_036502165.1 Bryobacteraceae bacterium
CCGTCATTAACACTAATTGCGCGGTAACCTTGCCGGCCCGCTAACCATCATTCGCGCATCGTCCGGCGATTGCGCGATGCGCGCGCGGCGTCACTGCTCCATCTGGGCGACGTTCGGTGCATTCACCTGCGCATCGGCAAGACATTCGTTGATCACGGTGAGCAGAGCGATCGGCGTAAACGGCTTGCGCAGGCAACGCGACGCGCCGAGCTCGAGCGCCATCCGAAGGAAATCCGGCGCGGGCGAATTGAGATTGGCGAAGGCGTAGCCCGACATCGCCACCAGAGGAATCGCGGGAGCACGTTCGTGAAAAATCCGGATCGACTCGAAGCCGCGCATATGCGGCATGAAGATGTCGACGATCATCAGATCGACGTTGCCGTAATCGAGAGCGCGAAGCCCGGCTTCACCACCGTCGGTCACCACTACCTCGAAGTTGTGACGTTGCAGAAAGACCTCAATGGCCATGCAGACCATCGGATCGTCGTCGACGACGAGAATGCGCGTCATGTTGTGCCCCAGTGGATTGGCGGACCCTCGAGCCCGGGACCGCGAATCAATGCCGTCTCGGCAATTCCGCAATAAAAACAGTCACCTGTCTGCCCCTTCCCGTGTATATGATTTTCCGTACAACCGTCGAGAGGGAATGGCAAGGCGATTTACACCCTAAAAGTGAGAATGTATAGTTTGGCACGTTCAGGGGGAGACGGCGCAGCAAACAACAGCCGATGCACTGCCGCCCTTTTGCGGCAAGCAACATGTCCTCAGCGCAGCGTCCGTCCAATCAGCTATTACAGGCATTGCCTTTCGAGGAGTTCGAACTGCTCGGGCCGCGCCTGAAGCCGCTGCAGCTGATCCGCGAAACAGTCCTTGTGGAAGCAGGCGTGGCGCCGCCGCAGATCGTCTTCCCGCACGGCGGCGCCGTCTCCATCGTCGTGAATCTTTCCGAAGGTCAGACCGTCGAGGTCGCGATGATCGGCCGCGACGGCGTCGTCGGCGCCGGCGAGGCGCTTGGCGACGGCGTGTCGCTCACCGATGCGATCGTGCTGTTTCCCGGCGCCGCCTCGGCAATCGAGCTCGCCGATTTCAGAATCGCCGCCGCGCAAAGCCCGGCGCTGCGCGGCCTCGTGAGCCGCCATGGCGAGGCTCTGCTGACGCAGGCGCAGCAAACGGCGGCATGCAACGCCGTCCATTCGGTCGAGGCGCGCCTGTCGCGATGGCTGCTGCGCGCCCGGGATCTCCACGACGGCAGGACGTTGCCGCTGACGCAGGAATTGCTGGCGCAGATGATCGGCGTTCGGCGCAACGCGGTCTCGATCGTCGCCCACGCGCTGCAGGAGGCCGGCATCATCAGCTACAGCCGCGGGCAGATCGAGATCGTCGACCTCGAGGCATTGCGCCAGGCGTCGTGCGAATGCTACGCGACGATCCGCACCCGGCAGAAGCAATTGCTTGGGGACTGAAGCATCGTGGCAGCTTTCGTGTCAGCAGCCGCTCGCCAAGGTTCGATATCGGAATCGAACGAACCGCGCGTTGAAATGAAACGGCGGTGCCGGGATTTGCAGGCTAGTGCCCCGGTTCTAACATTCGCATCACTTTGCGGCTGGCTCCTTTGCGAATGTTAGAACCAAGGGACACTAGCAAATTATGGCGCCATCGCTCACAACATGCCCGAAAAGCCGTTTAATCCTCCTAATTTGCCGATGGAACTTTCAAATCTCATCGTGTATGGCGGACTCAATGGATCATCGGCGACCCAGAGACCTCGTTTGCCCGCAAGGCAGGAGTCGGCTTTGGATTTGACCTCTCGTCCACCGAACGGATTCCTGTCGGCGCTGACGGCCGAAGATTTCGAGTTGATCCGTCCCTATCTGAGAACGGTCGATCTGCTTCCGGAATCCACTCTGGTCGGAGTCGGCGGCACGCTGTGGCGCGCATACATGCCCCATCGCGGCGTCATCTCGCTGGTCGTGAATCTCGCGAAAGGCGAGCATGTCCAGGTCGCGATGATCGGCCGCGACAGCATTCTCGGCGTATTCTCGACCTTGGGCGATCCGGTGGCGCTGACCAACGCGCTCGTGCTGGTGCCGGGCACGACCTCGACCATCGAGCTCGACAGATTGCGCGCCGCGGCGGACCAAAGCGCGACGCTGCGCGCGCTCATGATGCGGCACGGGCTGGCGATGTACGCGCAGGTCCAGCAGACGGCCGGCTGCAACGCCTCACATTCGGTCGAAGCGCGGCTGGCGCGATGTCTGCTGCAAATTCACGATCTCTCCGGAAGCTGCAAGCTGGTGCTGACGCAGGAGTCGATCGCGCAAATGATCGGCGCGCGGCGCAACAGCGTCTCGCTGGTGGCCTCCACGCTGCAGCAGGCCGAAGTCATTCACTACAGCCGCGGCCACATCCAGATCCTCGACCTCGACGCGCTGAAAAAAGCGGCGTGCGAATGCTACCGCACCGTCAAGACACAATACGAGCGGTTGCTTGGTCCGCATCGCCACGATACGGCGCAGACGAAAGCGCCTTCGATGCGCGACAAATCTCAATCGGGCACAGTATAACTACGGCATCGCTCCGCACTCCCGGATGACGCGCTGTTCAACGAGGGCTGCTATCCGTCGCCATGCCGACTCAAGCGCGAGTCCCAGAAAGCTTCGATCGATTTCGCGGGCTCGTGACATCTCGCCGGTGTTCGGCGTCAACGCGCGGAGCAAGACATGTCCTTTGACCTCTCGATGCCGATCCTCGTGGTGGACGACTACTCCACCATGATCCGCATCATCCGCAACCTGCTCAAGCGGATCGGGTTCGAGAACGTCGACGATGCAAGCGACGGATCCGCGGCGCTGGCCAGGATGCAGGCCAGGAAATACGGCCTCGTCATCTCCGACTGGAACATGGAGCCGATGACCGGCTACGACCTGTTGCGTGAGATGCGCGCCAGTCCGGAGCTGTCGACGACGCCCTTCATCCTGATCACGGCCGAATCCAAGACCGAGAACGTCATTGCGGCAAAGAAGGCCGGCGTGAGCAATTATATCGTCAAGCCGTTCAACGCCGCGACGCTGAAGACCAAGATGGAGCGGTGATCGGTCCGGTCTAGTGGTCCGATTCCGAAGTTCGCATCATATCGCGGCATCCTCGTTTGCGAACTTCGGAATCGAAGAGCACTAGCAATCCTTTGATTCTAGTGCGGCTTTGACTTTGAAGTTCCGATGGCGAGTGTGCGGAAACAACTGATCGGAACTTCAAAGTCGCCGCACTAGTGCTCCGATTCCGAAGTTCGCATCATATCACGGCGCATTCGTTTGCGAACTTCGGAATCAAAGGAGCACTAGCAAGTCTATGATTCTAGTGCGGCTTTGAATTTGAAGTTCCGATGACGAGTGTGCAGAAAGACTGATCGGAACTTCAAATTCGCCGCACTAGCTTGCCAGACCGGCGATCCTCGTGCGCCCTACTCGTCATCGTCGGATTGCGGTGGCGCCA
>DASXZC010000678.1:0-10737 GCA_036502165.1 Bryobacteraceae bacterium
ATTCGCCCAACAAATGCAGCGCGACCGAACGGCGCGTGCGGTGCGAACGGTGTTCGAACAAATAGATGCCTTGCCAGGTGCCGAGCGCCATGCGTCCGTTGGTGACGGGGATCGAGAGATTCGTCTGCGTGAGCGCGGCGCGGATGTGGGCGGGCATGTCGTCGGGACCTTCCATCGTATGGCGATAGAGGGGATCATCCTCAGGGGCGATGCGTTCGAAGAAGTCGCGCAGGTCAGCGATTACATCCGGATCCGCATTTTCCTGAATGGTGAGCGAGGCGGAGGTGTGCTGGCAGAAGAGGGTCAGCAATCCGGTTGCGATTTTGCATTGAGCGACCCAATGGGCGACGGGCGCGGTGAAATCGTAGAGTCCTTTTCCGTTGGATGCGACTTCGAGGCGGGTGGTGAATTGTTTCATGCCTGTTCCTAGAAGGCTAGCAGTTGCGTTGGCGGCGGCGAGTTTGCTCGCCGGTGCGACTGGGGAAGACGAGCGCGCGCAGGAGTTGTTCGAGCAACACCGTTGGTTCGAGTTGCGGGACGTTCCGGTTTCGAATCCTTACGCGGCGGCGTTGATTAAAGGGGCGCTGGCGGCGGCGTTCAATCATCCGAAGGATGCGGAGCTGTCGTTGAGGCGAGCGATCCGATTGGGGAAGACGTCGGAGCAGGTGAATGCGGCGCGGGACAAATTGATCGCCTTGGATTTGCGGCAGGGGCGGACGCGCGAGGCGGTTTCGCAATTGCGGGCGCGGTTGCGGAAGGCGAAGACGCCGTCGCCGGAGACGCAGAGCGTCCTCGATGTATTCGGTCCGCTCGCGAAGAGTGGGGATGCGACGGTGCGGATTCCGCGCGAGGGATCCGACTTGCCGTGCACGGTGTCGAAGGCGGGCGTCGTTCTTTCGATCGAGGTGAATGGGAAGAAGGTCGCGTGGCTGCTCGATACAGGGTTCAACTTCTCGGGCGTGAGTGAGTCGGAGGCGCGGGCGTTGGGGATTACGATCCACGATGCGGGGGCGTCGGTTCGCGATGAGGCGGGGGGGCAGGCGCAGACGAAGTCCGGAGTGGCGGAGAGGATGGTGATTGGGGGGATCGAGTTCCGCAATGTGCCGTTCCTCGTGTTTCCGGATGCGCAGGCGCCCTGGAACGATTGGCCGGTGGAGCGGCGCGGGATCATCGGGCTGCCGGTGGCGGTGGCGATGCAGACGTTGCGGTGGAGGGGCGATGGGACTTGCCGCGGTGGGTTTCCTGTGGCGGCGGGGGGTCAGTCGAATTTGGCGTTTGATGATTTCAATTTGGTGATTCGCGCGGCGGTTGGGGGGCGGGCGCTCGATTTGATTTTCGATACCGGGAATCAGGCGGGGACGCAGGTTTGGGAGCGGTTGGAGCCGGGGGATTTGCGCGTGGAGGCGGGCGGTTTCACGGTCGCACTGGATCCGGCGCGCGGAGTATCGAGGCCGCCGGGGAATGATTGGCAGCATGGGTTGTTGGGCGTCGATACCATTACCGCGGCGCGGGAAGTTACGCTCGACTTTCGAAACATGACGGCCACTCTGCGGTGACGGCTGCTAAACTAAAAGCGGATAAAACATGAAGCAAAAGATCCGTTCGACGACCATTCTGTGCGTTCGTCGCAATGGGAAAGTCGTGATCGCCGGCGATGGGCAAGTGACTATGGGGCAGGAAGTTCTCAAAAGCGGCGCCCGCAAGTTACGCCGTCTGTATAACAACAAAATCATCGCCGGATTCGCTGGTTCGACGGCCGATGCGTTCTCGCTGTTTTCGCGATTTGAGACGAAGCTCGAGCAGCATAATGGGAACCTTCCGCGGTCGGTGGTGGAACTTGCGAAGGACTGGCGGACGGATCGCGTGCTGCGTCATCTCGAAGCTCTGCTGATCGTCGCGGACACGGCCAACACATATATCATCAGTGGCACTGGCGACGTGATCGAGCCCGATAACGAGATCGCGGCGATTGGATCCGGGGGTCCGTTTGCGAAGGCGGCGGCTACGGCTTTGCTCGAGAACACCAAACTTTCCGCGCGTGAAATCGTCGAAAAGGCAATGGATATCGCCGGGAAAATCTGCATTTACACGAATCTGAACATCACACTCGAGGAGCTGTAGGGATGGTCATTTACCTGCCGGCGCAGGCCAACGAGGAACGCCCCCTGCTCGACGAGCTGACTCCGCGCGAGATTGTGCGCGAACTCGATAAATACGTAATTGGGCAGGCGGACGCGAAGCGGGCCATCGCGATCGCGTTGCGCAATCGCATACGGCGGCAGAAGCTCGATCCGGAAATGGCCGAGGATGTGATGCCGAAGAACATCCTCATGATCGGTCCGACGGGTGTGGGGAAGACGGAGCTCGCGCGCAGGCTTGCGAAACTGGCGAATTCGCCGTTCATGAAGGTCGAGGCGTCGAAGTTCACCGAAGTTGGATATGTCGGGCGCGATGTCGAGTCGATGATCCGCGATTTGGTCGATATTGCGATTGATATGGTGCGCGAGGAGCGGCTCGATGAGGTCGCGGATCGCGCGGAGAAGAATGCGGAGGAGCGGCTGCTTGATCTGTTGATGCCGCCGCAGCCGGAGCCGTCGGAGTCCGCGGAGAGGACGCGGGAGAAGTTGCGGGAGCGTCTAAGGGCGGGCAAGTTGGATGACCGGATCGTCGAGCTCGATGTGAAGGAACGGGGCCCGGTGATCGAGTTTTCCGGCAACATCATGGGCATGGATGAGGCCGGCGGCGATATGAATTTGAAGGAGTTTCTGCCGGGGTTGTTCGGTGGACGCTCGAAGAAAAAGAAGATGCGCGTGCCGGAGGCGGCCGAGTATTTGATCCAGGAAGAGGAGCAGAAGCTCGTCGATATGGATCAGGTGCAGCGCGTCGCGCTCGAGCGCGTCGAGCGGAATGGCATCATTTTCCTAGACGAAATCGACAAAATCGCGGGGCGTGAGGGTGGGCATGGTCCCGATGTGAGCCGCGAGGGTGTGCAGCGCGACATCCTGCCGATCGTCGAAGGGACGACGGTGAATACGCGTTATGGTTTTGTGCGGACGGATCATATTCTGTTCATTGCGACGGGCGCGTTCCATGTGTCGAAGCCATCCGATTTGATTCCGGAGTTGCAGGGGCGGTTCCCGATCCGCGTGGAGTTAAAGTCGCTGACCGAGGAAGATTTCATACGGATCCTGAAGGAGCCGAAGAACGCGCTGGTGAAGCAGTACATCGCGCTGATGGACACCGAGGGGATCAAGCTGACGTTCACTGATGATGCGCTGGTGGCGATGGCGAGTATCGCGGCGCAGGTGAATCAGTCGAACGAAAATATCGGCGCGCGAAGGCTGCATACGATCATGGAGAAAGTCCTCGAGACGCTGTCGTTCGAGGGTCCGGACATGAAGAAGAAGACGTTCAAAGTCGATGCGGAGTACGTGCAGCAGCAGCTCGCGAGCATCGTCAAAGATCAGGACCTCAGCAAATACATACTGTGAGACGCGACGTTCTTTTGTGGTTCGCCGTTGTTTTGGGCGGGTGTGGCTATGTGGGATATCCGCTGCCGCCGGCCATCAATATTCCCGTTCCCGTGACGAATCTGCGCGCGGCGCAGGTGGGCGATCAGATGATCGTCGAGTTCACTGAGCCGCTGCACACGACTGCGGGATTGCCGTCAAACGACTCGGTGGTCTGGACGTGCGGGTGGGGAAGAAAATCGATCCATTTAGCGGCGGTATTTGGGCGCAAACCGCCAAGCCGGTGAAGGCGGAACTCACTGAGAGCGGCGAGGTGAAGGTCTTGATTCCGGTCAAAGACTGGGTCGGGCAGGACGTGATCATCGGCGCGCGGACGACCAATTTGAAAGGCAAACCATCGCCGTGGTCGAACTTCGTGACGGTGCATGTGGCGGCTCCGCCGGCGACGCCGACGGGCTTGCACGCCGAGTCGGATGCGAAGGGGATCAAGCTGATGTGGACGGGCTCGTCGCCGTCGTATCGCGTGTTCCGCAAGTTGCCCACCGACAAAGAAGGCGCGCAAATCGGCGAGCCGACCGAGGCTTCGTTCATCGATGCGACGGCCGAGTACGACAAAAAATATGTCTATTGGGTCGTGGCCGTCGATGGCGGCGCGAAGAGTCCGGAGTCGGAACGATTTGAGTTCACGGCGATCGACACATTCCCCCCGGCGGTGCCGAAAGGATTGGCGCCGATCGTTGGTCCGACGAGTATCGAGCTCGCGTGGGAATCGAATACGGAGCCCGATTTGCGGGGCTATCGCGTGTATCGCTCGGTGGCCGGGGCCGCGCCTGAGATGCTCGGTGAAGTGGCGTCGCCGGCGTTCAGCGACAAGAAGCCGGTCGCGGGGAAGAAGCAGAGCTACATGATCACGGCGGTCGACACGCACGGCAATGAGAGTGCGAAGTCCGCGGGGGTCGAAGTCGACGTTCCTTGAGACGATACACTGTCTAAATGCCTTTGACCGATCGCCTACGCCTCAGCCTGATGATGTTCTTGAACTACGTCATTTGGGGCGCGTGGTACACGACCATCTCGACGTATCTGATGAATCCGAAGACGCTGAACTTCTCGGGCACCGAGGCGGGCGCGGTGTTTGGAACGGCGGCGCTGGCGTGCATGATTTCGCCGTTCTTCGTGGGGATGGTGGCGGATCGATTTTTCGCGTCGGAGAAAGTGCTGGGGACGTTGCACCTGATCGGCGCGGTGCTGTTGTATTCGGTGACGAGGGTGACTTCGTTTGGATCGGTGTACGCGATTATGTTCGCGTATTGCCTATGTTTCTTCCCGACGGTGTCGCTGACGAATTCATTGACGCTGCGGCAGATCAAGGATCCGGGGCGCGATTTTCCGTTGATCCGCGTGTTTGCGACGATTGGATTTTTCGTGATCGTCAACGTGATCGGATGGCTGCGGGTCGAAGACAGCGCCGATCAATTTCTTATCGCGGCGGGGGCTTCAGTCGCGATGGGAATTTACAGTTTCACACTGCCGCACACGCCGGCGCCCAACAAGGGGCAAGCGATCACGATCCGGCGCGTGCTGGGCCTCGACGCGTTGGTGGTGTTCAAGGAACCGTCGTTCCTGGTATTCGTGATTGCATCGATTCTGGGATGCATTCCGCTGGCGTTCTACTTCTCGTTCACCAACACGTATTTGAATGAGATGCACGTGGTGAATGCGGCGGGGAAGATGTCGCTGGGGCAGTTTTCCGAGATTTTCATGATGCTGCTGATGCCGTTTATTTTCCGGCGCGTGACGGTGAAGGGGATCCTCATCGCGGGTCTGGGCGCGTGGACGGTGCGGTATTGTCTGCTCGCGTATGGGAACGCGGATTCCGGCATGTGGATGTTCTATCTGGCGATTCTGCTGCACGGTGTGTGCTACGACTTCTTCTTCGTGACGGGGCAATTGTATACGGATCAGGAGGCTCCGCCGAACTTGCGGGCGGCGGCGCAGGGGCTCATTATTTTCCTCACGCTCGGCGTGGGGATGTTCATCGGCTCGCTGATTTCGGGCGGCGCGGTCGACTACTTTACGCACACCGTCAATGGAGTGGCGGTGCGCGACTGGCAGTCGTTCTGGCTGACGTCGTCGGCGGGCGCGGGCGTGATTTTGCTGATGCTGCTCGTGTTTTTCAGGTCGAAGGCGAAGGTCGTTCCGGCTGCGGCTTGAGTGTCGCCGATGGAGGCGATGTAGCCATCCGGACGGATCAGGATCCGCGTGCCTTCGGGTGTCGTGTATTCAGTCGCGTGGGGTCCGCGCATGTGATCGAAGAGGCGGCTGCCATCGGCGAGCTTCTTGTCCGGCATGCGATCGCCGGGGTGCAAATTTCCGAGCGCTTGGCCTGAAGAGAGAGGGCTCGTTCTGTAATGCAGCGCGAGTTGGTTGGTTGCGTCGCCGCGCTTGATGGAGCGGGTTTCGAGCAGTTGTTTGCTCGGCCGAGGACGGCGGCGGCGATGGGGAGACGCTCGGATTCATAGGTGTCGAGCAGGGAATCGGGACCGCTGCGGGCGAGCTTCCAGCCGAGGTTGTAGGCGTCCTGGACGCCGGTGTTGAGTCCCTGGCCTCCGATGGGTGGATGGACGTGCGCGGCGTCGCCCAAGAGGAAAACACGTCCGACTCGAAAACGGTTGACCATACGCACGGCGGGCTGGTAGATCGAACTCCACGCAATGCGGCGGACTTTGTAGCCAGTTGCTTTTCGCACGGCCGCTTCGATGTCCGAAGCTGCCGCGGCTTTCGCGGTGAGCTGGAACAATGGCGTGTTCGGAAGCGGGCAGAGCCCCACGACGCCGCCTTTCGCCAGCGGCCAGATATGCCAATCCCGCCGGTTGAGTCCGTCGATTTCCAAATCCGCGACGACCATTGGGGATTCGTCGATGGTCTCTCCTTCGAGCGTCAGGCCAAGGGTTTTTCGCACCGTGCTGCGGCCGCCGTCGCATCCGGCTAGGAAGTCCGCGTGGAGGGCTTCGCCGGTTGAGAGCGTTGCTTCAACTCCTCGTTCGTTTTGGGTGAAGGATGTGAGGCTTTTGTCGAATTCGACTTCGACTCCGAATGTGCGTAGACGGTCGCGGAGGATTGATTCGGTACGCGATTGCGGGACCATCCATAGGTTTGGATAAGGGACGTCCTCAGTGGCGGGGCGATTTGTGCCGAGGGATCCGGCGCGGATCGAGAGGGGTCCGAGGTGGGTGCGGAATTTGGGATACGGCGCGCCGGCGGCGAGGATTTCTTCGATGATCCCGAGGTCGTCGAAGATCTCGAGCGTGCGGGGCTGGATTCCTTTTCCACGGGATCCTTCGAAGGGCTTCGCGGATGCGTCAATGATGCGGATCGGGATGCCGCGGCGAGCTAAGTCGATGGCGAGGGTGAGGCCCGTGGGTCCGGCTCCGGCGATCAGGATTGTCGCTTCGTACACTGTACGATAAATATAATAGTACACTGTACGAATGTCAAGACGAAAATCCGGGCTGACTCGGGAGGCGATCGGCGAGGCGGCGCTTTCGATCGCCGACCGGGAGGGCTTTGCGGCGGTGTCGATGCGGCGGGTGGCGCAGGAACTCGAGGCCGGGACGATGAGCCTGTATTACTACGTCAAGACCAAGGACGATCTCATTGCGGTGATGGATGACGCGCTGATGGGGGAGGCTTTGCTGCCTACTCTTCCGAAGGGCTGGAAGCGGGCCATCATCGAGATTGCGAAGCAGACGCACGCGTTGTTTGTGAGGCATCCGTGGGCGTTGGCGGCGATGTTGACGGCTCCTCCGGGGATCAACGCGATGCGGCATATGGAGCAGTGCCTCGAGGCGCTCGCGGATACTTCGCTGACCGACAAGCAGAAGATCACGCTGCTCGCCTCGATCGACGATTTTGTATTCGGCCATGCGCTGCGCGAGGCGGCGAGCGATGTGGAACCGGACATGGAGTTTGCGGCGGCGCAGTTGAAGACTGGCGCGTTTCCGAGCCTTTCGAAGGTTTTTGGCGGCGGCCGGATCGATGCGAGTAAGGATCGTTTCGAAAAGGGCTTACGGGCGTTGCTGGAAGCGGCGAGAGACTAACGTGATTTTTTGCACGCGTACGCTGGCGGACTTGTCGTCATCGGGCAGGCTGAAGTTGATCGTTTGATCGGTGCGATCGATGTGGAGTGTGCCCGGCACAGCGACCGTGTGGAACAGACCTCCTGTCGATTCGAGGACACCCGTCGCCTGTGAATGAGCGGTTCCGATGCGATAGCCGCTGCCGGCCGCGGCGGCGTCGAGCGCGTAGGTGAGTTCGATCGAATAGTCACCGCTCAACGCCTCATACGGATACCAGGCGAGGTCGTTGTGTAGAGCTTCGGCCTTGCGGAATCCCGTCGCCGACATTGATGCCTTGTCATAGCGCGTCTCTTCGCCGCGCAGCCGCGCGCTCCACGCATAGACATCGATCTTTGACGGTAATTCGTCCTTGCCGAAGCCGGGGCGCACTTTCGGCGCGGCGTCCGCGATGTCGAGGACGATCACGGAATCGTATGGATCCGGCGGCTCCGGAGGCAGCGTGAAATGCACAATTCCCGACGCGTTTTGCCGGAAAGCGATCTTGCGTCCGCCAGCGAGGAAGCGGGCGGCGGTCACTTTGCTCGCCATCGGTTCGAAGGTCCAGTCTCTCTCGCGCGGCCAGTTGATCAGATGCAGATAGACCTTGCGCGGCTTGAGCGTCACGCGCCACGTGATGTCAGGAAAATAGAACGGGCTCGGGGACGTTCCGTAAATCGACTCGCCGTTCGCCGAGAGCCATTTTCCGATCGTGAGCAGGATGCGTTGGCTGGCCTCCGGGATGACGCCCTCCGCGGTGGGGCCCACGTTCAGCAGATAATTTCCGCCCTTCGACACGATGTCTGCGAGCTTCGCGATCAGATCCGCCGGATCTTTCCAGTGCGTGTCGTTCTTCTTGAATCCCCACGTGTCGTTGAGCGTCGCGGGCACTTCCCACTTCTGTTTCGAATAGACCTCAATAGGAATCGCGTTGTCGCCGGTCTGGAGGTAGTCGCCGCGGCCATGACCGATACGGCTGTTCAACAGGCAGCCCGGCTGCATTCCTTTCACGGCCTTCCAGAGCGTGGTCACTTGTTGCTCCGTCAACATGCCGGGCGTGTCAAACCACATCAGATTCAACGGACCATAGTTGCTGACCAATTCGTACACCTGCGGCAGCGCCTTCAGGAGGAAGTAGTTCTCGGCATCGCGCGGATCCTTCTTGGCCGGGAAGTCCCACGTGTTGCCTCGGCCGCCGGGTTCGTGCCAATCCTGATCCTGCGAATAGTAGAAGCCGAACCCGAGCCCATACGCGCGGGCCATCGCCGCCAGACCGATCATCGGATCTTTTCCATACGGGGTCGCGTTGACGATGTTGTAGCGCGAGACCTTCGAGCCATACATCGCAAACCCGTCATGATGCTTCGCAGTGATGACCATGTAACGCATGCCCGCGCTGTGCGCGAGCCCTACCCAATCGGATTCGCTGAACTTCACGGGATCGAATTTCGAGCTCAGCCGCGCATAGTCCTTCACGGGAATGCGCGCGTGGTTCATGATCCACTCGCCTATGCCGGGGACGTATTGGCCATTCCACTCGCCGGCCGGGATCGCGTACAAGCCCCAGTGGATGAACATGCCGAACTTGTCGTGGTCGAACTTCTCGAGCGCGGCCTTGGTTTGAACTGCCAGATAATCCTGCGCCGGCGCCGCTTGAGCCAGCAACAACGCGCCAGCCGTGGCGGCGATCTGAATGATGCTCATAGCGATATTTTATGGCGTTGTGGCGACGATCGGCGGTGCGACGACGTTCCAATCCGGCGGCTGTACGCCCAGGAATTCGCGGACGAAGAAGTCGGCGCGCTTGCGTTCCCAATAATCGCCCCAGCCACCGTGATTCTTGCCGGGGAGGAATAGAAATTCGAAAGTCTTGTTCGCTTTGATCAGCGCGTTCACGACTTGCATCGTCGATGCGGGGTCGACGTTCGTATCGAGTTCGCCGACCGCAAGCAGGAGTTTGCCTTGCAGTTGGCTTGCGTGCTCGACGTTCGAACTGGCGGCGTATTCGGGGCCGACGGGCCAGCCCATCCATTGCTCGTTCCAGGAAATTTTGTCCATGCGATTGTCGTGGCAACCGGCCGAAGACACGGCGGCTTTGTAGAAATCGCCGTGAAATAACAGGGCTCCGAGGGAACTCTGGCCGCCGGCGGAGTGGCCATAAATGCCGAGGCGAGACAGGTCGTACCACGGATATTTTGCGGCGACGGCTTTGTGCCAGAGGATGCGATCGGGGAATCCGGCATCGGCGATGTTCTTCCAGGCGACGTCGTGGAAGGCCTTCGAACGATTCGAAGTTCCCATGCCGTCGATCTCGACGACGATGAAGCCGAGCTCGGACATCGCCTGCATGGGATGCGCGGCTGAGAACGTCTTCGGAACGAAGGAATCATGCGGGCCGGCGTAGATGTATTCGAGCACGGGATAGTGTTTCGAAGCGTCGAAATTCGAAGGCTTGTAGATGACGCCCCAGATGTCGGTCTTGTTGTCGCGTCCCTTCGAAACGAAGACTTCGGGGGCGTGCCAGCCTTGTTCCGTGAGTGGAGCGAGATCACCCTTTTCGAGAGTCGCGATCACCTTGAGATCGGCGGTCGCGCGCAGTTCCGAGACAGGCGGTTGATCCACGTTCGAATACGTGTCGACCATGTATTGCATGTCCGATGTGAACGTCACCGAGTGGTCGACGTCGGGGTTGCTCGTGAGCGGGGTGAGTCCGGTGCCGTCGAAATTGATGCGGAACCAGTGGTGAAAGTAGGGATCCTTGCCGGGGTGCATTCCGCTTGCGGAGAACCAGATTTGGCGCTTCGCGTCGTCGACATGGGCGACTGCGCGAACGACCCAGTCGCCGCGCGTGATGCGATTTTTGAGCTTGCCGGTCGCGCCATCGTAGAGATAGAGATGGTTCCAGCCGTCGCGTTCGCTCATCCAAATGACTTCCTTGCCGTCGTCGACGTCGTGCCGGTAGTGCTTCGAGTAGTAACAAACGAACGTCGGAGATTTCTCGTCGACGATGGCGCGGGCGGCTCCGGTCGAGGCGTCGACTGAGATGATCCGGTAGACCTGATGGCCGCGCTGATTGTATTCGAAGGTGAATGAGCGGGCGTCGCGGCGCCAATCGATGCGGGACATTTGATAAGGATTTTCAAACAGCGTGG
>DASXZC010000679.1:0-6582 GCA_036502165.1 Bryobacteraceae bacterium
CGGATTCGCGATAGTAAATCTCATATAGAAAAACGGCGTGGTTCCAGACGGCCGTGACGTTTTCGCCGAGTTCTTCCTCCGTCAGGTTCGAATTCACTCGCATATCCGCGACCATCGGCATGCCGATCCCGAGGACTTCACGGAGGCATTCGACAAGCGCCACGCCATTCTTACCTTCAGCATCAACCGTTGCTTTCGCCCTCTCCTGCGCGTACGAGCCGCCGACGTTGAGGTCCTTTTTGGCGTGGCCGATGAAATTCTTGTGGGACACATGGCCACGATCGTCGGATCCACCGAGCTTCCATGTCACCACAGAGTTGCCCGAGTGATTCAGATAGCTCATCACATATTCGGTGACGATAAACTTCAATTCCTCAGACTTCCAGATCCCCTTCGTCACCGGCGGCTCAAACAGAATCGACGCGAATCCGCCGGCGTCGCAATGCCCGCTCCAGCCCGCCTTATCGCCGCAATGGCCGTTTTCCGGATTGGATTCCCACGCGAGAGCCTTCCCATTGTCGGCGAGCTTTCCCTTCGTGAAGAAGTTCGAAAACGTTAGCAAAGGGCTCATCATGTCATCACGCGCGCCCTTCAGCAAACCCTCGAGGTTCTCCTGTTCCTTCTTGAACTTTTCCTTGTACTTGGCCTTCAGCTGATTCAAGTCTTCGTTGAACGCGGATTCGGATTCCTTCTGGACCTTTTCCTTGATCTCGGAAGCCGCTTGGAGCTTGGCGTTCTTGATCTTCTCGGGCAGTTCATCCTTGAATTTCTGGAACTTCTGCTTTAATTGCTCCGAGGTAGCTTGAGATTCTTCGAACGAAATCAGTAGTTCTTGATCCTTGCGCGTCACTTGCTCTTGAATCTCCTGGTCCACATCGATGTCAGCGCCGGTATCTCTGTAGGTGTCGTACTCGATTTGCAGTTGTGGCTTGTTTCCTCCCTCGGTGCCCAACTTGACCAGTGCTTCCCGCTTGTTCAGCAATAGCTGCACCTTGCGCTCTTCACGCCCGGCCTTCAGGTTTTCCTGGAAGGAAGTCCGCGTCTGGCGGATGCCGTTCCTTTTTTGGAGCTCCTCGTTCAAGGCGTTCTCGGTTGCCAACTGATTTTTCTCGAGCGCTGCCTGTGCCTTTTGATCCAAATCCTGGTCTGATGCGAGGATTTGTTTCCGTTCTTCTTCGGAGGCGAGATTCTTGTGCTTGTCCTCCAACTCGATTTTCTCGAGCGCGTAAGCCTGTTCGAGCTTCTTCTTCGTTTCCTCGAGGTTTTGATTGCATGCCTGATCGAAAAGCTTGAGGATCTCGGCTCGCTTCCGTTCCGAGGTATGGGCAACGGGCCGGGAAAGACACTCGACCGGATTTTCAGGTGCGGCGTGCGGCCAATACCAGAACGTCCATGGCACTAGCGGATCGGCTCCTTGGTCGGAGATTTTCCGCCGGGCATAAGCGCGCTCGCGCAATTGGACCGAAATCTTATGCTTCGTGGATGTTCCGGTGCCCGTGACCTGCGCATAGTGCCATCCGCGATCGGTTTTGCACAGCCGGATCTCGTGCGTCGCAGCCTCAACGCATGCGGAATCGATCTTCTTGCCGTGATACCGGAGACTGCCGCCTCCAATGATCTCGAGCTTGAGAATGCTCCGGAAACCATTCTCCATCTTCTTAGCCGCTTCTGGTAGTTCGGCCATCGGCACGTAGAAGGCAACCCATTTCCCTGCACAAGCACCGCCTTCGATTTTCGTGATGCTGTCGACCTCGTCCTTCCAGCCGATGCGAACTCTGGATTTCTTGGGCTTTTGAGTATCGACCGCGACCTGTTTCTCCCGACTGACGGCGACCTTCCGCTGCTCGAGCTTGCCAACGAGGCAGACCGTACAAGTGACCACCATCACCTGGTGGCGGGCGAAGCAATGCTTACAGACGAACATGGCTATCCTTGCGAAGCCTTCTTCGGGAGCACCGCGACTTCCTCCCAGGCATCCTTGTCGAGATTGGGAAAGCTGATCTTGCAGCTTCCGGATTGCGGGATTCCCTCGAATCCGGCGAACCCGTCCTGGTCAAGATAGCCGTCCGTCTCGGTTCCGTCCGGCAGAATCACTTTGTACTCTTCCCACGGGATCGGCTTGTCGTCCTCGCCGACGAGTTCGATCTGGAGCCAGTACACCGGCTTGTCCTTCTTCTGAAGAGGACAGGGAACCACAGCAGTTCCCACAGGCTGGTCGCTGAAAGTCGGGCTCATACCCGACGATATTATCATTCACGGAGCGCGGCTTTCACATCATTCGTGCGCATGAGCACCGCGATTGCGGCTCCATTCCCGGATATGTGCGATTTCTTCCGGACCAATCTGCAGATACTCGAGGAATTGCTGGTGATCGTCGGGCGCGGAATGTTCAAATTCGCAATGCCAGCGCGTCATCTCCTCATCCGAAAATCCGCTCGAGCGCATAATTGTAGTCCATTTGTCTTTGGTCATCATCTCGTTTCTCCTGTGCTTGTGGATGGGCTCGGAATGTTTCAACAGGCTCAAAATCGCCTGCTGTTGGCGCCGCAGGATACCGATTTCCCGGTCGATTTCGAGAAACCGGCGATTCAAAATCACGCTCGCGCTGCCGGCGTTTGCGTCCTTCAGCAAAGCCTGCACGTCGGTGAGCGTCAGCCCCGCGTCACGGTAAGCGCGGATCTGCTCGAGCTTCGCGGCATCCCGTTCCGAATAACGCCGGTAGTTCGACGCCGACCGGCTGGCTGCCTTCAACAATCCAATGGATTCGTAATAGAGCAGCGTACTGCGGCTCAGTCCGCAGCGCGCCGCAAGTTGGGAAACAGTCAGCATACCTGAACCCAGTGTGAACCCTGCATCTATAGACGGGTCAAGGAAAATCTACCAGGCCGCGCCCGGTGCGACATACGAATAGAACAGCACGATCAGCCCGATGATCGTCGCCAGCAGCAGGCTGTGGCGCAAGGTGAACCGGAACAGCTTCGATTCTTCGTCGGTACTCATCCCCGTTGCCGCGCACGCGACCGCGATGCTCTGCAGACTGATCATCTTGCCCATCACGCCGCCGCTCGAATTGGACGCCGCCATCAGCGCGGGCTTCAGTCCCAAGGTGTTGGCCGTGATGACTTGCAGATTTCCGAACAACGCGTTCGCCGATGTATCGCTTCCCGTCAGGAACACCCCGAGCCATCCGAGCAACGAACTGAAGAACGGAAACGCCGCGCCGGTCGCCGCGAAGGCCAGACCCAACGTCACCGTCGCACCACAGTAGTTCATGAGGAACGCGAGTCCAACTACGGTCGCGATGGTCAACAGCGACAGCGCCAATTGGCGTATCGTAGCGGTGAAAATCCCCAGAAATCGGGAAAATGAAACACGTAAAACTGCCGCCGAGGCAAACGATGCGAGCATACACGCCGTCCCCGACGCGGCCAGATAATCGAGCTTATAAAAGGCGTCATAGCCCGTCGGCTTGCCGACCACCGGTGGCATCTTTTGAATCATTCCGTGCAGGCCCGGCCATCCGACCTGTTGCGTCACTTTGTTCAGCAGCACTTTCACATCGGTCCAGCCCCACAGCAGGACGAAGAGCACGAGCAACCCATAAGGCGCCCACGCGAGGATGACTTCGTTCGTCGGATGCCGGCGCGGCAACACATCGGAATTCGCTTGCAATTGGACCGGTTTCCAGAACTGCAGCAGCACAATCAGCACGCCCATCGAGGCAAGCGATCCGATAATATCGGTCAAATAGGGGCCGAGATAACTCGACACCAGGAATTGCGATGTCGCGAACGCCGCGCCACAGAGCAGCGCCGCCGGCAGCACTCCTTTGAGTGCGCGCCATCCACCCATGACGATGATCAGATACGCGGGAAGGATCAATGAAACCGGCGCGCACACGCGTCCGACATCGGCGCTCAGATCGTGCAACGGCAGCTTGGTGATCCCTTGCAGCGTGACCAGCGGGATGCCGATCGATCCAAACGCTACCGGAGCCGTATTGGCCAGCAGGCAGATCGCGGCTGCTTTAAAAGGCGAGAATCCGAGACCCGCAAGCATCGCCGCGGCGACTGCGACAGGAGTTCCGAATCCCGCGGCGCCTTCCAAAAACGCGCCGAACGCGAAGGCAATCAGCAGCGCCTGCAGACGAGCGTCACGCGTCAGACCGCCGATCGAGTCCTTGATGATTTCGAATTTCCCCGTCTCGAGCGTCAGGCGATACAGCACAATTGCCCACAGGACAATCCATCCGATGGGGAACAATCCGAAGGCCGCGCCGTACAAGGTCGCGCTCAACGCGAGACCCGCGGGCATGCCATAAACCCCGCACGCTACGATTACGGCGGCAGCCAATCCGACGAGGGACGACAACCACGCCGGGCGCCGCAGCACCGCCAGCATGATCAGAAGGACGAAAATCGGCGCGGCGGCAACCATCGCCGAGACGCCTAGTGAGCCAAGAGGTGTGTAGGTTTGCTGCCACATGATCCGCAGCAGCCTATTGAATCACACTCCGGCCAATACCGCGAGACAAGCCTTCATAAAGGCGGGCAGATCCTCTGGCTTGCGCGACGTGACAAGGTTCCGGTCTCGAACGACTTCCGCATCGGTCCAGTCCGCGCCGGCGTTGACGACGTCCGTCTTGATCGAAAAGAAGGACGTCGCCTTGCGTCCTCTCAAAACGTCCGCCGAACACAGCATCCAGGGGCCATGGCAGATCGCCGCGGTCAATTTGCCCTGCCTATCCATGGCCTTCACAAACGTCCCCGCCACCGGATGACGCCGCATGTAATCGGGCGCGAATCCTCCCGGCACGATGACTCCGTCGAACTTCGTGGCATCGAGATCCGCGAATGCGATGTCGCTCTTCACTGGATAGCCAAGCTTGCTCGTATACGTCTTGCCCGCCTCGGCCGCGGCGACGACAACGCGCGCCCCCGCCTCCTGCAAGCGAAGGAGCGGATACCAGAGCTCCATTTCCTGGTACATGATGTCGGCGTAGACGACGACGGTTTTGCCGGTGAGATCCATACCTTTATCGTAGAGCTAGCGCGCGGTCGACAATTCCTTGACGAGCTGGTACAGGAACTTCTGGCCTTCGTAGAACGACTGCACCGGCATACGCTCGTCGCGGCCGTGCGCGCGGAAATCGCCACGCTCCATGAAGATCCCTTGCACACCGTACGTCGGGATCCCTTCGGGCCGCAGATACATGCCATCGGTCCCGCCCATCACCATCATCGGAATGGTCGCGACGGAGGGCCACATCGAATCCGTGACGTGCTCGACCGCCTTGAGGACGTCCGGCCGCATCGGCGAGGCTGGGCTCTTCTGAACCTCGCCCTTGATGCTGATCTTCACCTCCGGATCCGCGAACAGATGTTCGAGTGAGGACTGTACATACTCGACCGAATCCTCCGGCATGACGCGACAGTTGACGTTCGCGGCGGCCAGTTGCGGCAGCGCATTCAGCGCGTGACCGCCCTCGAGCATCGTCGCGACGCAGGTCGTGCGTAGAGTCGCGCTCCATGGAACGGAAGCTGCAGCGACGCGTTGCATCGCGTCCTGATCGCCCTCTGCGACCTTCGCCAGATCGGCGGCGATCGGTCCTTTTTCGATCTTCGCGAGTTCCCGAAAATAGACGCGCGTAACGTCATTGACCTTCGTCGGGAACGAGAAATGGCCGAGCTTCGCGAGCGCATCGGACAAATGATAAATGGCGTTGTCGGGCACGGGCATCGAACTGTGGCCGCCCTTGTTGCGGACCTCGAGCCGAAAATTGATGACGTATTTCTCCGAGACCTGTATATCGTTCGAGATCTTGTGGCCGTTGACCATTTCGCCCCATCCGCCTTCGTTCAAAGCGAAGTCGGCGTCGATCCAGTCGCGATGATTCTTGACCAGCCAGTGGGCGCCGTTGTAAGGTCCGCCGCCTTCCTCGTCGGCCGTGAGGGCGACGATCAAATCGCGATCCGGCTTGAACCCTTCCTTCTTGTACTGGATCAGATTCGCGATCCAGATCGCGGCCTGTGCCTTATCGTCAGAGGTACCGCGGCCGTAGAAATATCCGCCTTCCTCGCGGAACACGAAAGGATCGAAACTCCAATCCTCGCGCTTCGCCTCGACAACGTCGATATGCGCCAGCAGCAGAATCGGCTTTCGAGCGCCGGTACCGTGATAGCGGACGACGAGGTTGCCCTTCCGAGGAATGACGCCCGCGAGATGAATGTCGGATTCCGGGAATCCCGCCTCTCGCAGCCGCTTGGCGGCGGCTTCAGCGACCGGCGTAGTTGCGCCAGTTGTGAAGCCCGACTGGATCTCGATCATCTCTTTATAAATCGAACGGGCGAGGTCGCGGTCAGCTTGAGATTGCGCGGAGACGGCGAGCGCGGTGCCTAAGCACAGACCAATGACGCGTGGAAGCATCCCCATATTGTTCCACAGGATCTCACCGTCCTCCCGTGACATCGAGGATCGCGCCCGTCACATATGACGCCTCGGCCGACAGCAACCACAAGATCGCCGCCGCGACCTCCTCCGGTTGCCCACCCCGCTGCATCGGCACCAGGACTTTCACGCGAT
>DASXZC010000680.1:0-3650 GCA_036502165.1 Bryobacteraceae bacterium
TTCGTTTTGTCACGGCAATCTCAGCGTAGCGGGAATGAGGTTACAGCGGGGTTAAAGAGCAGTAAACGGTGGATGAAGAACGTCAGCGAGCGTCAAAACGGTAGCCGAACCCTCGGACTGTCACCAGGAAGGCAGGCTCATCCGGCTTTTCTTCGATCTGCTCACGAATGCGGCGGACGTGCACGTCAACTGTACGAGGCGTCACAAAGTGCTGCTCGCCCCACACTTCCTTCAACAGTTGTTCGCGCGACCACGCCGTTCCCGGATGGGTCAGAAAAAACTCGAGCAGCTTGAATTCCGTGGATGTGAGTTCGATTTCTTTCCCGTGGTGATGTACGCGCCGCGCCGCGCGATCCAGCTGGAACGGCCCCATCGAGAGGCCGGCCTGCGGGGCCGCATCCGTATCGAGCCGGCGCAGGTGCGCTTTGATCCGGGCCACCAATTCGCGCGGGCTGAATGGCTTCGTGATGTAATCGTCACCGCCGATTTCGAGGCCGAGAACGCGGTCAACCTCATCGGAGCGGGCTGTCAGAAATACGATGGGCGTGCGCGCGAGCTTGCCGGTTTGGCGGATCTGACGGCACAGATCGAAGCCATCCTGGCCCGGCAGCATCACGTCGAGAACGATCAGATCCGGCTGCCAAGTTTCCAGCTCCTGGAGCGTGGCGCCGCTGCCATTCAGAAGGTTCACCTGAAATCCGCCGCGGGTGAGATTGTATTCGATCAGCGAAGCCAGTTCGGCTTCATCTTCCACGACGGCTACTTTTTTTGACATGTTGTCAGACCGGAGTTTGCCGATTCGCCTCGCAAGCCGGACACGGGCAAATCTGGCGAAGATGACTGTACGAGTATATCCCCGCATCGTGGCCATCGGCCCATTTGATGCGGAGTGCGTAGTTGCCTACGGGCTCGATGTTCAGCATTCGCTCTCGCGGTTTGTACATCTGAAACGGGTTCGCCGGTTTGGCGGCAGCGCCTGCATTCGCGGCGGTCGTCTTCGGGCGCGGCTCGGTGCCATGCGTCCCCGCACAGGTGGCGCAGGGGCACCAGTCGCGGAGGTATTCAATGCCGTAGGAGCTGTGATGACCGTCCTTCCAATCGATCTCGATGCCTCTCGATTTCGAGATGGCGATGTGTTCCGGGTCCGTCACTGTCTGTGTCGTCATGCTTATTGATTTGCCAGCCGCTCGACATCCCTGACGCCGGAGATGCGGCGCATGGAGGAGCAAAGCTTCTCGAGCTGCTTCTTGTCGCGTACATCGACAGTCATTTCGACGATCGCCGCGTTGTTATTTCCTTCGGCCTTGGCTTCGAGACTGCGAACGTTGGTGTTTTCATCAGAGAGGATGCTGGTGAGCTGATGCAGCAGACCGGGCCGATCGTCGGTGTGGACCACAATCCGCACGGGGAACGAATCGCTCGCATTCCGCGCCCAGTCCACCTGGATCTTGCGCTCCGAATCGTACATCAGGTTCTGCACGTTGGGGCATGTCCGGGAATGCACCGCGATGCCTTTTCCGCGCGTGACATAGCCGACGATGCCCTCGCCCTTGATCGGATTGCAGCACTTGGCGCGATAGACCATAACGTCATCCGCACCGTGGACTGTAATACCGTCGCCATCGTCGGTCTTGAATTCCCTGCCCTGCGCCGGGACAGGTTCAACCGCTGGCGCGGGCGGTTCCTCAACAACCTGTTCGGGTGCCGATTTCTGCAGCACCTGGCGCGCGGAAAACTTTCCGTATCCGAGGCTGGCGTAAAGATCCTCGACTTTACCCAGCCCGTAGTCGCCGGCGACACGCTCGAGTTCGGTCTTCTGGATCCGGCTCAACTGAACGCCCAGGCGCCGCGCTTCCTTTTCGAGATATTTCTGCCCGATCTCGATGGCGCGCTCCCGTTCGCTCTCGTTGATGATGTGCTTGATCTTGTTGCGCGCCCGCGAAGTCTTGACGACAGCGAGCCAGTCTTTGCTGGGTGCGTGCCCGGACTGAGTGAGGACATCCACAATGTCGCCGTTGCGCAGCACGTACCGCAACGGGACGATCCGGCCGTTGATCTTCGCGCCCGTACACGTGTTGCCGACCTCAGAGTGTACGGCGTAGGCGAAATCGATCGGGCACGAGCCCGAAGGGAGCACAATCACGCGCCCCCTGGGAGTGAAGCAATAAACCTCCTCGGGGTACAGATCCACCTTGAGCGTGGACATGAACTCGCCGGGGTCGCGCATGTCCTGCTGCCATTCGACGAGTTGGCGCAGCCACGCTACACGCTGGTCGTCCTGCACGCCGCGCTTGCCTTCTTTGTACTTCCAGTGCGCCGCGATGCCTTCCTCGGCGATGCGGTGCATCTCCTCTGTGCGGATCTGAATTTCGAAATGTTTTCCTTCGGGTCCGACGACTGAGGTGTGCAGGGACTGGTAGAGGTTGGGGCGCGGAATCGCGATGAAGTCCTTGATCCGGCCCGGCACCGGGGACCATTCGTTGTGAATCACGCCGAGCGCGCCGTAGCAGTTCTTGACGGAGTCGGTGATGATGCGGATGGCAAGCAGGTCGTAGACCTGGTCAAGCGCGATCTTCTGTCGCTTGAGCTTCTGGTAGACGGAGTAGGCACGCTTGACGCGGGCTTCCACGCGCGCCGGAATGCCCTCGCGGCGGAGCTCGGCCTCCACCGTGCGCCGCATGCGTTCGAGATACTCTTCATTGGCTACGCGCTCCGTTTCGATCGATTGCGAGATTTCTGCCCACGCCTCGGGATCGATGTGCCGGAAGGAAAGATCTTCCAGTTCGCCGCGCACTTTGCCCATGCCGAGGCGGTGCGCGATGGGCGCGTAAATCTCAAGCGTCTCTTTCGCGATCCGTTCACGCCGCTCGGGACTCAGGTAGCCCAGCGTCCGCATATTGTGCAGGCGATCGGCCAGCTTGACGATGATGACGCGGATATCGTTCACCATCGCGAGGAGCATCTTGCGATAGCTCTCCGCCTGGCGATCCTCGGCCGAGAAGAAATCGATCTTGCTGAGTTTGGTGACGCCGTCGACGCAGCGCGCTACTTCGTCGCCGAAGTTTTTCTGGATGTCCGCCGTGGTGACGGTTGTGTCTTCGACGATGTCGTGCAGCAATCCGGTTTCGATGCTGACGACGTCCATGCGCATGTCGGCGAGAATGCGCGCTACGGCCAGCGGATGGCTCATGTAAGGCTCGCCGGACGAGCGCTTCTGGTCCGCGTGATACTGCGCGGCGAACTGGTAGGCCTTCTCGATGGGCGCGAGGTCGTCTTTAGGCCGGGCTTCGTGGACCGCCGCGATCAGCTGATCGAATTCGCTCGGAGGGAGAGCAGGCACTTCGACGCCGGGCTCGGTTCCGGAAATTGCGGGCACATCACTATTCTACGGGAGAGGCGTTTCCGGAGACATACTTCGGTAGTGCCTGAAAGGTGCGTTGACAGGTCAAGGTCGAGGGAATTTCATTTTCCTTAGAGCATCCATGTCGACTGATTGCAGATCAGGGTCGACGCGATCCTCTGAAAAACATGGTGATTTCCCAACGTGTCTGCCGCTGATTCGATGCGAGCAATTGGAACTGAAATCAGACCGCGGACCGGTCGGGTTCCTGGTAATCGATTCCGCCGCGAAACCCTCTCCGAACTGATTC
>DASXZC010000681.1:0-15966 GCA_036502165.1 Bryobacteraceae bacterium
CGGAACGTCCGCGTCGCTTTCACCGCTTCGTCCAATCCCTTCACCGGAGCGTGCGCGTACATCACCAGCACCTGCTCTTTTTCAAATCCCAAATCGACCGCATTTAACGACAGAAACGTGCGGAACAGCAGCCCCGACCCCACCGCCAGCATCACCGACAACGCGATCTCGGCGACCACCAGCGTATAGCGCATCCGATTCGCCGATCCGCTCGACGTCGATCCCCGCGCACCCTGTTTCAGCGACTCGACCAAATCCACACGCGACAATTCGAGTGCCGGAGTCAGCCCCGAAACGAATGCCGCCCCGACCGCCGCCGCAATCGCAAAAGCCAATACCGCCGGACTCACCCCAATGTTCGACGCCCTTGGCAAATCCGCCGGCGCCAGCGCGATTAATAAATCGACGCCCCAATACGCCAGCGCTATTCCGCCCGCCGCGCCCAACAATGCCAGCATTAAATTCTCAGTCAACAACTGCCGAATTACCCGGCCGCGCGTCGCCCCCAGCGCAGCCCTCACGGCCATCTCGCGCGATCGCCCCGTCGCCCTCGCGAGCAACAGATTCGCCACATTGACGCACGCGATCAGCAGCACCAGCCCCACCGCGGACATCAGAATGAACAACGTCGTCCGCACATTCCCCGTCAGTTGCTCGCGCAGCGGCACCGCGCCAAAACTCTTCTTCTTGTTATTCCCCGGATCCACCACCGCCAACCGCGCCCCTAGCGCCGCCAGCTTCGAACTCGCCTGCTCCAGACTGACCCCTCGCGCAAGCCTCGCCACCACGCGATAGTTGTACGACGACCGGTTCGTATTCTCCGGCCTCGTCGGCGACTCCACCCAAACCTCGGTATTCTTTGGAAAATCCAGATTCGCACTGACCACGCCGGAGATCTGATAGACCGTATTCTCGACGCTCACCGTCTGTCCAAGCGCCGCCTCCAGGCTTCCGAAATTGCGCACCGCAAATCCGTCCGTCACCACCGCGCCCGTCTGATCGGCCTCTGCAAACCACCGCCCCGCGCGCGGAACCAGTTGGAACACCGGAAAGAATCCCGGACTCACGAACGCCACGCCCGCAAACGCCGCCCGATCGCGCATCTGCAGTCCCATCTGCCCGCCGTTATAGAATCCCAAGGATTCAAACAACCCCTGCTCCGCCTGCAAATCCAACAAATCGCCGCCCGTAACTCGCGAAATGCTTCGTTTTTCATCCGTAAAGACCGTGTTGACCGACACGACGCGGTCCGGTTCCGGATACGGCAGCGGAGCCAGCAGCACTCCGTTCACGACGCTGAACAGCGCCGCATTCAGTCCGATTCCGAGTGCCAGCGTTCCCGCCGCCAACAACGCGAATCCCGGAGAACTCCTCAGGACCCGCAACGATTTCTTCAGATCATCGAGCATAAGGTTGATTGGATTGCGAGCAATCCGCTAGCCAGCATTACTTGAGAAGTTGCAACACGTTACCTGCCGCGCTGTTCGATTTCGAACATTCGCCGCCGCGATTCCGGTCAGCCCTCGGCCACTTTCTGTTCATACGCATCCAGCGGCAGCGCCTGCAGCGCAGCCATCAATCGCGCGTCGTGCTCACCAGGCCACATAAACCAGATGCCGTCAATCGCCCGCGCCTGCACCTGATTCCACCACCAACTCTGATCATCACCGTTATCCCTGAGTTGTTCGAGCGTCTTCCTGTACCGTGCATACGGCCCCGCAAGATCGCCTGTTTGTGGAAGTTTATTGCTGTCCTGCAGCAGCATGATGTCTTTCCAATATCCGTCCAGCACAAGATCGCGGCCGCCTTCAAAGGCATCGGCGTTCGTACTGAACTTCAGTCCCGCCGCGGTGAACGGCTTGTGCCCCTCGTCATCCTGCAGCACCCAACGCGCGTACTCCTTGCCGTTGAAATACAGCCGCACTGCCATGTACTGCTCATGCTGCAGCAGCGGCACCATCGTCGTCGGCTTCACATCCAAAGGAGTGCGACCCTCCATCGATTTTCCACTCGGTAGCTCTTTCTGCATATAAGCCGCGATCTCCGCGGCATCCTTAAAAATCGGAACCTGCGCCCCGAAATGCGTCTCTGACGCAACCGTCGCCTCAGGATCGAGGATCGCCAGCGGCTTGCCCCTGTGAACGAAATTCGCGATCTCGACATCCGTCCACTTCCCGTAAATCTTACTCTTGGGAATGTTCCTGAAAAACACCGCCCCATCACAAGCCGTCGACAGCGCCGGAGTATCATCCCCCCACTGCTGCCCATAAACACTCATCGCCGCCGCGGTCTGATGCGCATCCGCAATCCCCGCCCTGCACATAATGACCAGCGTCTCGAGCCCCTTCGACCTCGGCACATCGAACCCCGCCCGAGTGACCCCATAACAGTTCCCCGACTCGCCCCGATACCCGCCAGTCATGTAAGCAACGTCCGTCAAATTCGCCACCAGCTTCTGGACCGGCTCGAGCAATTCCATGCCTTGCTTGATATTCAGCCGAGCCGTCCCCAGCAGCGCCACCACACGCTGCCCCTTCGTCCACAGCGAATTCAATTCCTTAGCCACGTCCGCCGCATCCCGCGCAAGATCGATGGGAGCAATCCCAAACATATCAGGACGCACGAAAGCCTTATAAACATCGCCCGCCGGGTCAGTCCGTTGGAGTCCAAACCGCACCCACTGATCCGTCTTCGCAATATCGTGATACCGGAGGATCTGAAACGCATTCGGATCGAGCGCGCATGCATCGCCATCCAAGCCATCGATCGATTGCGACTCTAGCTTACCGAAGGGCGAGTTCGTATAATCCGGAACCTGCCCCCTGGGAGTCGGCTGTCCCGGGACTTCCGTCTGCGACATATTTTCATACGCCGCCTCAACCGCAGCGAGTTCGAGTGAAGTGAGCGTGAGGCCGAGGTCTGAGAAGACCTTCTGCCAGTCGACAGCGGGCAATGTGTTAGGCATGTTGGAAATTGGATACCGATAAAGAGCATATCTGTTTTTTGACGAGAGCTCAGTCGCCTTAAATCCGCACCGGCCGGTCAAGTCGAGATCGCACTGCTCAAAACTTTCTTCCTAAGGCCGATAAGGAATCGGTGCGCATTCGCTTACACTCTCTCTGTGCTCTCTTCTCACTAGCTATAGGAATCAGCGCGACGCCTCTTCCCGCTGTCGGACTCACGGCCTCGCCCACTGCCACGACCCTGAACGACCTCGTCACTCTCACCGCGACAATCACCGACGCCGGCAACCCCTCCGGAGCCATCTTTTTCTACGACGGCGCCACTGAAATTGGTTCCGCCCCAGCTACGACGCAGCCCATCGTTTGGACGACGCGCGGCTTGTTGCCAGGCACCCATCGTTTGACCGCCATCTACTCCGCCACCCGTTCCCCCGCGGTCGCCGTGACGGTAACCGCAACTCCAGCTCTCGGATTCGGCGTCAGCGCGACGGTACCAGCCGCCGGAGCGAAGACGATCTCGACAGCCGATCTCGACCACAACGGGACCACCGATCTCGTCGTCATCCATTCCGGAGCGCATTCCCTCGGCATCATCCTCGGAAATGGCGATGGCACCTTTCAGCCGGAGGTCATCTATTCCATGGGATCATCGGACCCCTCCTACCTCGTGATTGGCGACTTCAATCGCGACGGAAGGGCCGATCTCCTGACCGCTGACAGCGACGGAACGCTCAATCTTATTCCCGGGAATGGCAACGGAACGTTCCAGAATCCGATTCGGCTGCTGCTGTCGGCGAGCGGCGCGGTGCCAGGAATTGGAACCGGCGCGGTCGAAGTCTTCTCGATGGAGGCCGGCGATTTGAATCAGGACGGCACGCCAGACCTGGTATTCACGGGTATTCTCTCAACCGGCGTTCAGGGCGTACTCGTGTACTTCGCCAACGGCGACGGGACCTTTCGAGCCGGGCCGGTCATTCCCAGCACTGACAATCCAATCCGGGCCATCATCGCCGACATCAATGGCGACGGCATCGGCGATGTTGTGGCGAGCTATGGATCGACGATCGGGATCTATCTCGGGCGAGGTGGCGGAACCTTCGACTCAGGCCATCAGACGGCAACACAGAAGGCCATCCAGGTGGCGGTTGCCGACTTCAATGGCGACGGGATTCTGGACATTGCCTTCGCTCCTACGGGACAAGTTGGGATCCTGCTGTGCCACGCCGACGGCTCCTGTGGAACAGCCGCCTACTACAACAACACCTCCACCAGCTCTGGAAATGCTGAACTGATCGGCGACTTCAATGGCGACGGCAAGCTGGACGTCCTGTTAATGAATTCGGATGACCAAACCATCTCCCTGCTGCCCGGCAATGGAGACGGGACGTTCGGCGCTCCCTCGGGCTATGGACTCTCCGGCACGCCGGCAGCTGTCGTTGCCGGGGACTTCAACGGCGACGGGCGCCTCGATGTCGCCGTGTCCCATTCCGACATCGAAATCATGTCTGGTTTGGCCGCCGGTCTGCGGATCACCAGCACGCACACGGGGAACTTTGCTCCTGGCCAGTTCCCCGCGACCTACTCGTTGACCGTTACCAATACAAGCACAAGCCTATTGGTGCCGCAGTTCACCGTTACGGATACGCTCCCGCCTGGACTAATAAAGTCCGGGATGGCGGGCGACGGCTGGATCTGCGACTTTGCCTCTCTGACTTGTACGTTCAATGAATACATGCGTCTCGCACCAGGTGCGAGCGCCCCTTCGATCACGCTCGGCGTGAGCGTCGCGCCGGACGCCCCATCCGTGGTAGTCAACTCCGTAACCGCGACAGAGGGGATTTGGACCGTTTCCGCCGTCGATCCGACAGTGGTATCGGCGCTCGCTGGCCCGGCACTGACCTATCCAGCGAACGGTCAGACCGGTGTGTCGCCCTCTGCAACCTTGACCTGGAACGCTCAGCCGAACGCAACTTCGTACACGCTCTACCTCGGCACCTCTCCATCGCCTCCGCTTCTAGCGTCGGGATTGACCGCCACCAGCTACTCTCCCCAACTTGCCCGCAATACGACGTACTATTGGCGCATCGTCGCTTTGACCAGCACCGGCGGACCTTGGCCGAGCGGGATCCGCTCGTTTACTACCACGCCGACCGCTGTATACGCCGGCTCCGTCGACTCCACCACCTGCGCCGCAATCACCGGCTGGGCCGCGGATCGCAACTCCCCCAACGCGTCCCTGACGATTACGATCAAAGACGGCACCACGATCCTCTCGCAGTTCACCGCCAATCAGTACCGCAGCGACGTCGGAACCTTTCTCAACGACAATGGACTCCACGGCTTCAGCTACACAGTCCCGGCAGCCCTACACGATGGCAACCCGCACACCATTCACGTCTACTACGAGGCGACCGCCACCGAGCTCCCAGGCTCGCCGAAAAGCCTGACCTGCGGATCCACTCCCCTCTACGCCGGCTCCGTCGACTCCGCAACCTGCGCCGGCATCAGCGGATGGGCCGCCGATCAGAATCGGCCAAGCATCTCGATCACAGTCTCTCTCTGGGATGGCCCCACGCAGATCGCTACCACCACCGCCAACGCATCACGCGCCGACGTCGGCACCTTCCTCGGCGATAGTGGACTCCACGGGTTCACCCTCCAACTTCCCTCGAACTACGCCGACGGAACCAACCATTCACTCCAAGTCCACTACGAAAGCTCGTCCACCCAAGTGTACGGATCGCCATTCAACCTGACCTGCGGAAACACCTCGGCGACCAACTACACCGGCTTCGTCGACACCGCCGCCTGCAGCGGCATCTCTGGCTGGGCCGCGGACCGCAATCGTCCGAACCAGGCAATCACCGTCACCCTTTGGGATGGCGCCACCCAGATCGCCTCCACCAACGCCAACGGATCCCGCCCCGACGTTGGCACGTTCCTCGGAGACAACGGCCTCCACGGCTACACCCTGCAACTCCCCACAAACTACATAAACGGCGCCGCACATTCGCTGCAGGTCCACTTCGAATCCTCGGCCGCACAGTTGGCGGGCTCGCCGGTATCGCTCACCTGCACCAGCGGAACTCCCAACTACACCGGATTTATCGACTCAGCCTCCTGCAGCGGCATCAACGGTTGGGCCGCCGACTGGAATCGCCTCAACCAACCCCTGACCGTCAGCCTGTGGATCGGCGCAACCCAAATCGCCGCCACCACCGCCAACGGATCCCGTCCCGATGTCGGCCACGCAATCGGGGATAACGGCCAACACGGCTACAGCCTTCCAATCCCTGGCGCGTACACGAACGGCGCAGCCCACTCCCTCGAAGTCCATTTCGAAACGTCCACAACCCAATTGAGCGGCTCACCCGTCAGCCTAACCTGCGGAACCACCCCCACGAACTACGCCGGCAACGTCGATATCTTGAGCTGCTCGACGCTAGCCGGTTGGCTCGCCGACCGCGATCACCTCAACACAAGCCTCTCAGCCGATATCTTCGACGGATCCACTCTGCTGCTGACAACTCCCGCCGCCGGATCGCGCCCCGACGTCGGCTCCGCCATCAACGACAACGGACTCCACGGCTTCAGCATCTCGACACCCTCGTCCATAAAAACGGGAACCGCGCACACCATCACCGTCCGGCCCTCTGGATCAAGCACAGTGCTCGCCGGCCCGCAATCGCTGACCTGTCAGTGATGCGTCACGAACGCCCACGCCCGACCACGCTGAACATGTGACCAGACTGCGCCTCCTCTTATTCATCGTCGCCTCGCTCAGCGCCTTCGCCCAGCAGGACGAGCCCCGTTTCATCGCGGAAGGCCCCGACACTCGAATAGACAAGACTACCTCCGTAGCGATCCTCAACGCCGCCTGTGAGGATGGAAAAATCGACGGCGAAACCTGCTCCAAATGTCCGAACTCCGGCGAAGGCGTCTGGTCGATCGGAACCATCATCACCGGCCACTTCAGCTCAGTCGACAACGAGGAAGCGTTCATCGGCTCGAACAACTGCAGTTACGTCGGCCGTCAATCCGGTTTCGGCATGCTCCTCGGAAAACGAAACGGAAAGTGGACAAAATTGAACCCCAGCATAGCAGCCGTCGACGACGGCTGCATGCGCCGGAAGCAACGCTCCGGCCGTGAATTTCTGATGTGCGAATCGTGGATCTATCATCGCGACGGTGCGCACACCTATTCGCTCGTAACCGTGTTCGTCGAAAACGACAACATAGAAATCCACGGCTTGTTTACCGCCTCCGACACCACCAAGTGCTGCATGACGCAAGGCAAGGTGCAAAAGGCCGAAGTCCGGGACATCCAATTTCACGACCTCAACGGTGACGGCCTCGAGGACATCTCGATCACCGCCACCTACGGCGCATTCGAAATGACCGAGCCCCGCCGCGACCAATGCGACGCCGCCAACGACGCCGCTGACCGTGCCACTCCCGGCGGCCCCAAATCCGTCAAAAAATATCCGCAACCATCAATCACAAAGACCTACAAGATCCAATATCTGTTCAACGGCAACACCTACACGCCCACACCCCAATCGCTCGCCGCTATCGCCCTTTTCAACACTGAACATTGACGCCCCAACGGATTCGATAAAATGAGGACGCCCCCGTCCTATGAAAACGACAGTCCTCTTCCTCTCCCTGATCTCCTGCTGCGCCGCCGCCCAAACCCCGCACAAAGCGGACCTCACGCTCCTCAATCAACTCGAGTGGCGCAGCGTCGGCCCCGCCGCCATGGGAGGACGCATCTCCGGCATCGAGGGCATCCCCGGCGACCCGCATCTCATCTACGCCGCCACCGGCTCCGGCGGACTCTTCAAGTCCACCAACGGCGGCGTCACCTGGCACGCGATCTTCGAGCACCCCGGCACCATCTCAATCGGCGACATCGCCATCGACCCCAAACATCCCGACACCGTCTGGGTCGGAACCGGCGAAGCCAACGTCCGCAACAGCGTCTCGATCGGCAGCGGCATGTACTACAGCAACGACGGCGGCAAGTCATGGGAACATCGCGGACTCGATCAGACCATGACCATCTCGAGAATCGCGCTCGATCCACGCGACCCGCATCGTGTCTTCGTCGCCGCCGTCGGCCATCCCTCCGGCCCCAATCCGGAACGCGGCGTCTTCTTCTCCCCCGACTCCGGCAAGTCCTGGCAAAAGGTCCTCTACACCGACCCCGAAAACGGAGCCTCCGACCTCGACATCGATCCCTCCAACCCCGACGTCATCTTCGCCGGGATGTGGCAATTCGATCGCAAGCCCTGGCGCTATGACAGCGGCGGCACCTCCGGCGGACTCTATAAATCCACCGACGGCGGCAAAACCTGGAAGAAAGTCACCCGCGGACTCCCCCCGCTCATGGGCCGCATCGGCGTCAAAGTCGCACCCGGCAACTCCCGCACCGTCTATGTCGTCGCCGAATCAAAGGAAGGCTCCCTGTTCCGCTCCGACGACGGAGGCGAATCCTTCCAAGTCGTCAACACCGACCGCGGCCTGACCTCCCGCGGCTATTACTACTGCGACCTCCGCATCGATCCCAAAGATGAAAACCGCGTCTATGTACTCGAAGGCGCGCTGCAAGTCTCAACCGACGGCGGCAAGACATTTTCCCGCATCGGAAGCTCCGTCCACGGCGACCTGCAGGCCCTATGGATCGATCCGCAAGACCCCTCCCGCATGTGGCAAGGCTCCGATGGCGGACTCGCCTCCTCCTGGGATATGGGCAAGACGTGGCAGCATGTTTCCAACATCTCGCTCGGCCAGTTCTATCACGTCTACGCCGATAATCGAAAGCCCTTCTACCACGTCTCCGGAGGCACGCAAGACAACGGCACATGGATCGGCCCCTCCCAAACCCGCGAGCCCGCCGGCATCCTGAATGACGACTGGCGCATGATCAGCACCATCGTCGGCTTCAACGTCCTCAGCGAATCCGAGGACCCCGACATTGTGCTGACCCAAACCCCCGGAGGCACACTCCTCCGCACCGACCTACGCACCCGCGACCAACAATCCATCGGCCCCGACGTCCGCACCTACGCGGGCGCAAGCATCGCCCAAAGGAAGTACCGCTTCGGTTGGGATGCCCCTCTCGTCGCCTCCCCGTTCGGCAAGGACACTTTCTACTACGGCAGCAACGTGATCTTCCAGTCCGGCGATAAAGGAGCCACCTGGGAACCCATCAGCCACGACCTCTCGAACGCCGACCCCGACAAATGGAAGCCCTCAGGCGGTCCCATCTTTACCGACTCCCCGGAAGTCTATGGAACCGTCACCCGCATCTCAGAATCGTCTGCCAAACGAGGCGTCATCTGGGCCGGCACCGACGACGGCAATCTGCAAATGACCGACAATGGCGGAGGAAAGTGGACCAACGTCGCGCCCAACATCCAAGGCCTTCCCGCACACTCCCCGGTATCGGCAATTGAGACATCGCACAGGAATGCAAGTGTGGTCTACGCCGCCTTCGACCGTCACATGTTCGACGACATGGGCCCGCATCTCTACAAGACGAACGACGCCGGCAAAACCTGGACCAGCATCACCGACGGCCTCCCCCCCAACGGTTTCATCTGGGTACTACGCGAAGATCTCAAGAACCCCAACGTGCTTTATTTAGGAACAGAAGTCGGTGCGTTCGTCTCGCTCGACGCCGGCGCCCACTGGTCGCGATTCAACCTCAGCAACCTTCCGAACGTCGCCGTCCGCGACATCTTTTTGCAGTCCAGCCAGAACGACATTCTCCTCGCCACCCACGGCCGCGGCATCTACATACTCGACGACGCGACCCCGATCCAACAGCTCGCCGCGGTGAAAGAATCCGCCGAGCTGTTCCCCATCCGCCCCGCGCTTCGTTATTCCGTTCGAGCCACCCGCGCCGGCGGAGGCGACTCCGAATTCACCGCCGCCAATCCACCCTATGGAGCGATCCTCAGCTACTACCTCCCCGCGAAAACCGACGACATTCGCTTCGAAGTGCGCGATGCATCCGGCAAGACAATTCGATCCATCCGCGTCCCTCCGAGCGACCGCGATCGTGGCATCCACCGCATCGCCTGGGATCTCCGCGCCGACTCTCCCGTCAGCAGTGGTGCACGCGAAGGCGGCGGCCGTGGTGGACGCGAAGGCGGCGGCGAAGGCCGCAGCCGCGGCGGAGCCCTACGCGGAGCCCAAGTCCTACCCGGCATCTACACAATCAAACTGACCGCCGGCCCATCTGCGTCGGCCAGCGAGCAAAAGGTCACAGTAGCCTTCGACCCTGAATCGAAAGTCTCCGCCACCGATCTCGAAACCCAATGGCGGACATTAGAAAAGCTATCCTCGATGATCCGAAGCACCTCAACGATGGTGCGCGAATCCGAGCAAGCCCACGACTCCCCCGCCTGGACGAAGTTAAGGACCTCCCTCACCGACAGCCGCCTGGCTCAACAACTGCAGGCCCTGTTCACGCTCGTGGATGCCTCGAATGATCCGCCAACCCAGGCGATGACGAAGCTATTGAACGAACTCGAATCCGACTACGGACGCTCATTTGACGAATTTCAAAAGCTGAAATGAGTGAGGGGATCGAGATCAACCTCGTGTGGTTCGTCACAAGTCCTGACCGCTCTCTTTGGTCGCGAGTCAGAATCGAAGTTTTGTGTTTAGAGCCGCTACAGAGCCGCGACCAAAGGGAGCGGTCCGCGGTTAATGTACGATCTGTCTGACGCACTACACTCGTTGCTACTCCTTTTCTGCGAACCTCCCGTGAATTTTCTGCTTCAACGAGTTCCCCTGCCCGCGTGTTAATACCCCCTCATGCTGCAACCGTCCAACGACGATGCCCGCACCGACACCTACCGCTTCTGCAATTTTGCGGATTGAATCATTCGTGAACTCTCCTGCCCGGATGAAGTCTCCCAATGCGGCTGGAGGAATCAGCGTATCGGCAGCGAATCGATTCGCCTCTGATTCGATCTGTTGCATTTCCGGATCAACAACCCGGTCGGACAAATCGTCCTCGGCATTGTCGACAACAAACGGTCGTTTGCTCCGGTGGAGCAACAAGTGTCCCAGTTCGTGAAAGAAAGTGAACCAGAATTGATCATCCGTCTTGTATCGCTGCGTCAGGCCGATCAACGCCCGTCTCTCAGTGAGCCACCGCGCACAGCCACTAATCCCTGTGCTGCGCAGTGACTCCACCTGCACGACCGCCACACCAATCCGTGCACAGGTCTCCTGCAGCGGTTCTATGACGTCCTCAATCTTCAATCTCGTGAGTTCCCGCAGCGCACCGATCGAAGCCCGTACTCTTGCGCCGTCAAACTCCGCGAGGTCGAGCCCACGAGCAATAATTTCCGTCTCTCGCACCCAAGCCGCGATTGCTTCCTCCCGAAATTTGGCGTTTCGCGTTTGCCGGTACCGAACCGATGAAGCCCGCCAAACGGAGGCCCAACTCTCTGGTGATGTTACGCCGAAGAATCCAAGGAGCACATCGGCATCGGAACGTCCTTGTGGTAAGGAAAACTGAAGTTGTCGCATCTCTTTTAATGGGAACTGACGGACCCATGCACCCCACCCTGATGCTTTGACCGCTTCACGCTGTCGCGCTTCAACTTCATCGAACAGCCGTTGCAGGTTCAGCCACAGATGTGCGGGGCGCTCAAGTGCTTTCTCGAACGCGAGTGCGGTCGTTGGCGTGATAGGCGCTTTGCCATTGCAAATCTCGCTAATAGTCTTTGGTGTCAGGCCGGTGCGCCTGGCCAAGTCTCGTTGCGACCATCCGTAATGTTCAAGATACTCTTGAACGGACTCGCCCGGATGCGGAACTGCCGTTGGTTCAAAGCTGGTGTTGCTATCCATGAGTGTCCTCGATAGCCAAGATGTCAATCGACGTGATTGACTTCCATCGCTCTTGTTCATCGGCCCCTTCGCTGGCCGGCTTACCGGTGGGTCGAAACAGCAACCGATACGGCTGTTTCAGATCGACGGAGAACGTACCACTCCGTTCCCCTTTCAGTTCATGACATCGTTCCGGCCCCGACTTCGGCGGCCAGAAATCAACCAACGATTCCGCGGCACGCAGCGACGCCATTCGCAGCGAGAGCTTCTTCGCCATGTCCGCACCATATTGGCGTCGGCAAGCGCCACTATCGTCCACCACTTTTCGGAGCCGCTTGTCACTGATGAAAAGATCCATCAAGTTCCCCTGCAGGTAAACACTACCGGCTCATTGACGTTACCTGAACGGTAACACCTGGCGTACCTCGCGTCAAGCGGGTCCTTCTCGCGAAGCGAGCGATCCGCATGGTTAGCCCAGTGGAACTCAAAGCTTAAGCAATATCCAGAGCCGAATTTTTCCTTCGGCCTGATGTCGTCGTCTGGCCGGCCTTGGGAGTCATCGTTGCCCAATCCAAGCTTCGATTCCAGCGTGCGGCATGGGGCTGCCGCAAGCCGCGGCAACAGATCACATAACGCATCCAGGACCACTGGCCGCACGGCGATCACACTTCGTCAGGAATCAGAACGCGGTCATAGAGACCAGCCGCGTCCACGCCTTGTCCCACTCTGCGGAGGGCATCAAGCCGTTCATGCGCCCGTCGAGTCTCATCCAGAAAGCGGCGGACAGCTTGTTCGATTAGGTCGTCGGCACCTCGATAGCCGCCACTTGCAAGCTCTTGCTGAACTTGCTCCTTGAGGTCCGCTGGCAGGTTGACTTCCATCGATACTCTTAGCCACATTCTATGCCCGGTACAGCCGGCTGACCCTCACGCCCATCTGGTGTCAGTCTAAATTGCCTCCCCATCACTGAGGCCGCCCGTTCTTTACTCGATCACAAAAGGAACCAGCGTCATGCGGCCGGACGCAGCGGTAGATGGAAGATCAACAGTACGATGCCATGATCTTGTACCCGTCGCGGCAGGCACTCTCCAACAGCACGTAGAGATTTCTGAAATACGTCAGTTTCGAACGTGGATGCTGTGGCGGACTCACCTTCGACATCTCATCGAACAATTCCTGGACCAGATCGCCATCCAGAAACTCATTTACTTCCGCAATGCCGAAGGGTGCCTTACGACTTCGCACATAAATCTCGCCAGTAAACACGTATTCCACTCGTTGTGAGGCTTGGTAAAGCTCCCAGACAGCACTGTCGCAGGTAACGCAGTGGCGTGGCGGGAACGGCAACGTCCAGGGCACGCAAATGCCTTCGATAACCGTGCCGCAGACCGTGTCGAGCAGGTGATGTCGCCGAACAAGTCCAGGATCGCTGATTGAGGGATCAGGATGCAGCAAGTTCTCGGCCGTACCGTCAATCAGGCTCAGCCCAAATTCAAGCTCGCCCTCAACCTGATGAAGACGTCCCCACGGGTAATCTCGATTTTGTTCGGCAAGCACGGCACAAGCCTTCTCAAACAGTGGCCTCGCGGCTCCGCCCGCGCCGGCGAGAAGCGCCTCCAGCGCCGGTACTGCGGCTCCATGATAGTCCGGTCCCTTGATGAGGTACAGGTTCGTTTCAACGCCCACGACGCCTCATTCTCTCACGCGGTTTCGCGCGCTATCGGAATCACCAAATGCGAGCAGCCGCTGCAAAACGAGCTTAGAACCTTGGCTTAATGGCCCAAACCACTACTCGTCCGGGAGCGTTTGAACGAAAGCGGCGAACTCGGGATCTGTTCGAATGAGGTCGAAGTCGGACTCATCTCGAACAATTTTCTGGGTCACTCGCATAACGCTTTGCCAACTTCTGAGATGGGCGACTGCGGCGTCCGAATTGCCCAACCTTCCTTCAATGCAGGCAAGGTTAAATCGGCCAACTCCTGGAGAGATTGACTCTGCCTGAAGTGCATGGACGCGGGCCTGGTCGTAGAGAATGTCTGCTTGGGCACCTGTCTTCGTATTAGCCTGATAGATGAGATCCGCTGCCCAATAATTGTGAGCGTCGGCTAAAGCCGGTTTTATGCGTAAAGCCTCCGCATACTTCTGCCCTGCCTCAGCAAAGAGCTGATCGGCCTCGGCTCCCCTCTTCGTTTGGGCCCACTCACCAAGTGCGTTTCCCCAACGCAAGAGAGGCTGAGCGGAATTAGGCTTCAGACGCAATGCCTCGAGTTGCTTCTGTCCAGCCTCGATAAAGAGTTGATCGGCCTCCGCGCCGCTCTTGATTTTCGCTAGGCCGTGAAACGCAACGCCCCAATTGCTGAACGCCTCAGCGAAAGCTGGATTCAGGCGCAACGCCTCCCTACACCTCAGAGCCGCCTCCTCGAGAAGTTGCTCCCCCTCGCCTCCACTCTTGGTGTTCGCTAAGTCAAGGAGTGTCGCCGCCCAATTTCTGAGAGCATCAGGGAAATCCGGCTGCAGGCGCAATGCCTCCGCATACTTCTGTCTAGCCTCGGTGAAAAGCTGATCAGACTCGGCCCCGCTTCGCCTCTTCGCCCAGCCACCAAGCGCAATCCCCCAATTACTGAGGGCTCCAGCTAGACTAGGTTTGAGTCGCAATGCCTCCGCATACTTCCGTTCAGCCTCTGTGAAGAGTTCGTCCGCCTCGCTTCCGCTCTTAGCTTTCGCTTGGTCGCCAATCACGGACGCCCAATTGCTGAGAACTTCTGCGAAATCCGTCTTCAGCCGGATTGCTTCCTCATACTTCCGTACGGCCTCGGTGAAGAGTTGATCGGCCTCGGCTCCGCTCTTAGCTTTACCGTGATTATGAAGCGCATTCCCCCAATTGTTAAGCGCCTCAGGGAAATCCGGCTTCAGCCGCAGTGCTTCCGCATACTTTCGTTCAGCCTCGGTGAAGAGTTTGTCCGCCTCAGATTCCCCCTTGGCTTTCGCTTGATCGTCAAGCACGCGCGCCCACTGAGCGAGCGCAAAAGGCCGGCTTCCCGGATCACGCGCCAAAACCGTAAACACCCGTCGGATATCAAGGGCGCTCGCTGAAGGATCAACACGACGAGTGAGAAGTTGAAGGGCGGCAACACCGATGTCGGGGTTGGATGAAGCCAAGCGGAGCGTCCAATCGACAGTCTCTGATGTCCAGGCAAACGCAGTTAAGTCCTTCAAAATCTGAGGGCCCTTTTCTACCTGCGCAAGGACGCTCTCGGTAACCTTTGCGTATTCCGCAGCTAGGTACTCATCCCGATAGTCCCGTACGAATATGCTCTCCATCAAAGCCATCTGGGGATGATAAGGCAGGCTGAGCGGCCGAATGCCGAGAGCAGTCTCGAGCTCCTTCATTCGATTGCGTTTCGCTTCCACCTCGCCAGGGGGTACGGGGCTGGCCACCACGATCGTTGGTTTGGGCCCTAAGCTTGCAGCCGCCTCAGGATTCGAAGGAGAAGTATCGGCCTCATCCCAAGGCTCTGCATCTGCCGTTCTCGTTTTGAGCTCGATACCCGCCTCTCTGAGGAATGTTCGCGTGCCGGTAACGTTTTGGTCATTGAGGCTCGTGATTACTACCAGGCGGTCAGCGAGCGGCCCGACACACAGCCCACCGATCTCCGTGATCCCCGTGCGGCTGTCGATCAGTACATAGTCGTAAGGCGTCGAGATTGGCGGGTCGGTTTCTTCGAAACCTAGCGGGCGAAACGCAAATCGCTGGCTCTTGAAATACCTGTGAAGCAGCCGGCTGAGCGTAATCAGTTGTTCATTGCTGAGTTCCTTGATGGGTAACGTCGCGAGTCTGCCCAGATAGTCGCGTTCCTGATCCGCGCCGATCACATCGAGCCGTCCGACTTTCCCGAATTTTGGCTCCAGAGATGCAACTTTGTCGGCTCGGACCGGCCTGAGGAAGTTGGAAACAGGAGGCAAGTCGTCCGCAGGTTTGCCGTTCCGCACGGCGTCAATCCCCAATTCGAGTAGCGACAATACGTCTTTCGGATTAGCTAGAGTGCTCTTCTCGAGTTCCTCGTTCCTGGCAAGAAAGCCGCTGATCCCTGGCGCTTCCAAATCGAGGTCAACGATCAAGACATGACGGCCCTTGGAGATGAGCGAATACGCA
>DASXZC010000682.1:0-5372 GCA_036502165.1 Bryobacteraceae bacterium
GCCGCACCCAAGCTCTGCTCAATACACCCTTCGACTATCAGGAATACGCCCGCTTTGACAGCGCCACAACCGCCCGCTTGGTCTCAGGAGGAAGCAAGCTGTTCGAAGCCATCCTCGGCTCAGGATTCGGACGCTGGATGATCAAACCGTTGCTCCCTTCACCCGGCGAAGGGCCCAGCGAAAAGACTATGAACGACGGCTTCTTCGAACTGACCCTGATCGGCCACGCCGACGACGGCTCGCACAAGCGCGGGATCCTCAAAGGCAAGGGCGATCCGGGCAATCGCATCACCGTCAAGTGCATCTGCGAATCCGCGTTCGTGCTGGCCCTCGCCGGAGAGTCCACGCCAGGCTCGGGTGGTATCCTCACTCCGGTCTCTGGATTAGGTGACGCGCTTATTCCGAGAATGACCGCCGCGGGTATCACTTTCGCACTCGTTTAACACGATAAGCATTACATTTCCCACGCCTTTGTCTTGTCTTGACAGTACACCGTATCGGAGCCATACTTGAACAAATCGTAGACACTCAGCAGTAACAGACGAGTGTCGAGCAGGTTAGCAAGCTGCCAAGAATTCAATACGTGCGGCCTGACGCTTTCTTCCTCCAAGAAAATAGGGAAGATTTGCCAAGCGCCACATGCAGGACGGCTCCGTGCGCCGCGCCGAATGCCCGCTGTGGACTTCACGCGAATTAAGGGAGAAAAGATGGCGATTAGAAAAAGCTGTTTGGGGACGTTCACTTGCCTGGCCGCGCTCCTCGCGAGCCCCGCAATCTACGCCCAGGCGACAGGCAGCATTTCAGGAACGGTAACCGACACCGCGGGCGGCGCAATCGCTGGAGCGAAAGTCACCGTCAACGCCTCGGCGATCGGCATCTCCCGCGACGCCACCACGGACGATAGCGGACACTACCTGTTCCCGCTTCTCGGCGTCGCCGAGTTCAGCGTCCGCGTCAATCAACCCGGATTTCAGCCCGCCGAGGCGAAGAACATCCGCCTGCAAGTGGACGAACATCGCGAAGTCAATTTTAAACTGGTCCCCGCTTCTGTAACTACGACTGTAGAAGTCACTGCGACTCCCGTCGAGGTACAGACGTCGAACCCGACCCTGGGCCAAGTCATCACGTCGCAGCAGGTAGCCGATCTTCCCTTGAACGGCCGCGATTTCGTGCAGTTGGCCACCTTGACTCCGGGCGTCACGCAGGAAACCAATACGGGCAGCTTCTTTAACGGTGGTCCCAGCAGCGAGGTTTCCGCCCGTGGATCCTACTCGCTCTCTGTCGGGGGCTCGCGCGCCAACAGCACCGACTGGCTGCTCGATGGCAACGACAACAACGAACTCACCGGCGGCGGCATCTCGATTCTTCCTTCGATCGACGCTATTCAGGAATTCAAGGTGCTCACCTACAACTACTCGGCCGAGTGGGGCACCCGCGCGGGCCCGACCGTTCTCGTGACGACCAAATCCGGATCGAACGCGCTGCACGGCTCGATCTTCGAGTTCTTCCGGAACACTGACCTCGACGCGCGCAGCTTCTTCGCGACGAACACGGAACAGTTCAATTTGAACCAGTTCGGATTCTCGCTCGGCGGCCCGATCAAGAAGGACAAGACCTTCTTCTTCGCCGATTTCGAGCAAAAAGACCAGCGCCATGGCATCCCCTTCGTCGGCTTGGTTCCCAGCCAGGCGATGCGCAACGGCGACTTCACCAACGATGCCTTCGGCGCGCCCCGGCAGGGTTTCCTCAATAATCCGAACGTCGGCGGCGCGCCTGACACCGCGTTCCAATGCGACAGCAAGGGCAATCCGATTCCCGCCGCCGCCGATGGTTCTCAAGGCGCCGGCGTCGATTGCAACAAGATCCCCGCGAGCCTGATCAATCCGATCGGCCAGAAGCTGATCAACTTGTATCCGCTTCCCAATGCCAACAACGCGGCGCTCGGATACAACTACGTCAACGAGCCCGTGCGGAAATTGAACGAAGGCAAATTCGACGTCCGCCTCGACCACAATTTCTCCGCCAGCGATTCGGTCTTCGCCCGCTTCAGCTACGACCAGGCGACTTCCTACGTTCCCGGCGGTTCACCGGGCTTTGCCGAGCAGGGCGCATTCGCCAGCAACCAAGGCATTCTCAATCACGCGCGCAACGTCGCCGTTTCGGAAACGCATATCATCTCGCCCAACACGATCAACCAGTTCAACGCCGGCTACAACCGGATCTTCGATTACATCTCGTCCCAAGGCACCGGAAGCTGCGCGGCGGCCGCTCTCGGCATCCCCGGCGCGAACCTCGGTGGCAGCAGTTGCGGACTGACCTCCACTCAGCTCGACGGCGGCTATTGGTCGCTTGGCGATCGCGGATTCTCCCCGTTCCAGGGCGGCACCAACGTCTTCTCAGTCTCCGATTCGTTCGACATGGTGCGCGGCAAGCACGACATCAAAATCGGCGCCGGAGTCCGCGCGAACCAGATGAACGTGCAGGCGCAAGGCTTCCAGGATGGCTACTGGATTTACACCGGATTCTGGGGCGGCGAGCCCACCGCCGATCTGATCGAAGGCCTGCCGAGTCTCGCCATCCACGACCAGGCCTTCACCGGCGACGTCACCGGGCGGCGCTGGAAATTGTACCGGCCGTTTGCCGAAGACAACTGGCGCGTCAGCAAAGATCTCACCCTGAACCTCGGCCTCGCCTGGGCGCTTGTCACTCCAATCACCGAAGCCCACAACCGCATGGCGGATTTCGACCCCGCCGGCTCCGGCAGCCTGCTGATCGCCGGCCAGGGCGGCGTTTCGAACTCGGCCGGAATCAAGATGGATAAGACCGCCTTCGAGCCTCGCCTCGGCCTGGCTTGGAAGCCGTTCGGCAGCACGAACACGGCGATCCGCGGCGGGTACGCGATCTATCACGACTCGAGTTGGAACCAGGGCGCGCAGGGATTGTGGGAGAATCCGCCGTTCTTCGCCGAGTCGGGCCAGTTCTCTTTTGGCGGAGCCTGCACCTTCGCAACCGCCGCCTGCGCGACCCGCTACGGCCAAACGCCCACCGCGATCAGCGCCTCCGATGGATTCCCCATCTTCACCACTCCGCCGACGTTTGATACCTTCGGCGGCACGTTCCAATCGCAGAACACCAACTTCAAGCAAGGCCGCGTGCAGCAGTTCAATATCAACATCGAGCGTCAGCTCCCCGGCCAGATCCTCTTGACCGCTGGCTACGCCGGCTCGCGCGCCTCCCACCTTCTGCTCGACGGCAACAATATCAACGTAAGTTCTCCGGCGGCATGCGGCACAGTGTCGGGCTACACGCTCGGGTGCGGACCCAATGGCGCGGCGTTCGGCCTCGCCTATCCGAATTTCCCCTACTCGACGATTTCGAACACCAACGACATCGGCAAGGCGCACTACAATTCGCTGCAGATCAAGGCCGAAACGAAGAGCGTCAAATACGGCCTTTACGCGCTCATCGGATACACGTACGCGCGCAACCACGACAACGGACTCACCGATGGCCTGGGAACTCCCCTGGGCGCGACCTACTTCCCGCTCCCCGGCTGGCAGAGCCTCGATTGGGGACTCTCGCAGATCAATTTGAACCACAGCTTCACGGCGAGCTTCATCTATGAACTGCCCTTCGGAAAAGGCAAACAGTTCGGCGGCAACATGAGCAACCTCGCCAATACGCTGGTCGGCAATTGGGAAGTGACCGCGATCGAGAAGGTCACCTCCGGCTTCCCTGTATTCGTCATCGACAGCGCCAACAGCTCGGGCGTGAACTTCGAAAACAACGGCAACAGCCTCAACCGTCCGAATCAAACGTGCAATCCGTCATCGGGCGGCCAGACGCTGAGCCAGTGGTTCAATGTGGGTTGCTTCAGCGCTCCGGCCCCCGGGGAGCTCGGCACCGCTTCGCGCACTCCGGTGAACGGGCCGGGCTTCGCCAACACCGATTTCTCGATGATCAAGCACTTCGTGCTGCCGTTCCGCGAAGGGACGCGGCTCGACTTCCGCGCGGAAGTTTTCAATTTGTTCAATCATCCGCAATTCGGCTCGCCCGGCGGCGACTTCAACTCCCCCGCCACGTTCGGAGTCGTGAACTCGACGGTCAACAATCCCCGCCTGATCCAGTTGGCGTTGAAGGTGGCATTCTGACAAGGTGCTGATTAAGCGGAGCCCTGTTGCTGCGGCATTCCTATTGACTCTAGCGGCCTGTACCTGCGCGTGGCCGCAACAACAACGGCGCAAAATCATTTTCAATGAGGATTGTTCCGGCCCCGGCGGCAGCAACATGCAGACGCTGCTGATGCTGCTCCAATCCCCGCAAGTCGACCTCCTCGGAGTCACCGTCGTCAGCGGCGATCAATGGCGCGATGAGGAAGTCGCCCACACGCTGCGTCTGCTCGAGATCATGGGACGCACCGAAGTCCCGGTCTTCCGTGGAGCGTCCTTTCCACTCCTCCGGACTCGCGATGAAGCGCAACACTGGCAGTCGCGCTACGGCAAGATGGCATACGCCGGAGCATGGGACGCCCGCTGGTGGCACGAGCCGTCAATCGTCCCGAAGCTTCCGGAAGGTGAGCCGCACACGAAGGCTAAGGATGAGGACGCCGTCCATTTTCTGGTGCGCACGGTGCGTGAGCATCCCGGCGAAGTGACGATCTACGAGGGCGGTCCGATGACGAATCTGGCGCTTGCGATCGGCGCCGATCCGGATTTTCCGAAGCTCGCCCAGCAGCTCATCTTCATGGGCGGCAGCCTGAACCCGGTGACAGCGGACGCCGAATTCAGCAACAATCCCCGGCATGAATTCAACTTCTGGTTCGATCCCGAAGCGGCGGAGATCGTGCTCCGCGCCCCCTGGAAAAAGATCGTCTGCACACCGGTGGATGTCTCGATCAAAACGCGCATGACCCCCGAGATGGTCAAGCGTCTCGACGCCAGCGGTACCGCGGCCGGACGCTACGTGGCGCGGTTCTTCCTGAAGGGCGATGGCAACGACTACATGTGGGACGAACTAACCGCCGCCGCCTGGATGGATCCGAGTGTCATCACGAAGACGGAAACCCGCTACATGGGCGTCGACACGAGCCAAGGCCCGAGTTACGGGAACACGCTCACCTGGGACGACCGCGACAAACCAAGCGTCTCGCGCGTGCCCGTCGAGATCCAGATGGATCTTGATGCGTCGAAATTCAACGACATGTTCATGCGCCTCATGACCGCTCCCCCGCGTCACTGAGGTTGACGAACTGCCCGCTGGACCTTGCGCCGATGTTTCGATCAATGTGTGGGAGGAACTCACGCCCGACGCCTAGTGCGTGCAGTGCGTCACACAGATCACTCTTCAATAAAGTGTTACCTATGTCGCGGATA
>DASXZC010000683.1:0-4711 GCA_036502165.1 Bryobacteraceae bacterium
CTTAGTTGCATCTTCGCCGCTGAACAACATCTGACCTAACAATCCGCGCAGCTCCTGCTGCGACGCCGCCGGCTCGAACTCGTGCAGCCATTCGAGCAGCGTGGTCCCTGGCTGGATCGATTCCTTGTGATCCTGCGAAAAATATCCCACCGCGACTTCATGGCCCCACGTCACTAATCCGCCATCGACGGGAAACTCGCGGTCTGCGGCATCCACGAAACCAGTTGCATTCTTCAACAACGATCGCAGCATCGTCGTCTTGCCCGCGCCATTGCGTCCCAGCAGCGCGATCTTCTCGCCCCGTGCAATCGACGCCGTGAAATCGCGGATCACTTCGAGGTCGCCGTAGGACTTCGAAAGTCCCTTGATCTCGAGCGGATGACGTCCAGAGGGCTTTTCGTTCTTGAACCGGATAAACGGCCGCTGGATATTCGACTTCGCCAGATCCGTCGTCTGCAGCCGCTCGACTTCCTTCTTACGCGACGTCACTTGAGACGACCGCGTACCGGCCGCGAACCGCGCGATGAATTCTTGCAACTGCGCGATTTTTTTCTCGCGCTGCGCATTGGTCGCCTCGACCCGCGAGCGAATTTGCGTCTTCGCGAGCACCATATCGTCGTAGCCGCCTGTGTACGTGATGATGCTTTGGTAGTCGATATCGGCGCAGTGCGTGCACACTTCATTGAGGAAGTGGCGATCGTGCGAAATGACGATCAGGCAGCCGTTGTAAGCGAGCAGATATTTCTGCAGCCAGTGGACCGATTCGAGATCGAGGTTGTTCGTCGGCTCATCGAGCAGCAGTACAGCCGGTTCCCCGAACAGCGCCTGCGCCAGCAGCACGCGGACCTTCTCGCCGCTCTGCATCTCCGACATCTTCCGTTCATGCAATTCCGAAGGGATGTCGAGGCCTTGCAGCAGCATTGCCGCATCCGCTTCCGCCGTATATCCACCCTGATCGCCGACGATGCCTTCGAGCTCACCCAGGCGCATGCCGTCTTCATCGGTCCAATTGGCGGAGTTTTCGTAGAACTTCTCACGTTCCTCGAGCGCGGCCCAGAGGACGGAGTTGCCCATGATCACGGTGTCGATTACGCGATAGGCATCGAACGCAAACTGATCCTGCTTGAGCACGCCGACCTTTTTCGGACGCGTCACCGTGCCCTTGGTCGGTTCGATCTCGCCCGTGAGGATCTTCATGAACGTCGACTTCCCGGCTCCATTCGGACCGGTGATCGCGTAGCGCCGTCCCTGCTGGAACGTCGTGTTGACATCCTCAAAGAGAATGCGGGCGCCGAAGCGCATAGTAATGTCGTTGACAGAAATCACGATGGAAAGTTGTTACGCCGGGGGAAGTGCGGACCGAACCAACTCGGACGAGTGGCGATCCGGCTTGCTTCTCAATTGTACCGCGCTGGAAAATTTTCAGGCACATGTTGAAAGGATCGATTACTCAGCGGCATTCCTGTTGCAGACAGCCAGCAGCGAAAAGGAGTCCACACGTGAAATCGAAACGCATCATTGCAGTCTGCTCGAGTGCAATTGCCCTCATGTCGGTCCTCTGGGTCTCAGCAGGAAAGGCCGAGCGCATCAAGGACCAGTCACCCAATAACGACTCGGTCCAGGTCGCCGTCGACAAAGGGCTCAAATGGCTCGTCTCCGTCCAAGGCGCCGACGGCGGATGGGGACAAGATGGCGGAGCCACGTCCTACATCCGCCAGACCGAACGCCTCGAATCGAACGGGAACGATGTCGCGAACACAGCCGTCGCAGCCGAAGCTCTGCTGCACGCGGGCAACACGCCGACGAGCGGACCTTACAAGGAATCGCTCAGGCGCGCCGTCGGTTTCATTCTCGAGCACGCCGACAAGACTCCGATGGAGGGTCTCTCGATCACCGACCTGCAAGGCACGCAAATCCAGCGGAAATTAGGGCCGTATATCGACACCTTCCTCACTTCGAAGCTGCTCGCGGAGCTCGACGGCCGCATGGGCGACGCCAAATCGAACGCCCGTGTCCGCGCCAATCTCGAGAAGTGCGTGGCCAAGATTGAGAAGAATCAGATGAAGGACGGTAGCTGGAACATTGAGGGCGGATGGGCTCCGATCCTTGGAACCTCGCTCGCTTCCCAGAGCCTCGACCTCGCGCAACGCCGTGGAATCGCGGTCAATGCAACCGTCGTTACCAAGGTCGAAAAGTACACGCAAACGACCGCCGAACAACCCGCCGCTGCCGCCGCTGCCGGGGTTCCGCTCTACAAAAGCGCACAGGAACTCGAGCAGCTCACCCGCACTCCCAAGGATCGCGACAAGAACGCCAATCGCATCAAGGAAATCAACGGCCAACTTTCCGACGATCGCTTCCAGACCGGCTTCGGATCAATTGGCGGCGAGGAGTTCTTCTCCTATCTGAACGTCGCCGAAAGTCTGCGCCGCACCGGCGGTCCTACATGGGAGAAATGGAACGCGCAGACGACCGAAAAAATCCTTAAGACGCAGAATGACGATGGAACCTGGGCCGGGCATCACTGCATCACCGGACGCGTCGCCGTCACGGGCGCGGCGATCCTGAATCTGCTCGCCGATCGAAACGGAAAGTGACACACTCGTACCCATGCGAATCGCGATCGTTCTCTCGAGTCTCCTCGCGCTGGCTGCGTGCTCACGCGAGCCGCAGCCGCAATCCGCCGTTGGCCGCGGCGCTGCTTTCCTATGGAAGCAGCAGGCGCCCGATGGAGGATGGCACAGCCACACGTACGGGCTGCTTCGGTCGGGTCAGTCGATGACGCCATTCGTTCTCGATGCTTTGCTACGCGTTCCCGCCGCCGACTATCCGATGCCCACCGACAAACTCGATCAGGCGCTCGCCTACATCCGCAGCCACCGAGGCAAGGATGGTTCAGTGGGAATGAACGATCCCAGCATTCCCGACTATCCGAATTATTCGACCGCTCTCGCGATTCACGCGATTGTCGCCGCGCATCGAAATGGGTTCGAATTGGAAATCGCGCCGATGATCGCCTACCTTCGCACGCAGCAATTCACCGAGGACAACGGCTGGCATCCGAAGGATCTCTCATACGGCGCGTGGGGCATGGGTGGCGGACGCCGGACTCCTCCCGATACGGGGCACGTCGACCTGTCGATGTCGGGCTACGTGATCGACGCCTTGCGGGCCGGCGGCATCCCGGAGTCCGATCCCGCGTTAAAGGCCGCCCGGATCTTCGTCGAACGCTGTCAGAATTTCGATCCCCACAAGCCGGATGATTTGGATGGCGGATTCTTCTTCACGACGACAGAGTTCGACACCAATAAGGCCGGCCAGGAAGGCAAGCACTACCGCAGCTATGGCACCACGACGGCGGATGGCATCGTCGCACTGATCGCGCTCGGAACCGATCGCAGCGATCCTCGAATCGTGTCGGCGTCAAGATGGCTCACCGCGAATCATAAAGGAATGGGCACTCCGGGCTTCAATCGTCCAGCCCACCAGCGCTGGATTCACGGCCTCGCTTTCTACTATTCATCTGCAAGCATGGCCGCGTTCAAGATCCTAGGGAAAGGACCCGCGCCGGGCGTCGTGAACGACCTGCAGCATCTGCAGAAGCCGGATGGATCGTGGGCGAACACCGAGAATCTCGTGAAGGAAGACGATCCTCTGATCGCCACCGGATTCGCTCTGCGAGCCTTAACCGGCCAGTGAAATGCGGATCTCGTCGTCTCCTAACCGGTACGACTTGATTTTGCGCTGCAGAGTCCGCCTGGAAATCCCCAGCACGTTCGCCGCTCTTTGCTGATGACCACCGGTTTGGCTGAGCGCCTTCGAAATCGCATTCCTCTCGAGCTCCGGCAGCGTACCGAGCGTTCGCAATGCAGCCGGCGCCGCGCCCGATCTGACCTCGGCCGGCAACTCCGCTGCGGTAATCTCCGGACCTGTCGCGAGCAACGCCGCGCGCACCACCACGTTGCGCAGCTCTCTCACGTTCCCGGGCCATGAATACCGCCGCAGCTTTTGCAAGGCCTCAGTCGAGAAGTGCGGCCCCGGTTTCTGCTGCGCGAGGTAATGCTCAACGAGAGGAATGATGTCATCGTGCCGCTCACGCAGCGGAGGCACAGTGAGCTCGATTTGCGACAGCCGATGATATAGGTCCGCGCGAAAGCGTCCCTCCTCGACAGCGATCTTCAGATCACGATTCGTCGCGGTAACCAGACGCACATCGACGTGGACTTTCTTCAATCCTCCGACGCGATAATACGCCGCGCCATCGAGAACGCGCAGCAGTTTGACCTGCATTCGCAAATCGAGATCGCCGATTTCATCGAGGAACAACGTCCCATTGTTCGCGAGTTCAAACAGCCCCGGCTTCGCGGAATCGGCACCGCTGAAGGCGCCTTTTTCGTAGCCGAACAACTCGCTCTCAAGAAGATTCTCAGGAAGAGCCGCGCAGTTCACATCGATCCAAGGCTTCGCCGAACGGAGCGAACTCAAGTGGATCGATTGCGCGATCACTTCCTTGCCGGATCCGCTCTCGCCTGTGATCAGGACTGTAGCCTCCGTAGGCGCCACGCGCTCGACCATCGAGAGCAGATCGCGCATGATTCCGCTCGAGAACACGGCTTTCGTGGTCATCAAATCTCGCGTTTGGGTATTGGTTAGCAAAGACCATCATCGTTCGCGGGACGCTGATGGCGGAATCAGGTATCAGTACGAGTTT
>DASXZC010000684.1:0-4581 GCA_036502165.1 Bryobacteraceae bacterium
CCCTCGCCTCCAAACTCGCGCAAAACGGCCGCCGCCTCATCGAAGACCGCTTCACCTGGACCCACGCCGTCAGCTCTCTAGTGAACGTGTACCGATCAACCTCGATACAACACCCGACAGACGTTCCCGTTCCTGTCGAAAGTTGAACCCCTCGACGATCCGCCTCCTCGCCGCCTCGCGGATCCTCCGCTGCTCATCTTCCCCCGCATCCGCCCACTCGAGAATCGCCTCCGCCAATCGATGCAATTGCCAACGCGGCACAATCACTCCATCGACGCCCGGTGTAATGATCTCCGGAATTCCACCCGCATCGCTTGCGATCGCGCCGCACCCCGCCGCCATCGCCTCGAGCAAGGCATTCGGCATTCCGTCCCACAGGGATGGCTGCAAGAAAACATCGCACAATTGCAGATGTTCGTTCACCTCGCTCGCACCGCCCGCAAGCGTCCCAGTAACCAGAATCCGATGCTCCGCGAGCGGCCCCGCTCCCGTATATTCGAGGATCTTCGGCATCTCCGACGGCCGTATGTCGCCGATGATCAACAGACAAGCAGGCCGCTTCTCGCGGACCTCCCGCAGCGCAGCCAACATCGGCTGCAGCCCCTTCTTCTGCCGCAGCTCCCCACAAAATCCAAGCACCAATTCGTCCGAAAAAATCCCCAAGCGCTCTCGCAGCCCCGCCGCCGGCGCCATCGGATGAAAGACCTCAAAATCAACCGCATTCGGCAAATGCACAGTATCCCGGCGCACCAACGCACGAACCTTCCGCCCCAACTCCCGAGTCACCGTCGTGACAAGATCTGCATTCTCGAGCGTCCACCGCAACCTTGCAAAATCCCCCGGAGCCCACATGTCCCGATCGAGATCATTCCCCCGTATGCTCACCGTCGACGGAGTCCCATGGAACCGCCCCATCCCCACCGCAAAGAATCCCGCAGGCACCAGATAATGCCCCCAAATCGCATCATATGGCGCGACCGAATACAGCCAATCGCACAGGTTCATGGTGTGTGGAAACGTGCTGTCCCACTGCCGATAGCGTCCGAAGCGGAAGACTCGCGGATTCTCACCCGTCGACTCCACAACGCCCGGCTGCAACGCCCGCGTCCACGCAATGACATCGACGTGCAGGCCCAGTTCACACAAGGCATCGACAGTGCGATTCGCACTCACGGCCACGCCGCCAAGCGACGGTGGAAACTGATCAGTAACGAAGAGGAGGCGCGTCATGCGGGCCTCCTATCCTACCGAAACCATCAATCGGTCCGCAGCGCCTCGACCGGTTCAACGAGCGTGGCCCGCCGCGCCGGCAGGAAGCTCGCCGCCAGCGCCGCGCAGATCAGCACGAGCGGCACCAGTCCAAACGTCAGTGGATCCCTCGGGCTCACCTCAAACAGCAGCGACGCCATCAACTGCGTAGCCGCCAACGCCGCCGCCAGCCCGATCCCCACGCCGATCGCCGCCAGAATAAAGGCATGCCGCACGAACATCGTCCGCAACTCACTACTCGACGCGCCGAGCGCCGAGCGGATCCCGATCTCCCGCGTCCTCTGCGACACCGAGTACGATATGACGCCATAGATGCCAATCACGCCGAGGATCAACGCCATCGCACCCGCGATCGCCAGCATCACCAGCGTGAACGACGTGCGCGCCAGCGACCCTTCTTCCATCTCGCGCAGCGTCTGTACACGCGAAATCGTCAGCACCGGATCGACTTCCCAGATCGCCTGCTGCACTTGCTTCGAGAACGCCTGCGTCCCCGTGCGGCTGCTTCGCACGGCGAAGTTGGGGAACCGCTTGACGATGACGTCCTCATCCCAAAGCTTGGGAATAATGAGGGGGAAATAAATCATCTTCGGCGCCGGCTGCGTCATTCCATCGTCGCGCGCATCGCCGATCACGCCGATGATTTCGCGCCACACTCCGCCCGGCCGCTCGCGCACCCGTTTGCCGATCGCGCGTGCCGGGTCGCCCCACAACTCACGTGCCAGATTGTCTGAGATGATCACCATCGGAAGCCGTTGTTCGTTATCCGTCCATGTGAAATCGCGACCCGCGATGAGCGGCGTTCCCAACGTTGTGAACAACCCGGGCGCCGAATACTTGTACGAACGGACCACCGGCAGGTCGCCCTGCTTATACTCCCGATCCTCCGCAAACAGCGGATCGCCGCTGTGGTCGCCATCCATTGGGATCGATCCGAGCGATACCGCATCGACGAGCGGGATCTCTCGAATCTTGCGCACCATCTCCTGGTACATCGCGAGCACGCGTTCCGGCTTCGGGACATGCTTCTCTGGGATGCCCACACGAAGTGTGAGCACATGTTCCGGATTCTTGAACCCCGGGTCGATATTCGCGAGCGCGCGGAACGTGCGGATCATTAGTCCCGCGCCGATCAGCAGCACCATCGCAAGCGCCACCTGCACAATCACCAGCAAACTCCGCGCCTGATGCCGCTCGCGTCCGACGCTCGAGCCGCGGCCGCCATCGCGCAGTCCGCTATTCAATCGCGGACCCGCATACTTGAAGACCGGAATCAATCCAAAGGATGCTCCCGCAATCACCGAAACGCCTAGAGCGAACAGCCATACCGCCGGGTCGATCGAGATCTCGCTCAAACGCGGCAATCCCGCCGGCGCAATGTGGATCAGCCAGCGCAGCGCCAGATCCGCAAGGCCCAATCCCAACGCTCCGCCCACCAGCCCCAGCAGGATGCTCTCCGTTAACAACTCCCGCGCCAGATCCCCGCGGCTCGCACCCAGCGCAGCGCGGATCGACAGCTCATGCTGGCGGCCCTCCGCACGCACCAGCAGCAGATTCGCCACGTTCGCGCCCGCAATAAACAGCACCATCCCAATCGTCCCCATCAGCACCCACAGCATCGTAGAAATGTTGCCGACGACGCGATCTTTCAGCGGCTTCACTCGCGCAGCAATCCGCGCGGATTCGAACATGCCCTGATTAAAGCCCGGAGGCAGCGGGAACTTTTGCGTCATCATCGGGAGCATCCGCGTAAGATCCGCGGTCGCCTCCTCCCAAGTCACGCCCGGCTTCAGCCGCGCGATCCCGTCATAGCTGAAGTTGCCCGCAAAAACTTTCGCACGCTCGAACTGGATCGGGATCAACATCTGCGGTTTGCGATTCAGGAACTTGAACGATTGCGGCAGCACGCCCACGATCTCCCGCGGCTTCGCATCGGCGACGATCTTTTTTCCGATCACATTCGGATCGCCCCCGAACTTCCGCATCCAATATCCATAGGTCAACAGCACCACATCCGGCGCATGCGGCTGGCCATCGGCGGCGAGCAGCGGACGGCCCAATATCGGCGCCACTTCAAGCGCCCCCAGCAAATCCCAAGTGGTATCGACGACTTCCACTTCCTCCGGCTCGCCGATGCTCGTGACGCTCACCGAATCGCCCTGCCAGACCGTCAGGTGATCGAACGCACGCGAGTCCTCGGTGCCGATGAAGTAGAGCGCCGGGCACAGCTCGAGGTCCGGCAGATTGATCCCCGGAGCCGACAGCCTCACCGAGGCCAGCCGGTTCGAATCCGGAAACGGAAGCGGCTTCAGCAGGATCCCGTTGATCACTCCGAAAATCGCGGTATTGGCGCCGATCCCAAGCGCGAGCGTCAGCAGCGTCACCGCCGCAAAGCCCGGACTCTTCAGTAATCGCCGGATGATAAAACGGATTTGGCTGGGCATAGCTTCAGCAACTAGATACGCCCGAATCCTGAGATGGTTCCGCGTTATTCTCGTTTTCATGCAATTCACCCGGTTGCTCGTGCTCGCGAGCGTGTTCAGTCTGTTCGCAATCGGACAGGGGACGCTCGCGGATTACCAACGCTCCGCGACCCTGCGCGAGCACGCGCTCGCCCTCGATCTTCATCTGCCCGATGCGGCGACTGCGATCAATAAGTCGAAACGATTCTGGTACCGCCGGACCACGCCCGGCGGCTATGAGTTCATGATCGTCGACGCGACAACCGGCCAAAAATCCCCCGCTTTTGATGCCGCGAAACTCGCCGCCGCCCTCTCGAAAGCCGCCGGAATTGACGCAAAACCGTTGCGTCTTCCCTTCACAGCGATCCACTTCAACGACGCTGAAACGTACGTCGATTTCCTCGCCGAAGGCTCCCGCTGGCGCGTCAATCTGCAAACCTATTTCTGCGAGAAGACCGCGTTCCGCGATGGCGATCCCCGTCCATTCCGTGAACTTCCCGGCCCGCATGTGGAATCCCTCGACACGCCGGTCGCCTCATCCGACGGTAAGTGGGAAGCGATCATCGAAAACTTCAACGTATTCATTCGCGAAAAAGGCAAGAAGCAAGCGACCCCTCTCAGCTTCGACGGCACCGAAGGCGATCATTACGTGCTCTCCTCGCACGCCTGGTCGCCCGATTCTCACAAGCTCGCCGCCTATCGCGTCCGCACCGGCCAGCACCGCAAGATCGCCTACATCGAATCCTCGCCTGTCGATCAAGTGCAGCCGAAGTGGTGGCTCTCGGAATACGCAAAACCCGGCGACGTCCTCGACATCCCGCGTCCCGTTCTATTCGACATCGCGAGCCGC
>DASXZC010000685.1:0-3210 GCA_036502165.1 Bryobacteraceae bacterium
AGGGGTGTGGCTCGACGGCGCCGACGCGCGCGGAAATGGGCGTATCGCGGGCGCACCCTGGTGCGTTGGCGTTGTGTGACGAGTGTCGCCCCATGGTCACGATCCGCGCCGTCAGCACCGACGAAGCTGCCGACCTCGTCGCCGAAGGGGCATGCGACTGCGCTGATTGCCTCGGTGTGGTCGTTTGCGAGCCGTGGGAGGCCCCGACTACTTCTTCGGCGAGTCCACCCGTCCCGCCGACAGCACTGCGATCGCGCGATCGAGTCCCGGATCCCTGCCCGCGGCGAGATCCGCCGTCCTGAGCGTCGGAACGGGGATCGTCGGTGGGATCCCGGAGACGTCGAAGCTTGTACCGCGCTCGGTGAGATAGAGCTCGTTGGGGAGGCCAAAGATCCACCCGTTCGGCAGGTGACGGTTCGGGACACCAGAGAACACTCCATTCGTGTGCTCTCCGATTCGATCGACCGCCGGACGGCGGCCCATGAGCGCCTGCGTGAATGTCTCGACGGCGCTTACGCTGTAGCGGCTTGTGAGCTCGACCACCGGCCCATGCCATCCCGGCCGCGCGCTTGGCACGACCATGGCGAGCTGCGGAGCGGTCATGAGCGTCGGGTCATTTGGATCGCGACGCGCAACTATGGCATAAGCCGTGTAAGGCGCCGTCGCCAGCCGGCTGGCGATCGCCAAGCCGAGTGCACTGGCCCCACCGGCACTGAACCGCATGTCGATGACGAGCCCTCGCCATCCAGCGGAGGGCGCGAAGATCGTGTCGAGCGCGGCGTCCAGCGCACGCAGATCGGCCGCGAACCTATCCTCTCCCTGCCGCTCGTAGCTTCTGTCCGCATAGTACGCCCCGAACCCCATCACCCGCAGATATCCGATGGAGTCCGGCAGCATGCCGAACGACACCTTGCCGTTGGCCAACGAAAGGAGAGGAACGACCAGGAAACGATTCTGTATGATCTCGAGCGCCCGCGCACGACCGGCGTCACCGATCGGATCGGGATCGGGGCGCTCACCGCCATAGTCGAGCGATGTGTCCGTGGTCGAGTAGATGTAGGTGTGGTGATCGTGAAGCGGCTCGATCATCGCGCGGAGCACACCGAAGAGCTCAGGGGGCGACGCATGGATGACGCGAGGGCGAAAGTGATCACGCGTGGCTTGCCAGTCCACGTGGTGGAGATGAAAAAACGGATACTGCTCTCGATACGTTTCCCAGAACACGTCGAAGTTGGTGATAGAGTCATCGGTAGTGGTCCGGTCACAGACCGTGGGGAATGAGTCCACGCGATGCAAAATCATGGCCGATTCGGCGTTGGTATAGGTCAGGCGGCCTTGATCGGCCGCTCCCGTGGCACCTCTGAATACGAGCCTCGACGAGTCGTCCACTCGCTGGAAAACGACGTGCGATCCGTCCTGCTCGACCTGACGCGCCTGGAAACTCGGGATACAGCTCAGATCAGTCACCTCGAACGCCTTGAGCGAGTCGCCGACGACCTGGATGACGTATCCGTAGCCCTCGGTTCGCCAAAGCCAAAGCCCCGATAACTCCGCCGGCGCCTGCGTCAACGCACGCTTCGGCGGCTGGAGCCGAAAATCGAGTTGATCGGCCCATGCAGGTCGAGTGGCGACTAAACACCCAAATACGATCAAACGCAGCAGAACCCGTTTCATGCGGAGCTCGTGGAAATGTGTTCTGAGCCTCACGCGTGGCTCGTAGAAGACCTCGGTCACCGTCAGATGCCCAATCAGTTCGGCACGAATAACCCCGGAATGGGGCGTGTCGACGATCATGTTGGACGCACCATAGCGGACGAGTTTCATGGATGAGAGCTGGCGTTATCTGCCCATGACCCTTGGAGTGCGAAGGACACAGCCCCCTTGAAGCCAGCGGTGTCGCCCGTACGCCAGGCCGCGACAGCCAGATGGCGCAGCCGGATACTCGTATTGAGACCGCCCAGCCGCCGAAAAGGTTTGCAGGCTGGCCCCCTAAGCTGGGTCAACGCTTCGGCACGGTCCGAGCGAATGGTCCGAAGAAGGGTAACACCAGCGTGACGCCCCTCTGGCCGCGATGTTCCATGTTGCGGTCGTTCAACAAATGTTGCGCATCGTCTATAAAAGACGGGCATTAACCTCGAAACTGTTCCGTATTGCCGTAGTCGTTCAGCACGTCCTCTGGCAGCGTCGGACTGGAGACCGCGATATGCACGATCGGGACATCGGTCGCATTGAACCGCACGATCGTCCGTCTCTGGGATTCGAGGTGTGCACCGCGCACGCAGAAGCGTGGATGCAGGCCTGCGCGGCCACCGGGCAAGTCGGAGTCCAACGCGAACTGCCGCCACCAGAACCCCAAACGCCACGCGACGGGGATCCGATTGCTGCTGCTCGCTGGCGCGCAGAAGCATCCCGCCTCCACGAGACAGAAGTGCAGGTCCGCGCGGCACTCGCGTCCGCCATCAAGCCTCCACAACACCTGCAGAGCGGCTCGTTGGTGCGCTCGCTCGGAACAAACGTTCCGGCGGTCGATCGGAAGCGTGAGCAAGCGTTGCGCATCCATATCGAACGAATTCGTCATGGGGCAGGCGATGTGAAGCATGTCTGGGCGATCATCGAGGTAGGCCCCGCAACACTCCGCGTCTCAGCTGCGGAGGCGGCAGCTCTCTGCGCGCGGTGTAAGCGTTTCAACGACGTAACGGACCGTTACGAGCCGCTCTACGGCACGGAAGGCGATCCGCTGCATCTCGTTCGCGTGTTCTGACTACCTCTCGTTCACGCACTCCCACGCGCGTGCCATTCGCGTTCCCGCGCCCATTTTGCGCCCACTTCTGTCTTGAACGCAGCCACACGAGCCGAAACTCGCCGCGACTCGTGATCGCGGAAGTTGCATCAGAGTGGGCGGTTAGCGATACTGAGTCGAACGTGGTCGAAGAGAGCAAAAGACCCCTGCGTCGTCTCACATACCAGAGGTCGGGGGTTCGAGCCCCTCCGCGACCATTCCATAACAGTCGCATACCGCAAGCGGTTCGACCCCAGAAGAGCCACCCGATGTGGTGGCCCTTCGTGCACAGGACAGTTCAGATAGTGCCTGCTGGCGGCTCGTACGGACCAAATACGATCTAGTCAGTCAGCGCCGGCCGTGGCGTCGTTGCATCGCGAAAGACGAGGCGCCATACTGGGCGAAGCCTAGCCACTGAAGCGCAGCCACTA
>DASXZC010000686.1:0-19476 GCA_036502165.1 Bryobacteraceae bacterium
GTGGCATACGCGGTGTTATCATTCGTGTCCGACGCGCTCGCGAGCAGGGCGGCTTTGACTTGCGCGTAGGTGTAATAGCCGACGAGATTGGTGCTGCTTTCACCGAGGCCCGAGGTCATCGTGGTGATGTCGAGATTGATGTGAATATTGTTGGCGAACAGCCCCGAGTATTCGTTGACGACGTAGTTGAAGGCGGCCTGGTCGGCGGCGCTCACGCTCGGGTCAAATGTGAGATCGAAGACGATCCCTCCGGCGCATGCGGGTACGGCACCCGCGAGTGAGATCAGTAAGCCGGACAAGAGCAGTTTGGTATTCATTTCGCCTCGAAAGCGTTGATCGGCTTCGAGGGTGTGTGTAGTTCACACAATTATTCAAAATTGAGACTATATTATTCCTGTACTGGCACTATTGCTGGCGATGTACAGTACTTTCGGATGGCGCTCGGGATTACGAAAGTAATGTTCTCGACGTCCGCATGGCGATCACGTACGCTCCGGCGGAGACGAGGAAGCCGACGAACCACGCGTAATCATAGAGCCAGCGCAGCGGAGGTACTACCGTGCCGAGAAGCGCGATCGCGATTCCTACGGCAAGTGCGGCGACGGCGCGATAGTTGATGCCGGTCGAATATTCGTAGATGCCGTTGCGGCGATACAGATCGTCTACTTTCAAAGTCGCGTGGCGAACGAGGAAGTAATCGGCGATCATGACGCCGGCGATTGGCCCGAGCAGTCCGGAATAGCCGATCAGCCAGCCGGTGACGTAGGATCCATAATCCGCGAGCAATTTCCACGGCATCATGAGGACTCCGATGACGCCCGTGATCATGCCTCCGGTGCGGAACGAAATGAGGCGCGGGTTGAGATTTGAGAAGTCGTTCGACGGCGAGACGACGTTAGCGGCGACATTCGTGTTCAACGTCGCGACGATGATCGCGATGAGCGCGATGCCGGCGACCACGGGCTGGTTGAACTTCAGGACGAGGTCGACCGGCGACCAGACTGCTGCTCCGAACAGCACGACCGAAGCGGAGGTGACGGCGACGCCGATGAACGAATAGAGCGTCATCGCCGCCGGCAATCCCAACGACTGGCCGATGATCTGCGCGCGCTGCGAGGTCGCGTAGCGCGTAAAATCTGGAATATTCAATGCTACGGTGGCCCAAAATCCGACCATTGCGGTGAGTGATGGAACGAATACTGCAATGAATTCCGATGTCGTTTTGAATTGGCTCGGCGTACTGAGGACCGGCCCGAAGCCGCCCGCCTTTCCGGTGATCCACCAGAGCAGCAGCAATCCGACGCCGAGCATGAAGGGGGCTCCGATGCCTTCGAGGAACTTGATGGTATCGATGCCGCGCCAGATCACGAACATGTTCAGGGACCAGAACGCGAAGAAGCAGATCCACAGCGAGGCATCCGGCTTGGCGAGCGAAGGCGCGAGGATCTCGAGCATCGAATGGATCGCCTGGCCGCCGATCCACGCCTGAATTCCGAACCATCCGCAGGCGACCAGGGCGCGCAGCACTGCGGGGAGGTTGGCTCCTTTGACTCCGAATGAAGCCCGCACCAGAACAGGGAAGGGGATTCCGTACTTCGTTCCGGCATGCGCATTGAGGACCATCGGAACCAGCACGATCAGATTCCCGAGCAGGATAGTGCCGATCGCCTGCCACCAGTTCATGCCTTTCTGAATCAGTCCTGAGGCGAGCATGTAAGTGGGGATGCAGACGCTCATGGCGACCCATAACGAGGCGTAATTATAAATTCCCCACGTGCGCCGCGCCAGGGGCACGGGCGCGAGGTCGTCGTTATAAAGACTCGGGTCGGTCATGGCAGTTTATTGTAAGATACCCTAGCAGTTGAGGGCCATCCAATTGCGCAGGGGGGCGGACTGGAAGGTTGGAAAGAGGAGGAGCAAATGATTTTAAGAGGCTTGTGTGCGGCGGCAGCTTTGCTGACGCTGGGAACCGGTATGCTCGCGGCGCAGGAATTGCGTATCGCGAAGGCATTGTACGGTCATGACAACCGCTGGATGGACGTCACGGAGCAGTTGCGCCGTGCCGAACGGGGCGAACGGCTCGATATCGTCGTCTCGAATCAATTTTTCGGATCGGATCCGGCGCCGGCCAATCCGAAAACTCTGCGGATCGAATACTACGTGAATGGGCGATTCGTACGCGAAGAGGTTCCCGAAAATGCGCGCCTGTTTTTGCCCCACGGTGAACGGCGGCCGGGGAACGGTGGGGCGTACGAGGCACCTCCTCCTCCGCCTCCTCCGCCGGCTGAGGAAATGCGGGGCGGCCTGAGGATCATCTATGCCGGCTATGGAGCGCGGAATCGGTTCAGCGACGTGACCCGGATTCTGCGGAACTTGCGATCCCCGGATGGATCTTTGCACATCAAGGTGAACAATACCAATATGGGCGGCGATCCTTTCATTGGGGCTGACAAGATCCTGCGGATCGACTTCGAGATCCAAGGGCGGAAGATGCACCGGGAATTGAGGGAAGGCGACTTCCTCAACCTACCCTAAACCTACTATGGACCTGCCGGTTCGCCGGCAGGTATCATAACGGGGCCATGACGCTACTCTCACGCGTGAACCGGCCCGAATCCGCCGCCGGTTGGCGGGTGGTGCTGGCGGCTTATTTCGGCGTCATGGTGAGCTTCAGCTCGCTGCTCGTTTTCACGTTCAGTATTTTCGTGAAACCGCTCAGCGTGTCCTTCGGCTGGAGCCGCGAGTCGATTTCCGCGGCATTCGGATTTGCCGCGATCACGGTGGCGCTCGTATCGCCTGGATTGGGGTACTTGCTCGACCGGTTTGGTCCGCGGCGAATCATTCTCCCGTGCATGGCCGTGTTCGGCGTGGCGTTTGCGTCGCTTGGACTTCTGACGGGCAGCTTGATCCGTTTGTACGCGACGTTCGTCGTGTTGGGTGCGGTCGGAAACGCCACCACGCAGATGGGATATTCGCGAGCCGTGTCCACATGGTTCGACGAGCGGCGCGGGTTGGCCTTCGCACTGGTGATGGCGGGAGTCGGCACCGGGGCGATGGTCCTGCCTCCGTTGGCGCAAGCGCTGATCGACAGTTATGGATGGAACGTCGCGTACTTCGCTCTGGGCGGGTTAGTGCTGCTCTTCGGCATTCCGCTGACGGCGTTGTTCGTCCGAGAACGTCCGCAGGCGGCGGGCCTCGATCCCACGGCCGTGGCGCCTCCGCTCGATGGAGTGAGCGTGGGCGAAGGCGTCCGGTCGAAGGCATTCTGGATCATCGTCGGAACGCTGTTCTTAGGCTCGATGAGCGTCAACGGAGCAGTGACGCACTTATCGCCGTTGCTGACCGATCGCGGATTGACGGCAGGATCCGCTGCGATAGCCGCGTCGCTTCTGGGCCTTGCGAGCTTCTGCGGAAGATTGGTGACGGGATTTCTGCTCGACCGCTTCTTCGCTCCCCGAGTGGGCTTCTGGACTCTGGGCGCTACTGCGGTGGGAATCCTGATGTTGGCTACGGCGGCCACTCCTGTTTCAGCGATCTGCTCGGCAGTCCTGATCGGATTCGGATTGGGCGGCGAGGCGGACATCACTCCGTATCTGCTGACGCGATACTTCGGCCTGCGTTCGTTCTCAACGCTTTACGGATTCACTTGGACGGCGTATGCGATGGCAGGAGCGATTGGTCCGGTGGTGATGGGCAAAGCGTTCGATGCTACCGGATCGTACGTGAAGCTGTTGGCGGTGCTTTCAGGCGCCACGTTCGTGGCGGCGGCGCTATATTTGTTGCTGCCGCGGAAGTTTGGTTCGCTATGAGAAAGAACAAAGTATCACAGCCATTGCAGATCGACAAGCCCAAGAAAGTCGCCATGGCTGAAGACTACTTCCGCGAACGGGCGGAGCGGGCCGATCCGAAGAAACTGGCCGCGGTGCTGAAGAAGGCGGGACGTGGGAAAGCTCCTATCGCTGGGGATGAAATCAGCTAGTTCGCCGGCATGTCGAGACGCTTCAGGCAACGGGCGATCCAGAGCTTCGTCAATTTCTCTTGTACACCGTTCTGTGACAAACGGCTGCGGAGATTCGCGAAGTCCACTTGATCGAGCGATTGGTCCTGGTTCGCGCAACTGAATACGACCGTTTCCTCTCCCGTTTGCGGATTCTTGTGGACCTGCAAACATTGCGCGCAGATCTCTTTCATCATGCATTGCATGGGGGAGTTGATCGAGCCGATCGCGCGGTGTTCCTTCTTCAAATACGGCGCAAGGATCGTGTGGCGGGCGCGGGCGACGGCGTGCATCATTCCGTCGGATCCGATGGCGATGATGCGGTCCACTTGATTCAACGGGATTTCGGGATCGTCGAGATCGCCTCGGGCGTAGGCGGCGATCGCTTCCACGATGTTCGCGACGATTGACCGGTCTTGCGTGCGATTGGGAGTGAAGCCGGGGGCCTCGTCGCAGCACCAGATGATTACGTCCGCGGCTTTTTCGATTTCTTCAACTTTATAGCGGTCAATCAGTTTCTTATATCCGGCAACGTAAATAACTCGTGAACCATTTTCGCGGAATTTCTGGCCGATGGAGAATAGAACTGCGTTGCCGAGTCCGCCGCCGACCAGTAGAACGGTTTCCTTGTGCGGAGTCTCGGTCGGCTCACCAGTGGGACCCATGAGGATGACCGGCTCGCCCGGCTTCAGATGCGCGCACAGGCTCGAGGATCCGCCCATTTCGAGGACGATGGTCGATAACAGACCTTCCGCCCACTCGACGGATGCGCCGGTGAGGGCGAGGCCTTCCATCGCGAGCTTCGTCCCATCCGAACGGGGCGCGAGCGACTCGTAATTCTGCAGGCGATAGAACTGGCCCGGACGGAATTCGCGAGCGGCAAGCGGCGCTCGAACTACGATTTCCACGATATTCGGCGTCAGACGGATCACGTCGTGGACCACCGCACGCAGGTCGCGATTCAGCATCGCGAAGAGCTCCTCAGGCGATGGTGCGCTGGGCGTCAGGCGCGACAACATGCGCGACACAACGGGGTAGCCTTGCTTGGCGCTGCCCATTGCTTTCACCACGTTGCCGGCGAACGAAGGATGCAGATCGCCGAAGAAGCTCATCGACTTGCCATCTTTGCGCAAGGACATCAGGACGCGCGGCGTCGAAGGCTTGGCGACCCGCTCTGGCTTGACGGCGTTGCCGTCCTCGTCGATGGCCTGGAAATATTTGCCATCGAGGATGATGTCCGCACCTTCCTCGCGGGCGAGCACAGTGTTGGGCTGCGTTCCGGCGGCGACCAGGATTGAGCGCGCCGGAAGAGTGACTTCGCCGCAGGCTGGACCTTTCAGACGGATCGCTGCGGCGTGGCCGTATTTGTCGGTCTCGACTTCGACCGGCGAGAGATTCTCGGCGAAGCGGATGCCTTCCTCGAGAGCCTTCGCGACCTCCTCATGATTGAGCGTGTAGCTGGGCGAATCGATGAGGCGGCGGCGATAGGCGATGGTGACTCCGCCCCAGGAGTTGATCAAGTCGATCAGGCGAGGCTCGCGATTCTCGCGCGCGGCGGCGTCGCGTTCGGCGTGGACGGCGCGGCCGTGGGCGATGAATTCGTCGGCGGTTGCGTTCTCCTCGTCCGACCAAAACTTTCGCAGTTCGGCTGCGCCTTGCTCAGCGGCTAGCGTGTCGTAGCGGTCGAGGAACTTCTCGACCTGGACGATGTAGTAGGCCAGCGATTCGGTGGCTGTGTCGATGGCGGTGAGTCCTCCACCGATGACGACGACCGGCAGGCGGAGTTGCAGGTTCGCGACCGAGTCCGCCTTGGCGGCTCCGGTGAGTTGCAGGGCCATCAGGAAATCGGAGGCCTGGCGGACGCCGCGGACGAGTCCGTTCTTCATCGGAACGACGGTGGGGCGGCCGGCGCCCATGCACAAAGCTACGTGATCGAAGCCCATCTGGTAGGCGTTTTCGACGGTGATGGTGCCGCCGAACCGGACGCCGCCGTACATCGAGAATTCCGCGCGGCGCTCGACGAGCAGGCGCTCGAGCTTCAAATAATTCTTGTTCCAGCGGACGGTGATGCCGTATTCAGCGACGCCTCCGAAGCCGGCCATGACGCGATCGCCGAGGGGCTCGAAGAGATCCTCAACGTGGCGCACGGGCTCGAACGGCACGCGATTTCCGAGTGCGTCGACGCCGGATACTTTCGGATCGAGGGGCTCGATCTTGAGTCCGTCGACGGCGGCGACCGTGTGGCCGTCGTTCATCAGATGATGCGCGAGTGTGACGCCGGCGGGACCGAGTCCGACGATTAGAACCTTGTAGCCGGTCGCGGCTTTGGGAACGGGACGATCGAAATTCAGCGGATTCCAGCGCGTGAGCAGGCTGTAAATCTCGAATCCCCAGGGAAGGGCGAGAACGTCCTTCAGGGATCGGGTTTCGACCTGCGGGATGTCGACGGGCTCCTGCTTTTGGAAGATGCAGGCCTTCATGCAGTCGTTGCAGATACGGTGTCCGGTCCCTGCGGCCATCGGGTTGTCGATGGTGACGATGGCGAGCGCGCCGACAGTATAGCCATCCTCCTTGACGGTGTTCATCTCGGAGATTTTTTCGTCCAGCGGGCAGCCGTTCAGGGTGACGCCGAAGGGGCTCTTCTTGTACTCGCCGGACTTCTCTTTGAAGCCCGTGGAGCAGGAATCCTTACCCTGGTTGTGGCACTTGATGCAGTAATGGGCCTGGTCGAGGGCGTGCGCGAGGTCCATGCCGTGGTCGGTAAGGGCGAAGCCGTCGCGGTGGCGCCATTGATCGGCCGTGAAGGTCGCGGCCTCGGTGTGGTGAAACTGGATCGACGACAGCGGGACTAAGTGCATTGGGTCGATCTTGTGAGGCGTGCGGAACAAAATTCCCGCGCGGTGGCGCTTGTGTCCTGCATCGCTGAGGACCGACCATTGCGCGTAGCGGATCGCCAGGTGGATTTCGGCGGCGTGCTCCGGCTCGGCGGCGAGCCAAGCTGTAACGCGGTCGGCGAACAGGGCCTCGGAGAAAGGGTGGCCACCGAAATGGAACTCTACGAGTTCGGCTTCGAGCGCGGGGCCGTCGATCTTCTCGGCATCCTCTTTTTTCGCACCGGTCAGAGCGCGCTTTTGGACGAATTTGCGCTTGGCGTTGAGCAGAGGAGCGAGGGAGTTGTGCTCCGACTGCAGGGCTTCGATCTCGTCCGAGATGCCGAAGAGTTCCCCAATGAAATCCTCGAGATGGGGGGCGAGAGCGATGATCAATTCCGAACCCTGCTTGGGCGCGAGAGCCGCCGGATTGATACGGGCAGCGACGAGGCGTTCGGCGAGCTGGCTGTCTGACCCGCGCAGGCTCTCGATAAATTTCGAGTCGATGCGGAGGAGTCCGGCGCGGCGGTACAGATCCGCGAATTCGAAGCCAAAACGGAGATCGAGGGCACGACTGGACAAGGGCTGAGTACTTACTGGCATGTAGGTTGTTGCGCGGGGGAAAACGCCTAAAAGACCAGTGTAGCAAGCGTGTCGAACGGGAGTGTAGCGGATATCCCTGGGGTGAGCGCACTCCCTCCGAAAGAGCGGCGCGGGTACTCCGAATGACCCGGCGCGGCGGGGAGCCTTTGCCCTCATAATCGTGGCATGCTCTCTGCGGTTTTACTGGCGCTGACTATGTCGGCGTCGATCGGCAGTCATGTTTCCTATGTCGGTGGTACCCGGGCGGATCTATCTCAGGGATGCTCCGGGATGATTGATGCGAGTGACGAGAGCTACCTCGTGTTCTTCTCGCGGAACAGCAACTTCCGTGTTCCTTATGAAAAGGTGAACCTGCTCGAGTACGGGCAGAACGTCAGCCGCAGGTACGTCCTCGCGCTGGCGATCTCGCCGATGTTCTTCATGGCGAAGAAACGCCGGCACTTCCTCACGATCGGCTACCAGGATGAGGACGGCAAGCAGCAGGCCGTGCTGTTCCAGGTCGAGAAGTCGGATATCCGAGCGGTACTGGTGACGCTCGAGGCGCGGACGGGCCGGCGCGTCGAGTACCAGGATGACGAGGCGCGCAAGGCGCCGAAGGGGTGACGGTTCATCATGTTGAGCGTACTTTTGGTCTCAATTCTCGCAGCGGATTCGACTCCTCCATCCCAGGCACCGGCTCGCGCGAAGGTGGAAATCGAAGGCAAGGCGGATCCGAAACCGGCGAAGCCGAAAAGTCCGCCACCCGAGGAGGCCGAGCCTGAGGACCTGACTTCGGTCAGACGCGTGTACGTCGACAAGTTCGGTGGCGGAGCGACATCCGACCTGTTGCGCGAAATGGTGATCAGCAGCCTGCAGAACTCGCGCTTGTTCAAGGTCACGGAGAAGGAAGAAAACGCCGACGCCGTGCTCAAGGGATCGGCGGAAGCGGATACGTTCCGGGATATCCATATCTCAAGCGAGACGACCAATCTGCATAATGGGGGCTCGCGGACGAACAGCCGATCGGTGTCCGGTCCATTTTCGACCCACGATACCGAATCGGCCGCGAACAACTCGGGGACTAGCGAGAGCTCGTCCTCTCATACGGAGGAGCGGCAGCACGAGGCGTCCGCGGCGGTGCGGCTGGTACTGAAAAACGGCGACGTCGTCTGGTCGACCACGCAGGAAAGCCTGGGAGCCAAGTTCCGCGGCGCCAGCGCGGATGTCGCCGACAAGATTACGAGGCAGCTTGTCCTCGATTGGCAGAAAGCCAAACGGGCGAAGGTGGAGGAGCCGTGACTCCGGCTATTCTTCTGCGAAGCGGAAATGCGGGGCGATCAGTTGCTCGCCAGTCAGGCTCGCCTTCGCCAGTCCTTGATGTTGATGCTGCCGGGTCTGATTCAGGATGTGATAGAGCTCGTGCGACAACACGCGTCCGAGGGCGCGTCCGAAGAGGGACTCGGCGAATCGGCGCTGATCCACTTGCATAGCGGACTCGACGGATCGCTCGACCCGGTTGCAGAGGACGGAACTGAAGGGCTGAACGTGACCATCGACAGTCGAGCTGTAAGCGAAGGGACCGGGGGACTGCGGACCCCGCTCGTCAATCAGGAAAGCATGCGATGCCAACCACTCGTCGGGACGAACACGGCAGTCGCCTTTGAAGTGAACGACAACAAGATCCTCAAAGGAGTCGCCTGGATGGATGGATTCGATCGGACGCCAGTCAAGCTTGACCGATTCGGAACGCCAGATCTCGGCGAGCTCCGATTGCAGGGCGGCGACTACTTGCGGTTCCGCCTTCGACTCGTCAAAGGCGACGACGAGCGTGACCGTTTTGGGCTGCGCCGGGGTCTCGCCACGCACCGTAAAGGGCAGGGCACCTGTTCCTAAGAAGGCTAAAATAATGCGAGCACGATCCAGACGCGACATAGCGACTCGACCTCTTTTTGTAGAGCTTTCAAATCCTACATTGGTTACATCGGCCGATTTGATCGACGTCTGGAACCGATTATGTGGGGAAATTCCGGGACACTTGCGGGTGGAGGAGCATCCCGGTCTAGAACGGAAGGATCTCCTCCCGCTGGATGTCGAAATCGATCCGGCGTTTCTGCATGTAGGCGATGTTGCCCAGATGCGACGCCTGCGCGGAGCGGGCTCCGATGAGGACGTCCCCGTTCGGCTTCTTGCGGGAAACGACGCAGTCGAGGAAGTTCTTGACATGCTCGATGGTCAAGACATCCTGGCGTCCTGTGACCTTGAACTCATCCGCCGGGCCGCCGCCGACCGGTTTGAAACTGTAGCCTCCGCGATCGATGAAGAGCTTGCCCTTGGTGCCGCAGAATTCGATCCCATAACCAGTGATTCCCGGGACCAGCGTCGCTTCGAAAGTCGCGGTATATTCCCCGGGATACTCGAGCAGGACGTTGATCGTGTCGGGCGCGGTGCGTCCATCTTTGTATGCGTAGATGCCGCCGCTCGAGACCGCATTGCTCGGCACGTCATAGCCCATGTACATGTGGACGACGTCGATCCAGTGCGTAAACAGATCGGTCACCTGCCCGCCGCCGAAGTCGAGATACGCGCGCCAGTTCCAGTATTGCTGCGGATCGTAGTCGCGCCACTTCAAGGGTCCGAGGAAGCGGGCCCAATTGAGATTCGACGGAAGCTGCTGCATCGACGCGGGGGCTTTCCGCAAATGATAAGTGTTGCCATGCCACCAGGTGCGGCAGAGCGTGATTTTGCCGAGAAGTCCGCCGTCGACGAATTTCTGCTTGGCTGCGATGTAGTGGATCCCCGAGCGCTGCTGCATGCCGACCTGGCAGACCCGCTCGTTGATGCGGGCGGCTTTGACGATCGCCGGCCCTTCCTCAATCTTGAGCGTCAACGGCTTTTCGCAGTAGACGTCCTTGCCCGCGTTGAGAGCATCGATCGCGCAGCCGGCGTGCCAGTGATCCGGGGTCGCGATCAGGACGGCGTCGACGTTCTTGCTCTCGAGCAGCTTTCGATGGTCACCGAATTCGGCGGCCTTCGGAGCTTCTTGTTTGGCCTTCGCCATGTTGTCGCCGAAGATATCGCACACCGCGTTGACATCGACGCGATCGGTGCGAATGAACTGGCTCAGTACGAATCGTCCGCGCTCGCCACAGCCAATCAAGCCCATCTGGATACGGTCGTTCGCGCCCAGGATCCGCGAATAAGAAGCGGCGGCGATGGCCGTGGCGGCAGCGGTCTTGGCTCCGCGAAACAGGTCGCGGCGGCCGATCGTTTGGTCAGACATGTCCCGAATTATATCAGCCGCGGGATTTTCAATTGAGACGGAAACCCCGCAAGGAGTCACTTATGTTTCGAGCTGCAACACTGCTCATGTCGGCGCTGTTATTGACCGGCGGCGGCGCGAGCCGCTTGTATGCCGGGAGCAATTCGAGCGTCAACCGGGCTGCCATGTCCGGACTATCCGACGCTCAGATTGAGCACGACATACGCGCGAGACTGGCGCGATCGCCTAAGATTTCACTCGATCATTTCACCGTCAAGGTGCAAGGCGGCATCGCGACCTTCGAGGGCAAGACGAACGTCATTCAACATAAAGGAGTCGCGACGCGGATGGCGAAGTCCGCTGGGGCGAAGATGGTCGTGAATAACATCCAGATCTCCGACGCGGCGCGCAAACAGGCGGCCGACCGGCTGGCTGAAGGACGCAAAAAAGCCGCTGTCGTAAAGCCGGCTAGCACGGCCTCGAGTACTGGTACCACTGTTGCATCGGGCCATTAATGCCGATAGCTAGCCCGGAATGGTCGAGTCTTCGAGTTTGGCGTTGGCGAAGGTGCGAACGAGGGCAGTACATCGCCGCATCCGGCAGGTGATAAGATTCGAATTCTGGAGGTGGCGTGGCTCGCTCGCGTAGAACCGTAAGTTCTTTCAATTGTTGGATCCCGATCCTGGCACTGGTGGCGTCTGGCGGCCGAACGTTGTCCGCCGCGCAAACGCAGGCCGCTCAGGGTGACGATCTCAAGATCACTTCCGGATTGGTCCAGTACCAAGTCCTGCAGCGCGATGAGCGCGGCGCCGGCACGGCCGAGTTGGCTGGTACTGCAGCCGCGAAGCTCAACAACCGGTACTTGGAAGCCAGAGTCACGAAAGCCGGCACGGAAATTCGTGGATGGTCGCCGGTGACTCAGGTCAAAGGCGGCAAATGGTCCGGGCAGGTTCCGAACATTCCGACCGGTGGACCGTACACGTTCGAATTCCGGATTACCTGGGCTAAGGGACAAACCGCCACGGCGTCCATCGGGGATATCCTCGTCGGCGACCTGTGGGTGTTGGCCGGGCAATCGAACATGGAAGGCGTCGGGAACCTCGAGGATCTGACGCCGCCGATCAGTGAGGTCCACTCGTTCGATATGGCGGATCTCTGGGTCATCGCGAAGGATCCGCTGCACACGATGCCGTCGGCGGTCGACAAGGTCCACTGGTCGAAGAATCAGGCCGGGCAGCCCGAGAGGCTCACAGGCGATGCGCTCGAGAAGTTCGTCGCCAATCGCAAGAAGGGCGCCGGTCCCGGGCTGCCGTTCGCGATCGAAATGTATCGCCGGACCGCTATTCCAATCGGATTGATTCCCTGTGCGCACGGCGGAACTTCAATGGATCAATGGAGCCCTTCACTCAAAGCAGAGGGCGGCGGATCGCTCTATGGTTCAACCATCCGGCGGATCGTGGCAGTGGGAGGCAAGATCAAGGGGATCCTGTGGTATCAGGGCGAAGCCGATGCAAGCGCGCAACTCGCGCCTGTGTATCAGGGGAAGTTTGAAGCATTGATCCAGGCATTCCGCACGGACACGGGTCAAGCGGATCTGCCGTTTTACTTCGTTCAGATTGGGCGGCACGTCAGCAACGGCGATCCGGTGTCATGGAACGCCGTGCAGGAAGCGGAGCGGCTGGTCGAACAGAAAGTTCCGCACACCGGAATGTCAGCGTCGATCGATGTGGAACTCGATGACGGGATTCACGTCAGCACTCCGGATCAGAAGCGGATCGGCCGGCGCCTCGCGGCGATGGCGGCTCACGATCTCTATGCGGAAAGTGCGAAGGAGAACGCGGCGGTCAAGCGCGGTCCGCGGCCGGTGTCGGCGAAATATGCGGATCATCGGATCCGCGTGACGTTCACCGAGGTCAATGGCCAGATGGCGTCCGAAGGGCGGATCTCCGGCTTTGCCGTTGAGAATGCGGAAGGCCAGGCGCTGCCTGCCATTTACAAGGCGCGATTCGCGGATGCAAATACGGTCGTCCTCTATGTGCAGGGTGAGCTGCCGCCGGGCGCGAAGTTGAAATATGGCCTGGGACGGAATCCCTATTGCAACGTGAGGGATACGCTCGATATGGCGCTCCCGGTGTTCGGGCCGGTGGCGATCGAAGGGATTCCGCCTTTGACCGCGGTGCCCGGCAAGCCCGGACAGTAGATACTTGACACTGTCAATGAATTAATTGACACTATCAAGTAATGGCAACCGGCTCAGTTCCCGCTGTCCGCGCATTCAATCGTTTCTACACGCGCAAGATCGGGATCCTCGAAGAGGGCTTGCTGCAGACGCGCTTCTCGCTGGTGGAGGTGCGCGTGCTCTATGAACTCGCCCATCGCGATCAGTCGACAGCGGCGGCGCTCGCGGCTGAGCTCGGACTCGATCCAGGATATTTGAGCAGGATCCTCAGCCGGTTCAAAGGACTCGGCTACATCAGCCGCAAACCCTCGCCTGAGGACGGCCGCCAAAGCCTGCTGTCCCTGACTGCGAAGGGCCGCACGGAATTCGCGAAGCTCGACGTACGTCAGAACCACGAGGTCGAGGAACTGCTTGAGCCGCTCTCCGATGCCGAGCGGACCGAGCTCACCGCCGCGATGGGAACGGTAGAGCGGCTGCTCAATCCAACGAGCACGCAGGATCCCTTTATTTTGCGAGGTCCTCGAGTCGGCGACATGGGCCTGGTCGTCGCACAGCAGGCGCTGCTCTATCAGCGCGAGTACGGATGGGACGAGCGGTTCGAGGCGCTACTCGCGAAGATCGCGGGGCAGTTCATTGACGAGTTCGATCCTAAGCGAGAGAAATGCTGGATCGCCGAGCGGGGCGGGGAAGTCGTCGGCGCGATATTCCTCGTGAAGACGGAGGATCCGAAGGTCGCGAAGCTGCGGATGCTGTACGTCAATCCGTCGGTCCGCGGGTTGGGGATCGGCAATCGTTTGGTCGAGGAATGCATCCGCTTTGCGCGCGATTGCAAATACCGCAAGATCACTCTGTGGACGCAAAGCATCCTCGTCGGGGCGCGCCGGATTTATGAACGGAACGGGTTCAAACTGGTGAAATCGTGGCCGTATCGGGACATTGGGCACGACCTGATCAGTGAGACTTGGGAACTGGAACTGTGAGGATGTTTGGCGGCCCTAACGGGCTTCGAACCCGTGTTTAAGCCTTGAGAGGGCTCTGTCCTAGACCCCTAGACGATAGGGCCGCAACACTCTTAATATACAATAGCGGCCATGCGAAAAGCTATTTTGTCCGCGATTCTGCTGCTGCCGCTGGGGGCCTGGCTTCTCGCCGGAGCGGGCGGGGATCACGGACGGTCCGAGGAGATCCCGTTCCTCAAACACACGATCGATCTCGGCGCGAACGAGGCGTGCGCCTGGGCGGACATCAACGGCGACGGCAAGCTCGATATCGTGTCGGGCGAGAACTGGTACGAGGCTCCGAAGTTCAACAAGCGCCGCTTCCGCGACTTCGATTTCTGGGATAACTACATCGACGACTTCAGCGATTTGCCTCTCGATGTCGATGGCGACGGGCACATCGATATCGTGTCGGTCGGTTGGAATTCGAAGAAGATGGCTTGGTGGAAGAATCCTGGCAAGACCGGCGGGGCCTGGAAGGAAACGGTCATTGAAACTGGTTCGCCGATCGAATTTGCATTCCTCGTGGATCTCGACAACGACGGAAAGGCGCACGAAATTCTTCCGCAATTCGGGGATTCAAAAAAGCCGCTCGCCTGGTATGAGGCGCGGAACGGGAAGTTTGAGAAGCACGTGGTGAGTCCGCAGAGTTATGGGCATGGAATCGGCGTTGGGGATGTAAATGGCGATGGGCGGGCGGACATCCTGACTCCGAGGGGATGGTTTGAGGCTCCGGCGGATCCGCGGACGGGTCTGTGGAACTTCCATAGGGACTGGGATTTCGGATCCGACGCGCTGGGATTCATGTACGTCTTCGACGTCAATGGGGACGGGCATCCCGACATCGTGACCAGCATGGCGCACAACTACGGCGTGTTCTGGATGGAGCACACCGCGGACGGCAAATGGGTCAAACATATCATCGACGAAGCGTTCTCGCAGTCGCACGCGATGTCGATCGTCGATTGGAATGGAGACGGCAGGAAATCGCTGCTCACAGGCAAGCGGTTCATGGCTCACAACGGCCACGATCCGGGGGGCCGCGAGCCGTTGGGGCTCTTCTGGTACGAGTGGATCACGCCGCTTTCAGGAGCGAAACAATGGGCGCGGCACGTGATCGAGTACGGCACCCGGACGGGGTCGGGGATGCAGATTGCGGTCGCGGATTATGACAAGGATGGCGATCTGGATTTCGCGGTGGCAGGGAAGTCCGGGTTGTTCCTGTTCGAGAATCAGACGAGTCACATCAGCCATTCAAAATAGATCAGCGGAGCCCCACGATACGTGACGCGTCCGACTTCCCGGAATCCGCAGCGACGGTAGAAGTCGCCCGCTCCGGCGGCGGCATCCCAGGCGTCGAGGCGGATCGCGTCGGACGGCCATTTTGCGGCGATCCGGCGAGCTTCATCGAGGCATAGCTTGCCGATGCCCTTGCGCTGTTCATCCGGGTTGACTGCCATTCCAGTCAAATACAGAGGCATGCGGCTCACGCTGAAGAAAGTCTTGTCGATCGCCCACGGCTTCCGTTCGGAAAGCGACAACGTCGCGATCAGGCCCGCGTCCGTGCGGACGATATAAGTCGTCGAGACTTTCATCGTCCAGAGCAGGCTCTTTTCGGTGGTCTTCGCGGACCACAGGCCTTGGCCGTATTGTCCAGTGAGACGCTCGGCGGCCTTGTTGTGGAGAGCTGCCAGTTCACGCACGTCGCCAGCCGTGGCGACCTGGAGGTTAATCGTCATTTTGCGCCGATTTTATCGCTCTTTTGGAGTGCGTTGCGCCGGGTCGTAAAAGAATGTCTCTTCGGCGATCCGCTCGCCTTCCCAGCGTTGCCAGGCGATTTCTTCCATGCGCATCGTCCGGCCGTCGAGCCATTCGAATTCGAAAATCCAGCGGATCGCGACGTGATCGCCGTTCACGAGCGCCGGACGAACGCACGTCGACTTCACTGACTTGGCTCGCGCCAACACTTTGCGTTCGTTGGCGACGGCCACCTCGCGGCCGAGGCGGGGCGGCGCCTGGTTTTCCTGCATCGATGTGTTGGCCGTGTAGAACTCCTCAATCGCATCCGCGTGAAGGTTCTGCTCGACTCGGGAGATGAAACGTTCCAGGGTTTCAAGACTGGGCATGGGCTCATGATAGCCTGACTGTTCATGCCTCTTACCTTCGATCTCGCTGCCTCCGCGCGCCAGGAGATGTTGAACCAGGGATTCAATCCGGACTTCCCGCCGACAGCCAACGCCGAGCTGAATGCGATTGCGGCGAAGGCGCTGCCGGCGCCTTCCGTTGGCTTGCAGGATTTGCGATCGCTCGCCTGGTCGTCGATTGACAACGACGATTCGAAGGATCTCGACCAGATCGAAGCCGCCGAGCGGACCGATGCGGGCATACGCGTGCGAATCGGCATCGCGGACGTCGATTGGGCCGTGACGCTCGGAACCGCGCTCGACCAACATGCCCAATCGCAGACGACGACCGTGTACTCGGGCGTCACTGTTTTCCCCATGCTGCCCGAGCGATTGTCGACGGATTTGACTTCGCTCAATGATGAACAGGACCGCGTCGCCGTGATCATCGAATTCACCGTCTCGCCCAATGACGGATCAGTTGGCGCCCACGCGGTGTATCCGGCGCTGGTGCGGAACAAGGCGCAGTTGATGTACAGCGAAGTCGGTCCGTGGCTCGAGGGCACGGGACCGGTTCCAGCGAAAATCGCCGGGCATGACGATTTGATCGATCAGTTGAAGATGCAGGATGAGGCGTCGAAGCTGCTGCTCGATGCGCGGCACCGGTTGGGTGCGCTCGACTTCGATCGCGTGGAAACGGAGTCAGTGACGGTCAATGGACATGTCGAGATCCGCGCGCGCAGAAAGAATCGGGCGGGGGAACTGATCGAGGACTTCATGGTCGCGGCGAACTCCGTGATGGCGCGGACGCTTGGCGATGCGGGAGTTTCCTCGATCCGCAGAGTTGTGAAGGCTCCTGAGCGCTGGCCGCGGATTGTCGAATTGGCACAGCAACACGGCACCAAGCTGCCCGATCAGCCGGATGCCGGAGCATTGAATCAGTTCCTTCAGGCGCGAAAGGCGGCCGATCCGGCGCACTATGCGGATGTGTCGCTCGCGGTGTTGAAGCTGATGGGTCCGGGAGAATATGTGCTGTTGAAGGCGGGCGAAGCTTCGGAAGGACACTTCGGATTGGCCGCGCACGACTACACGCATTCGACGGCTCCGAATCGCCGGTTCGCGGACGTCGTAACGCAGCGGATTTTGAAGGCTGTGCAGGCGAAGGCGGCGGCTCCTTACAACGATGACGCGCTGCAGGCGATCGCGCAGAACTGCACCTTGAAAGAAGACGCGGCGCGCAAAGTCGAACGGAACATGCAGAAGCGGATCGCGGCGGTGGCGCTGTCGAGTCATATTGGTCAGCAATTCAAGGCAGTCGTCACGGGAGTCGTGCCGCACAAGGGAGTCTTCGTGCGGATCATTGATCCTCCGGCAGAAGGGCGGCTGATGCGCGGCGAGCAGGGCCTCGATGTCGGCGACCAGATCGTGGTGCGTTTGCTCGCGGCCGATCGTGCGCGCGGCTTCATCGACTTCGCGCGAGTGGGTTGACATGTCAACGCTCACGACCGAACAGCGCGGACATCTGTGGTTGATGGGATTGAATCGCACCGCTAAGCGGAATGCGTTCGATCCGGCGATGTTCTTCGAATTGGCGGAAGCGTACGGCGAGCTTGAGCGGAATCCGGACCTGTGGTGCGGCGTTCTGTTCGCGCACGGCAAGGATTTCAGCGGCGGCATTGACTTGGCTGCATTCGCTCCATTGTTCGAGGGATGCGCGGCGGATCCTTTTGCGTCGAGGCCGGGCACGATCGATCCGTTTGGACTGCGTAATCATCTGACGAAGCCGCTCGTCACTGCCGTGCAGGGGATCTCGTTCACCATCGCCATCGAACTGCTGCTCGCGTCGGATATACGCATCGCAGCGAACGATGTTCGATTCGCCCAGATCGAGGTCGCACGCGGTTTGTATCCTCTCGGCGGAGCGACGTTCCGGTTGGTACGCGAAGCCGGTTGGGGGAACGCGATGCGATACCTGCTCACTGGCGAGGAGTTCGGTGCGGAGGTTGCACTCAAGTTGGGATTGATCCAGGAGATTGTCGAGCCTGGTCAGCAAGTCGATCGCGCGATCGCGATCGCTGCGAAAGTTGCAGAACAAGCACCGCTCGGTGTGCGAGCGACTTTGAAATCCGCGTGGATTTCGGTTCTCGAGGGAGAGGCCGCAGCCACCGCCCGCGTTGCCGAAGACATGCCAGGGATCCTCAGCAGCGACGACTTCGCGGAAGGAGTCGCAAGCTTTCGGGAGCGTCGAAAAGCAGAGTTCCGGGGAAAATGAAAACGGGAGCCGTTTGAAGGGCTCCCGTTTTGACTTACTGTTAGGATTCGATATCGCGCGGACGCTTTTTGCGGTTGCGCTTGCGGGCAAGGGCTTCTTTAGTGCGGCGCTTTTCGCCCGGCTTGAGGTAGAAGGAGTGACGCTTGATTTCCTTAATGATGTCCTCTTGCTGGACCTTGCGCTTAAAACGACGCAACGCACTTTCGAGCGTTTCGCCGTCTTGCAGATTGACTTCTGCCAAGTTGTAAATTCACCCCGCTTTCGCGTTTTATAAACTTCGGCGCGTAAACGCGCCTCCTATCAAGATATCAGATCGGCGGTGAGTCCGGTGGCTGTGAGGCCGGTGATGCGGGCGTTGATCACCCGGCGCGGCGGAACAGGCTCGCGGAGTTCGATGGGCAGATAGTTCGAGCTAAGCGCGCGCGTGCCACCGTCGAGGGTCACGGCGCTCAATTCGCGCGCCAGCATCGATTCGCGGAAGGCGCGATTCTTCGCCGCAGCGAGTTCACGCAGACGCCGGTTGCGATCCTTTCTTAAGGGGATCGGAACGGGATCCGCATGGGCGGCAGCGGGGGTGCCGGGACGTTCGGAATACGTGAACACGTGCAGATAGGTGAACGGCTGCGACTCGATGAAGCGATAGCTGTCTTCGAACTCGATATCGGTTTCGCCTGGAAAGCCGGTCATGACGTCGGCTCCGATGGCGGAATCCGGCATCAAAGAACGGGCGAGCTTCACGCGATCCGCATAGTGGCGCGGACGATACTTGCGATGCATCCGCCGTAGGACCGTGTCGGAGCCGGACTGCAACGGCGCGTGGACATGGCGTGCGATGCGATCGTTCGAAGCCATCAGTTCGAGCAGGTCGGTCGAGAAGTCCATCGGCTCGACGGAACTGAGCCGCAGGCGGGCGATCGGCGTTTCGTCGAGCAGCAATCGCACCAGATCCACGAGGCGCATCGGACCGCGCCCGGTTTCGAAGCCATGTTCGCGTCCCCAGCGTCCGAGATTGATGCCTGACAAAACGATCTCGCGATATCCCTTCGCTACCAACGAATGTACTTCTAGCAATACATGTTCGAGTTTGAGGGACCGGCTCTTCCCGCGAACATAAGGAATAATGCAGAACGAGCACCGATTGTTGCAGCCATCCTGCACTTTGAGGTTAGGTCTCGTTTTGTCGAAACCTGCGCCAT
>DASXZC010000687.1:0-6612 GCA_036502165.1 Bryobacteraceae bacterium
GCCTCTACCGCGATTACCCTAACCTTGACGAGCAGCGATAATTCCACATTGACAGTGACACCATCGACGGCGACAATCGCATCAGGTAAGACTTCTCCTGATCTTACCCCTCAGTTGAGTGGTTTTAAGCTCGGCAATGCGACAATATCGGTCTCAGGTGCGGGCTTTACATCAATCACTGAAAAGATACAGGTAACGGCGGCTGTCTATTCGCAAACGTCCTTCGATGCCTCAACCCCTAATTTTTGTATGGTTAATCCGGTGAGCGGAGCGCAATTGGGCGCGTGTGGGCCGTTTGTTTCGGACTGGTTCGAACCTACGGGGAATCCTTTGGGCAAGTTGGCTAGCATCACGCTGAAGTTACGCGTGCAGAGTCAAAGCGAATACAGCTCATGGAACTGCATTGGAATCTCCAGTAGTAGCTGTGGCATGCCAGGAGACTTTGGCGGCGTTTCTGTATATTCAACGCAGATTGCGACTGCGTGTAGTTCGACGAACGTGGCTAGAGCAGTCAATTTCATTCCTGACACTTGGCAAGATGTGACCTTCACTTTCGATGCGACTTGCCCGATTGACTTTTCACAAGGGCATCAGATTTGGGATATTCAACGCTCAGGCGGTCCCACGTGGGGCTGGGGCGTTGCGTACAGTTCGGCGGGCCAGATTTACGCGATCATTCGGTCGCAGTAACAGCAGAAGAGTGGCTGGCTCGTGCGGTCCCTTACCGCGCAAGCGTCGGAATTTCGGCGACGCCACCAGCTTGCAATTCTAAGGTTCGGTTCTCGTTCTGTTCACGCCGGAAACGGTCACCGCTACAACCCATACAAACGTTTCGCGGGTTCGTCCACGGAGTGTCCCTCTGGAGTTCCGCGCGGCGCGTTGTCAACGGATCTCAAAGATCGTTGATCTACGGGCCGCCAGACAAGAACTACATCTCCACTGCCGACAACTATCCGATGCGCAAGCATCCCAAGGTGAATCGTGATGCTCGTCGCAGCTACAAGATCATCTACACTAAGCCAAACGGGCCGCTCAATGCGGCCCGCATCTTTATGATTCTATTGGTCGGGGCGGGGCGATTCGAACGCCCGACCCCCTGCGCCCAAGGCAGGTGCGCTACCAGGCTGCGCTACGCCCCGACTTTGTCTAACTTTCCTATTCTACTACTTCGCTACTGATCGTTCGTCGGACTCGCTCCCGCTCGACGCCCTTCCCTTGGACCCGCTGCGCGCCGCCCGACTCCGAGGTGGTCGTAGTTCAGCATCGCATTATATAGAAGCGAATAACTGCCCTGCGTCTCGCTCCGCCACATCGGATTGATCGCGAACATCAGTATATGACCCTTGCCTCGCGGAGCGTCCACTACTGCAGGCTTTCCGGTTAATTCACGCCCGCCGGCGAGCATTCCGGACACCAGCAACTCCTTCTCGTCCGCGGCGAATCTTACGACTACGCGCGGACGCATTTCAGGGGATGGCAGGAACGGGCGCAGTTGCTCGGCGATGTCCGGATCGAGAGGAGCCTCTTCACCGGGGCGCACCTCGGGCTTCGGCGGAGGCGCCTGATAGGGCCGCCCTTGCACTACGTCGGGATCGGTCAGCGTTCCGCGTCCACTCGCACGGCCCGTTGGAGCTCCACCGAAGCCTCCGAAGCCGCCGCCGCCAAAACCGCCGTTCGCACTTACGTTAAATACCGGGGTTTGATTGAAATATACAGCTAATTTGTCGCCATATCCATACGTAATTGGACTGCCTTTATCGGAAATCGAAGACAGCAGCACGCTTCCGCGTGCCTTCAACTCGCGAGCCGCGCCGACTGAAATGCCGTCGACCAATCCGTATTCGATCGGAATCGAAGCGTTCGGACCCACGGTCACGAAGAGGCCGCCCTCGTCGACAAACTTCTGGACGTTGACCAACCCCTGTAACTCCATCCCGCCGCGCATATCGTCGGTCGAGTCGGGAGCGTCGCCCATGTTCGGCGTAATCGCGCTCTTCTTCCACGGAATCGGATCCTTGCCGGTCATGCCGTTTACGACGCGCTGCGCACTGCCAGGTGTCGGGCCCAAAATAATCACGTCAAAACGCTCGCGTAGATTCGGAGTGTCGCGCAACACGTGATCGGAGATGTACGTATACGGGATCTTCGCGGCATCGAATGCAATCCGATACCAGCCTTCGTTCTGCGTGTTCAACCAACTGTGGACCATCGCGATCCGCGGCACGGCTAATGCGTGAGTTGCGACCTTCGGCATCTCGGCGACGCCGTATGCGTGGAGGCCTAATTCCGCGACCACCGGCTCCAACTTCGACCGGTCTTCAGATTTGATGATGTAGCTCCCAGCGCTGTAGGACTTCCCACCCGCATCGAACTTCTCTTCCGCGGCGAGCATCGGAACATCGCGCAACGCATAGCGCAACGTGGCAAGCGCGACCTCTGCATTGTTGTCGATCACATAAGCGGCGCCCGTGCCCTGAATTCCGCCCTTGACCTTCACGGGGCCTTCGATCGTTGTCATCGGAACCTTCAACACCGCTGTGTCGACGACGCGCTCGGTTTCGACGTTGCGCAGCGGTCCAAACGTCCAGCCGGTATCGTCGTAAGGAGCCGGATCATTGACGTTGTAATACTGCGTGTCGAGCAACATGTCCGCCATGCGACTGTACGGCTGGTCCATGCGGATCACGTAGCTGCCCGCGGGGAACTTGTGTTTTCCCTTTCCCATCGTGACTTCAAATTCCTTGTCGGCGCGGCTGATTTCAACGCCCTGTTGCTTGAGGACGTTCATCAACTCGGCCGCCTCGATCGGCCGTGGATCATTGCCCGGAACAACGTACGCGGCGGGGCCTTCGGTCGTCGCCTTCAACACCGAGCGCTTGCTCTTCAAATAGAAGTTGTTGAGGAATTCTTCCTTGTTCGATGCCACGTAATCCATCGCGAGCAGGACGCCGCTCTGTTGCATATTGATGTTGTTGCGGATCGACCAGTTCACGCGCGGCATCGGAGGATTGGGACGGAACCACTCGCGCGAGGTCGAGCCCGCGGGCACCGTACGCATGCGCGTGTCGGCTCCGCCATTGCCGAATGTTTCATAGAAACGGCCAATCGAGTTGTGACCCTGCGCCGCCATGAACATGTAGTTCACGGCCCATCCATCGTAGAATCCGTGGGTCCACACGCCGGGGACGCCGCGCTTGGTCATCTCTTCAATTTCGTTGTACGCCATCTTCTGCCACTCGCTGATCACGATCGGATCGAGCGAGGGATTATAAGGGCCCATGCCCGTCGAGATGTACATGAAGGGTACGGACTCATGCAGGTCATGCAGGACTTGCGGATGGTATTCGAAGAACGTCTTCATCACGATGCGGCTGAGCGCCAGCGACATCACCATCGAATCGCGATTGTTGTCGTGCGCGACGTATTTGCCCCAATAAACAAGTGGCGGCGCGGCCTTCGACGGATGCTCTTTCTTCCAGCGATACAGGTCGACCATCATGTCGCGGCCGTCGACTTCGATCACAGGCGTAATCATGATGATCGAATTCTTGCGGATGTTCCGGATCCGTGGCGAATCCTCAACGGCGAGGCGATAGGCGAGTTCCATCAGCATCTCGGGCGAGCCGGTCTCGGGCGAGTGAATGGATCCGTTCAACCAGTAGATCGGGATCCCTTCAGCAATCAGCTTTTTCGCGTCATCGTCGGTCAGTTTGCGTGGATCGGCGAGCTTGGCCGTGATGTCTGTGAAGTGCGCGAGCTTCGCGAGATTCGCCTCATCCGAAATGAGGACGAGGCCAGTGTCGCGGCCTTCCTCGCTCTTGCCGGCGACGCTGTAACGCACACGGGGCGATGCCTTCGCCAGCTCAGACATGTAGTGCATGATGTCTTTGACATACGTGAGGCGGTTGGGCGTGCCGATGACATAACCGAGCACCTTTTCCGGGCTGGGCACGGTGTCGGATGCGGGCAGATGATCGACCATTTCCGTGAGGAAATATGGCTCGGTCGTGTACTCTTTGATCTTCGCTCCGTACGCGTCATCCATCTTCTGCGCGGGCTGGGCGAGTCCGATCAGACTTCCCAAACAGGCCGCAGCCATTAGTCGAGTGTGCAACATGGTTTGTTCATCCTACTACTTTCAAACGATAACTGAGGAAACCCGAACCGTAACGACGGCATCGCGTGGCAGTATAGTTACAAGAGGAGGCAAGTTGTGTCCACCCAAGCGAGTACCTTTCACGCGGCTGCCGGTGTGCGGGCGAAAGAACGATCGGCTGCAGCCACTGTGCCCTGGTATTTGTGGATGGCTACGCTTGCCGTAACCTGCGCAATGACCGGGATCCACTGGGACATTTCGTGGCACCGTTCGATCGGCCGCGACACGTTCTGGACGCCGCCGCACCTGTTGATTCAACTCTGCGGAGTCCTCGCCGGCATCACCTGCGGATATTTGATCCTCGCGACGACGATGGGCAAGAACCCAGAACTGAAGCCTTCGTGCGTGCGGATCTGGGGATTGTACGGACCGCTCGGCGCATTCATCGCGGCATGGGGTGGCGTGGCGATGATTACATCGGCGCCGTTCGACGACTGGTGGCATCAGGCTTACGGACTCGATGTGAAGATCATCAGTCCGCCGCATATGGTGCTGGCGCTGGGGATCGTATCGGTCGAGGTCGGGGCGCTCATCCTGCTGCTCGCGTTCCTGAATCGCGCGTCGGAAGAAGCGAAGCCGATGCTGCGCTGGATGTTCCTCTATATAGCGTCGATGATCCTGGTGATCACGGCGACCATTCTGATGGAGGAGACCTTCATCGTGGTACTGCACGCGGCCTATCCTTATGAAGTTCTCGGATTCGTGCTGCCGTTCGTGCTGCTTTCAATGGGCCGCGCGTCAGGCGATAAATGGGGCGCGACGATTATCGCCGGCGTGTACACGGTGTTCTACCTTCTTCTGTTGTGGATCCTCCCGCTATTTCCAGCCGAGCCGAAACTCGGGCCGGTGCTGCATCCTGTGACGCAGTTCATTCCGCCGGGATTTCCGTTGGCGGTGTTGGTGCCGGCGTTTTTGATGGACTGGATCTCGAGCCGTTTCCGAGAGACTCCGAAGTGGCTGCCGTACTTGCTGGGGGCAGTGTGCTTCCTCACCTTCCTCGCGGCCGAGTGGCCGCTGGCTGGATTCCTGTTGCAGTCGCCCGCGGCGCAGAATCCGATTTTCGGCTCGATTTATAGGGACTACATCGAGGGTCCGCGATCGTACATCGCGCTGCACCGATTTATTCCGAGGGAGCCGCTTGGGCTCTTCGGCGAACGTCTGCTGATCGGGCTGTGCGCATCGATGGTCATGGCACGGGCCGCGTTTGCGAGTGCGGCCTGGATGAAGCGCGTGAGGCGATAACGGTGCTCAATACTGCGAAGGCCTTGCTGGTGGCTGCGGCGCTCGTATTGCCTGCAGCGGCGCACATCGGCAGTCCGGATATTTTCTTCGAGAGTTCCGCGGGTCCGTATCCGCTGTTCGTGACGATCCGCCCTCCGTCAGTGATTCCGGGAGTTGCGGAAGTCGAGATTCGCTCGACATCTAAAGATGTGAGTGCCATACGCGCAACGCCTGCTCCGCTGATTGGTGAAGGCGCGAAATATGCGCCGAAGCCCGAGCCGCTGACGCGATCGAAGGACGATCCGCAGTACTTCACCGGAGCCCTGTGGCTAATGGCGTCGGGATCCTGGCAAGTCAAACTTTACGCGGATGGCGCGAGCGGCACCGGCGAACTTTCGATTCCCGTGCCCGCGCTCGCGACACAGACGAAGAAGATGGATCCGAAGTTGGGAGTCCTCTTGTTCGTGCTGATGGTGCTGCTAGTGGCAGGGCTGATTGCCATCGTCGGAGCCGGCGCGGGTGAAGGCCAGGTCGAGCCTGGAGTGGTGGCCGGACCCAAGGAACGGCGGCGCTCACGGGTTGCGATGACGTTCGTCGCGCTACTGGTTGGCGCGATGGTCTGGGGCGGCGACCGGTGGTGGACCACTGAAGCGAGCAGCTACGATGGCAACGTCTTCAAGCCTCTGGCTATGGACGCGCGGCTCGATACCTCGACTGGAAAGCTCCACCTCGATATCAAGGAGTCGGGATGGGCGCGGCGGCGCAGGACCGACGACTTCGTTCCTGATCACAATCACCTGATGCATCTGTACATGATCCGCATGCCGGAGATGGATCGTGCGTGGCATCTGCATCCCGAACTCGAAGCGGGCAGCACGTTCGTCCAGCAGCTTCCGGATCTCGCCGCGGGGCGCTACCGGCTGTTCGCGGATGTCGTCCATCACGATGGATTGCCTGAGACCATGACAGCCGATCTGGACCTGTCGAGCGGCCTCACCGGCAAGCCTCTCGAAGGCGATGATGCGTACGGACCCGAGCCCGGGAAGTACCATCTCATCTGGATTCCCGAAGGTCCGCTAGCACCGCGTAAAGCGACGCTGCTGCATTTCAAACTGGTCGACGACGATGATCACGGCGCCGATGACGTCGAACCGTACATGGGGATGCTGGGCCACGCCGCGATCATCAAAAAAGACAGCACTGTATTCGCGCACATCCATCCCGGCGGCTCGGTG
>DASXZC010000688.1:0-32339 GCA_036502165.1 Bryobacteraceae bacterium
TTCTTGGATGTCTTCCTCGATCAAGGCTACGCGGTCGCGCAATCCGGATATGCCGCCGGAGGATGGGCCGTGCAAGAGGCCGTCGTCGACACCGAAAGTCTGCGGCGCTACTTCATCAGGAAATACGGAAAGCCCAAGGAAACCTACATTACAGGACATTCGATGGGCGGATTCCTGACCATGGAGATCATCGAACAGTTCCCTTCGAACTATGATGCCGCGATGCCTTTGTGCGGTCCGCTGGCGCCGCCGATGCAGTTCATGGCGCGCGGAGCGTTCGATGGGCAGGTGCTCTTCAATTACTATTTCCCCGGAGTGTTGCCCGCGCCCGTCGACATCCCTCCGGACTTCCAAAACACGCCCGATCTCGTCAAACGAGTGGAAGCCGCGCTCGACGCCGCTCCGGAAAAGGCGGCCGTCCTCTTGCGGCAGAACGGCATCAAATCCACCAAGGATCTCGCCGGAGTGTTGACGTTCATCGCGTTCATGTTGAAGGAACTCGACACCCGCGCGGGCGGCAATCCGTTCGACAATCGCAATATCATCTACACGAACACCGGCGACGATAACACCGTCAATGCGGCGGTCAAACGCTATCATGCGGATCCGAAGGCGACTGAATACGTCCGCACGTTCTACACGCCCACGGGACGCATCGCGCGCCCGATGTTGGCGATTCATACGAGCTACGATCCGCTCGTGCCGGTGTCGGTTCCGAATACCTATCAGTCGCTGGTGGACGATGCCGGAACGTCGAATCTGTTCGTGCAGCAGTACGTCAAGCACGATGGCCATTGCCGGATTCTGCCGGAGGAAGTGAAGAAGGGCTTCGCGGAATTGCGGGAGTGGAAGACGAACGGCGTGCGTCCCAAGGGCGGCGATCAGGCCGCGGCCCAGTAGGATTATGAAATGAGTCGAACAACGTTCGCTTGTGTCACGGCGCTCGCGCTTCAACTGGCTCTTTTCCCGGTGATCGCCGCGGCTCAGGCACCGGCGACGGCCGAGGCTCCGCCAGCGAAAGTCACCGTGTTGCTCATCTACCGGCCCGGGCCGTCATGGATTGCCGGAAAATCGTTAGCACAACAACCTCTCGCGGAGCATGGGCGCTACATGCTGAGCCTGTATTCGAAAGGCTTTTTGAAGAAAGCGGGACCATTCTCGGACGGCGCCGGCGGAGCGGTAATTCTCGAAGTGCCGAACTTCGAAGCGGCCCTGGCGATCGCCGACGCGGATCCGGCGGTCAAAAGTGGAATATTCGTCCACGAACTGCATCCCTGGGGATTGATCGACTGGGATAAATTTTCGAAGCAGCAACCCGCGAAGTAGCGTCCCTTACGCGGGATTTGATATCGCCGCGGGCATCCACTTCGAGAGCATCTTCAGCAGATCTTCGATCAGGATCGGCTTGCCCAGTACGTCATCCATCCCCGAGGCGACGCAGCGGTCGATCTCATTCGTGATGACCGACGCCGTGAATGCGATGATCGGCGTCTTTCGACGGTGCGAGCGATCCTCGAAGTTGCGGATCTGCACGGCTGCCTCATAGCCGTCCATCTCGGGCATGTGGCAATCGAGCAGCACCATATCGTACTCGCTCGTGCGGAATCGCTCGAGAGCTTTGCGGCCGTTCTCAGCTAAGTCGACCGCGGCGCCCAGATTCTCGAGCATCCTGACGATGACGCGTTGGTTGACGACGTTGTCCTCAGCCACGAGGATCCGCCGGCCTTCGCAATATGCAGCGTGGCCGCCCATCATCCTCGAAGGCTTGCGGCCGCTTTCTGAAACTCGCGCCGCCGCGGGAACAGCCGAGCGGTTCAATCGCAGTTCCACCCAGAATTCCGAGCCTTCACCCGGCTTGCTATCGCAACCCGTCCGTCCGCCCATCGCCTCGGCGAGTTGACGGCAAATCGCGAGTCCGAGGCCCGTTCCACCGAAGCGCCGGGTCGTGCTGCTGTCAGCCTGTTCGAAGCGTTGGAACATGCGCGCGATCGCTTCCTGGCTCAACCCGATTCCCGAATCCTTCACTGACACGCGCAGCCGCGACTGTTCCTCATTCCATCGCGCCTCGATCACGACCGACCCCGCCGACGTAAATTTGATCGCGTTCGAAACGTAGTTGCCGACGATCTGCCGGATCCTCAGCGGATCTCCCAGCAGATTCGCGGGCGCGCTCGACGCACCCTTCACAAGCAGCGTCAGCCCCTTTTCGGTAGCCGCCTGCCGATGAATCACGCTCACTTCCTCGATCACCTGCGCGATCGAGAACGGCACGCTCTCGATCTTTAGTTGCCCCGACTCGACCTTGCTCAAATCAAGGACGTCGTTCAGCAAACCGAGCAGCTTCCGGCCGGAATAATCGAGCGTCTGCGCCCACTCCCGCTGCTCCCCGTCGAGTTCCGATTCGAGCAGCAGCTCATTCATCCCCAGAATCCCGTTCAAAGGCGTCCGGATTTCGTGGCTCATGTTCGCGAGGAACATACTCTTCGACCGCGTCGCCTGTTCAGCCTCCAGCTTCGCCCGCTCGAGCGCGACCGTTCGCTGTTCCAGTTGCTCGGTCCGGCGATGCACGGTGCCGCGCAGAATGCGGATCCACAAGAGCGCGGCCGCGGCCAGCGCCAGTCCCGCGGCGGCGACCAATCCGAAAGGAAACGTCTCCGTCCACGGCCGCGCGCGGATCAGCCGGATGTCGCTGCGCGAACGGTTCAACAGCCGGATCTCCTCGACCGCGCCCCATTCTTCCCCGCTGAACTCGCCAACGCCGATCGCCTCCACCGTCGAGCCTTCCTCGAAAGGATTCATCCGGTTCGCCTGATCCGCGGGCAGAACGGCGACGATCCGATGCGCGCCGATTTCGAGCGTCCCCACGTAGTTCGCGCCCACTTGCGCCGACGAGACGACCCTGCCCGTCACCTTGATCAGCGAATCGCCATAGGTGTGAAAATCGAACCAATCGTCATCCGCGGTGCGGATCTCGACCGTCGCATCAACCACGCTCGGCCGCAGCATCGCGTTGCGGACGATCAGATGCCTCGCGTCGACTCGCTCGATTGTGCCCTGTGCTTCATAGGCCTGCCCGAAGCCCAGCGCGAACGGCTTCGCGAGTTCCAACTGAATCGCGTGGCTGCCATTTTGCAGGATTCCGCGGCCATCCAGGCTCCACGTGAGGACGCCGCGCAAATGCACGCGATCTCCGAGATGGATCCGGGAATGGTACGTCAGTAAATGATCGATCCGCAAAATCGGTGTCGACCAGTCGAGCGGCGGCGCCTTCTGCAGCACGTGGATCTGCGATGTTTCCTTGACAAAGAGGATATTCGCGGATCGTTCACCGTTGCTTCCGCCGGAACTGCCATAGATCCCGTCGATCTCCACCTCCGCATTCAACAGGTCCTCGAGGCCTTCCCGCGTATTGCCGGCCAACACGATGAGCGTCACTTCGATTCCCTCGGACTTGGTCACCATGACCGCGTCCCCAGTCGCGACCAGCCGGCGAATCCGCGTGATCTTGCCGCGCAGGCGAGCCCAAATATTTTCGAGATCCGGATCCTCGAGGTCCCGCTTCGTGAGCAGACGAGGCACAGGCATGATGCCGGCGCCGATCCGGTGGATCGAGTCAATCCGCACGATCGGCCCGTAGCCGCCTGACGCGGTTGTGCCAGTCAGGTCGACCCAATCGCCGATGTGGCATCCGCCGAGGACCTTGGCGCTGACGACTCCGTACAGCCCCTGCCCGTCCTCTTGCAGGAACACGCCTCCCCCGTATTCGACGCCGGTCAATTGGGCCCGCGCGTTGACCCGATAACGTTTGTCAGCGTCGATGTTGTCGAGATTCTTGACGTCCCCCAGATGTCGCATGACGGTCTGCGGCGCGGGGGCGGCCGCGGCCATCCGGATAGCCGGCAGCAGCACCAATAGCAGCAGCGGTCGGATCTCGAGTCGCCCAGGCATGGTTCTGTTTGATCTACCTTATCGGTGTGAGGCGAGAACTCATGAGGGATTTCAATAGCTTGGGATAAACTGGGAAGCAATCCATGTGGAAGATCTGCTCGATCACGCTCGCACTGGTCCTCTTCGTTCCAATCGCCTCCGCTCAGACGCCACCGGCGCCCAAGCAGCATTATCTGTTCCAGAATGTCCAGATCGTCGGCGGCGGCTTCATCCCTGGCATCGTCATGCATCCCGCACAGGCTGGACTCATGTACGCCCGCACCGACATCGGCGGCGCTTACCGCTGGGATGTTGCGACGTCCACTTGGATCCCGCTCGTCGATTGGGTCGACAAGAACGACTGGAACTACACGGGGATCGAAAGCATCGGCCTTGACCCCAACGATCCGACGCGCGTCTATCTAGCGTGTGGAACCTACATCGAATCCTTCGCCGGCAACGGCGCGATTTTCCGCTCGACGGATCAGGGAAAGACGTTCAAAATTACGCCGATGCCGTTCAAAATCGGAGGCAATGACGATGGCCGGTTCGCAGGTGAACGCCTCGCGGTCGACCCCGCGCACGGCAATCGGCTGTTCTTTGGCTCGCGCACCGCGGGCCTGTGGACCAGTTCCGATTACGGAGCCACGTGGTCCCAGGTCTCCGGCATTCCGGTTTCAGCATCGACCAACAGCATCGGACTCGTCTTCGTGACGTTCGACAATACCGGCGGCCCTGACGGCTCCGCGCCCGAGACCATTTACGTTGGCGCATCGAATGCGAGCGTCGGACTCTACGCAAGCTCCGATGGCGGCGCGACCTGGCAGCCGGTCAACGGCCAGCCCACCGGCTTGCTTCCCAATCATGGCGTGATCGACGCGCAAGGCAACCTCTATCTCACCTACGGCGATCAGCCCGGGCCGAACAATATGACGTCCGGCGCGGTCTGGAAATTTAACACCTGGACTGCCACCTGGACCAACGTCACGCCCGTTCAGCCGACCTCGAGGATCCCACTCGGCTATGGTTCGGTCGCGCTCGATGCTATGAATCCTGGCACTCTCATGGTCGCCACCATGGACCGCTGGTCGATCGGCGACGACATCTATCGCTCGACCGATGGCGGCACGACTTGGACCGGCACGAAGGTGCAATCCGTGCGCAACGACTCGCCGAGTCCGTGGATCACCTTCGGCGCCGCGGCGTCATCGTTTGGGTGGTGGATCGGCAACATCAGCATCGATCCCTTCAATCCCAACCATGTTCTCTACACGACCGGCGCCACGATTTGGGGCACAAACAACGCCGCGAGCGGAGGCACAATCAATTGGGCGCCCGTCGCTCAAGGACTCGAGGAAACCGCCGTCCAGGATATGATCAGTCCGCCCGCAGGGCCGCATCTGATCAGCGGCGTCGGCGATATCGGCGGCTTCCGCCATGACGACTTGACCGTCTCGCCTCCGGCCGGCATGTTCACCAATCCGGTGTTCACGACGACTTCGAGCCTCGAATATGCGGAACTGAATCCCTCCATCGTCGTGCGTGCCGGCAGCGCCAATGGAACCGACCGCCGCGCGGCGATCTCGCACGATGCCGGCGCCACGTGGACTCCTCTCGTGAACGAACCTGCGTCATCACAAGGCTCCGGAACCATCGCACTCTCCGCCGATGGCAGCACCATCATTTGGACGACGCAGAACAACGGCCTCGTCTCGACAACCACAGATCAAGGCGCGACGTGGATCGCCTCCGCCGGCATCTCGCCTGGCACGCGCGTCATTGCCGATCGCGTGAATCCTTCGAAGTTCTATGCGTTCGACACAAGCAGGGCTCGCGTAGTGATGAGCTCCGACGGCGGCCATTCGTTCGTGCAGCGGACCACGAAACCGCTCGCGGCGGGCAGTCCGCTGTTGCGCGCTGTGCCGGGGATTGAAGGGGATCTGTGGCTCGTGACCTCGAATTCCCTGTATCACTCGACCGATGGCGGCGTGACGTTAACGCGGATCAATACGCTCGATGAGATCGATAGCTTTGGATTTGGAAAATCCGCGACGGCGGGCGGCTATCCGGCGATCTACATGATCGGCACCGTGGGTGGATCGAAGCGGATCTATCGCTCCGACGATGTCGCCGCGACGTGGACGCAGATCAATGACGCGAAGCACCAGTACTCGACGTCGGGCGTCATCATCGGAGATCCGCGCATCTATGGGCGCGTCTACATCGGCAACAATGGCCGAGGCGTCATTTACGGCGACGTCGTTCCGCTGCGGTTCCCCGTTTCCGAGCGCCGTGTGCGCGCAGCCGCCGGCGGAGTGATGAAGAACAACGGCGTCAATCCATAAACGACGAACGCCGCGTGGACATTCCACCACGCGCAGGCCGCGCCTAACAGATACGACAACGGCCCCGCCCACGACTTCAAGAGGATGTGTGGATCCTCAGTGCCCGCGAGTTCCGGCTTCATCAGATTCTTGAGGACGTACGCGTTCAGCCACATGAACATCATCGTGTTCACCGCCATCACGCATCCGAAGACGCTCACTGCCAGCGCGTTTTCCGGGTACTCGCCCATCAGCGATGTCGGAAACGGCACGAACGATTGAAACATCAGGAACAGCGAATTGATCCACACGAGCGCATAGTTCGCATGACTCGCGAGCGACAGCACATGATGATGATTCAGCCAGAATTTGCAAACGATGATGAAGCTGATGAGCCAGCTCAGGAATTTCGGAAGCACCGCCCACAGCCCCGCGGCGAGTTCGCTGACGCTTGTGCGATCGTGCAAAACCGGAACTTTCAAATCGAGCACCAACAGCGTCAGGATGATCGCAAACACGCCATCGCTGAACGCCTCGACCCGCGTCAGATGCAGTTGGCCGCCGTTGAAACGGCTGAACAATTCCATCGCTCCAGTGTAAGCGGAGGACCCCTCCCGATGAGTCCTCCGCCGCGTGTGTGTGCCGTAACGAGCTCACTTCGCCTTGATGACGACCTTCGCCAGCAGGTCCTTGCGATTCGACGACGTCAACATCCCGGGGTAGCCGTCGAACCACACTTCACTCAGCCGCACTCCGTCGCCCTGCGCAGTGAAGACCAGCTTGGCGCCGGAGGTATTGGCCGCACCCGACAGGATCGGGGTCGGAACAAGCGTGGAATGTCCGTTCTCGCGGTTGGTCAACTGAATCACCGACGGATGGTCGGGAATCCGCTGCACTTCGTATTCGCCTTGCGGGCACTGAACGCCGTTGGCGACGAAAGCGAACGGGATGGTGGCGGTTTGTCTGGCCTGCGCCATTGCCGGAGCCGTACTGGCCAGGGCGGCGAAGCCGAATGCGATCAATGAACTCAGAACTTGGTGTTTCATATTGAGTCTCCTTCGTTTCCTCTTTATGTCTCCTGCTTTATTGCTGGGGACGCTTACCTGAAATGCAGTTGTGCCGCCAAGGCGGGTCACTGGCGTAAGTCGCGGCAAGTGCAGGTTTGGCGGTCACCTGACGGCGTCTGGAGTGAAGGAATTGGTGAGTCCGCTATCCGATTGGTTCTCGGACTTCAGTATCATGAAGGGCATCGGCAACACGGTGGCTTTGACATTCGTCGTGGTCGAGGGACCTTTGAAGGGTTCGCGGATCCCTCTCCCCGCGAGCTCGACGATCGTCGTCGGACGTTCCCCGGAATGTGAGCTCGCGGTTGAAGACCGGTCGCTCTCCCGCCGGCATTTCCAGGTGACCGCCCGCGACACGGGCGAAGTGCTGCTCGAGGACCTCGCCAGCCACAACCAGACCTTCGTCAACGGCGAGGCCGTCAACGCGTCGAAAGCTTTGCGGCCGGGCGATGAGATCCGTGCGGGAAAGAGCCTGTTCGTGCTCTCGCCACCTGATGGTGAGCCGGAATTCGCGGCCGGTGAAACCGCCGAGGTGCGTCTCGCCGATTCCCTGTACTGGTCGCAGAAGTCGAATGTCCCATCGGGCGAACGTTCGACGCGCGACCTCAAAACGCTGGTCCGTTTGAGCGCGATGATCCATTCGTTTGTCGCCGGGGAATCGACGCGCGAGGGGTTGGCCGCGCGGCTGCTGGATCTTCTGAGGGAAACCTTTCCCGCCGACCGCGGCGCAGTGCTCATCTATGCCAACGGAGCCGATCGCGACCCCTCGTCGATCGCGGCGCATCCTGAGAATTGGGCGGGATTCAGCCGAACCGTGCTGCGGAGCGTGATCGCGCGGCAGACGGGGGTCCGCGTCGGGCCCGCGTCGATGTCGGAAAGCCTCGCCTCGCACGCCGTGACCAGCGTGATCGCCGCGCCCGTCGTCGCCCGAGGCGAGGTCGCGGCGGTGGTGTATCTATCCGGATCGGACGTGCGACGCTTCCTCGACGATCAGCATCTGGAGTTGCTGGTCGCAACCGCGGGCCTCGCGTCGGTCGCCTGGGAGAACGTCCAATACATCGAATGGCTCGAGCGCGAGAAGGAGCGCCTCAATGAGGAGCTCGGTCTGCGGCACGACCTGATCGGCGAAGGCCCGCGTATGGTGGAGTTGAAGCGCCTGATCGCGAAGGCCGCGCCCTCGGCGTCGACAGTGCTGATCATGGGCGAGAGCGGCACGGGCAAGGAGTTGCTGGCGCGCGCGGTTCATCGCAACAGTCCTCGCGCGAACAAGCCATTCATGGCGATCAATTGCGCGGCGCTGACGGAGTCGCTGCTCGAAAGCGAGCTCTTCGGGTATGAGAAGGGTGCGTTCACGGGCGCTAATGCGCAGAAGAAAGGCAAGCTCGAGACGGCCGAGGGCGGTACCGTTTTCCTCGACGAGATCGGCGAGTTGGCGATCCCGATGCAGGCGAAGCTGCTACGCGTTCTGCAGGAGCGGGAGTTCGACCGCGTCGGCGGCACGCGCCCCATCAAGCTCGACGTCCGGCTGGTGGCGGCCACTAATCGAGATCTTGAGCAGGAAGTCAAGGCCGGGCGCTTCCGGCAGGATTTGTTCTACCGGTTGAACGTAGTCGTCTTGCGCACAGCTCCCTTGCGCGAACGCACCGAGGACATTCTGCCGCTGGCGCAGCATTTCGCCCGCAAGTACGCGTCGTTGTGCGGGCGTAAGATCACCGGTTTCACGGCCAAGGCGCGCGCGTACCTGCAGCAATACGGATGGCCCGGGAACGTCCGCGAGCTGGAAAATGCGATCGAACGGGCGGTGGTGCTCGGTTCCGAGCATCAGATTCTGGCCGAAGATCTGCCCGAGCAGTTACGCGAATCGGCGCGTCCGGCGGAAGTGGCGGTCACAATTTACGACGAGGCGGTGGAGCAGGCCAAGCGCCAGGTGATCCTGCGTGCGTTCGAGCAGGCGGCGTACGATCACGAAGCGGCGGCGCGGATGTTGGGGCTGCATCCGAATTACCTGCACCGGCTGATCCGGGCGCTCGACTTGCGGGCGGTGTTGAAGCGCGCGGCTGCCAACGCGCGGGCTACTTAGCCCGGCAGCGTCACGAGCGCCTCGCACCCTTGGCCTTCGGTAACGTTCTTCAGCGTGAGGGTCCCGCCGTGCCCTTCGATCACCTGCCGGCACAGCACTAATCCGATTCCCGATCCGCCGGGCTTCGTCGTAAAAAACGGCACAAACAGATTCGCCGTGTTCGACAATCCCGGACCTTCATCGCGCACCCAGATGTCGATCGCCGTCGTCCCTGGTTTACGCTCCCAGCCGATCGACACTCCGCCGCCGGTCTCCATCGACGCGTCAACGCCGTTGCGCAACAGGTTGATGAACACCTGCTCGATCTGATCGCGATCCATATCGAGCGTCACCGGAGGGCCGCCCACGACCTTCACCGGCAGGCGCGTCTCGATCTTCGCCACGCGTTCGATCAGCGGACCGAGATCCACTGCCGCCAGATCCGGCCTCGGCAGTTTCGCAAGCCGCGCATAGGAACTCATGAAGCGGTTGAGCGACTCTGAGCGCGAGCCGATCACAGACAGTCCGCGCCGCGTATCGTCGCGCCAGTCTTCCGGCAGCGGCTCCTTCGCGAGCAGGCTCTCGAGGCTCCCCGCGATCGATTTAATCGGCGTCAGGGAGTTGTTCAGCTCATGCCCCAACACGCGCACGATCCGCTGCCACGCCTTCAATTCCTCTTCACGCAACGGCCGCGTCAGGTCGCCGATGACCAGCAACTGGTGCGGCAAACCATCCTCGCGGAAGACGCTCCGGCTGATGCCCCAACGGCCCTGGATCCCATTGAACACGCGCTGCACCGTGCGTATCGCCTCGCCTTCGAGGAATTCCTCGAGTCCCACGGTACCGGCATCGGCATTCATGAGCCGTTCGGAAGGCTGCCCCAGCAGTTTTTCGCCGGCTTTGTTCACCAGCCGCAGCTTGCGTTCGCTGTCGAACGCGAATACCGCGACGTTGATTTCCTCCATCACCTTGCGCAACAGCGTCGTCGCCTCGAGCGCGCCGAGCCGCTGATTGCGCAGCGTCGCGGCCATCTCGTTGACTTGCTCCATGACGTCGCCGAGTGCGTCCTCGTCAGTCGCCGCACGCGCGCGGATCGAGTAGTCCCCTTCCCGCATCGCCTCGAGAAGATTCGCCAGCGTCCGTAGCGGGGACGCCACACGTTCGCGCACCGTGGCCGCAAATCCGAACCAGAATCCAACGATGACCAGCGTCAGCGTCCATTGGACTTTCGGAGTATGATCGCCAGTCCACAAGAGAATCTCTGAGACGAGCACGGCGGGCAGTCCGGCGGCTAACGCCGATAACGCCACACGCCGTTCATGCACAAGGAAGAATCGCATGGCGCTCAGCGTTGCCTATAATCCGTACCGCTGCAAGCGCCGGTAGAGTGCGCTGCGGCTCAAGCCGAGCGCGTTCGCTGCCTGGCTTACGTTGCCGCTATAACGCGCGAGGGCCTTCTTAATCAGGAACGATTCCACTTCTTCGAGACTCATCTCCTCGAGTTTCGCCGCACCCGGCGGAGCCACACGCAGCGCCAGGTCGCTCGCTCTCACTTGCCTGTCTTGCGCCATCAGCACAGCGCGTTCGACGACGTGATTCAACTCACGAACATTCCCCTGCCACGGATTGTCGAGCAGCGCCTGCAGCGCCGCGCCATCGAATCCGGCGAGCGGCTTGCGATACCGCCGCGCGTGGACGCCCAGGAAATGATTCGCCAGCAGCGGGATGTCTTCCCTGCGCTCACGCAACGCCGGCAAATGGATTTCGATCGTATTCAGACGGAACAACAGATCCTGCCGGAACCGGCTGTTCGCGACCTCCTCTCCCAGGTTCGCGTTGGTAGCCGAAATGATGCGCACGTCGACGCGCCGCGTCTTCGACGATCCCACGCGTTCCATCTCGCCCGTCTCGAGCACGCGCAACATCTTCGCCTGCAGATTCAAAGGAACGTTCGCGATTTCGTCGAGAAACAGCGTCCCGCCGTCGGCGAGTTCGAAGCGTCCCACGCGATCCATCTTCGCGTCCGTGAACGCGCCCTTGATGTGGCCGAACAGCTCGCTCTCAAAAACTCCCTCAGCCAGTCCGCCGGCGTTCACGGTGACCATCGGTTTCGATGCGCGATTCGAAATCGCATAGAGCGTCTGCGCCACGACTTCCTTCCCCGTCCCCGGCTCGCCCGTAATGAGGATGTTCGCATCAGACGGTCCCACGCGATTGATGAGGTCGAGCACCGGCCCCATCGACGGAGCCTCGGCGATCATCGTCGGCAACCCATCCGCGCGTAGCAGCCGGTTCTCAGCCTCGAGCCGCTGCCCGCGCCGCAGCGCCTGGCTCAATTCGATTTGCGTCTTGACGATCGTAATCAGCCGCGCGTTATCCCAAGGCTTTTGGATGAAGTCGCGCGCGCCCCTTCGGATCGCCTCGACCGCCAGATCGACACTGCCCCAAGCGGTCATCACGACGATCGGCAGCGTGGCGTCGACCGTCTGCAGCCGCGTCAGCAGATCGAGCCCTTCCTGCCCCGACGTCGTATCGCGCGTGTAATTGAGGTCCATCAGCAGCAGGTCGAAATCCTTCGACTCGACCGCCTGCAGCACGGCCGCCGGTGAAGTGACCATCTCACACTGATAACCCTCGCCCTTCATCAAAAGGCGGATGGCTTCGAGGACGTCCAGTTGATCGTCTGCGACAAGTACGCGCGGTTGGTTTGAACCCTTCATGCTCCGGACAAGTGAGGCAACTCGACTGCCAGTCGGCAACTCGTTGCATCCTCTCGGGATTCAGGATACCGCGCCGGTGTCCATGGTGTCCGGTTTTGGGACAAACCCGCCGATTCCGGTACTCGCCGGGTCAGGACTTAGGCGCGGATCGTCGGCGCCACACGCCGACGAAAAATCGAGCGAGGCAACTGCCGCAGCGGCACGGCACGAGTCCGAGCAATTTAAGCGGCCAATCGCTGAGCTTTGAACGAGAAACGAACACAGTGCGGCATCCGCAGCTTTTGCATTTCGCTCCGTGGAATTCAATCAATTTCGCCGGCTCGCCTTGTATGACGTCCTTGCCCGCGAGGACGTCCGCGAGGGTGTCGAGGAAGCCCCTCATATCCGTACATTCGGATTCCGGGGCCGGTCGCTTTAGAGCACGACATGCCTTCGTAAACAGGAAGAACCGACCCTGCCTTTTCGACTGATACGGGATCCGTGAATTACCCAAGGCCAGATGCCGCGATCAAGTCGGCTCTGCCGACGAACCGCCCAAGCAGTCAACTCCAGTAGATTAGCGGAATGGCGTCCGGGACACACGGGATTTCGAGGAAGTATTTTCATGTAACAGCGTGAGACGTTTCCGACAAGCTTCACCCCACTCGAGTCCCTTGGCGGCGGCAGCGCAGCGTTTCTAGCATCATCGCGTGCGAACTTGTGACGTCCTCATGACGCACAAGGATGGCATGATCCGGAGTGCCTCTGTGGAAGCGGAGAGCGTCCATGACGCGGGGGACAGAGAACGGTGGGAATGGCGCCCATTTGGGTTCCACAATCCAACCGCCAATCCGACCGGAGGCAACCCTGACTGGTGGCACCAGTCCAGGTCGAGGCTCGAAACGAGCCAACGTACAAGGTCGTCGACCAAGACATCGACCGCAACATGATCCAACTCCGCGCGACCATACAGAACGACAACGGCCAGTAACGTCCCGGGTCAAGGGTCGCACCCAATTCGTATCGTGAAGCGTTATCATCTCTAAAAGCAACCGCCATGGAATATGCGACGTTTTCGAATCCGAAGCTGGTGGCAATTCTCGTTCCCGCCATCCTCCTTCTCGCAGGGGCTTTAGCGAAGAAACTTGTGAGAGCGAGCGGCTGGATGTGGCAGGATTTCTATCTGGGAATCGAATTCACCCTCGCAGCGCTGTCTTCCGGTTTGGTCTACATCTTCGACCTCGTCAAAGTCATTGCCACTAAAGCGCCCGGCGCGGACGTGAGGGATAAATTAAGCTACACAGCCCTGTTCTTGTGCGTCACTTTTTTCCTCTTCTTGTACGTTCTTGGTGTGCATCAAGATTGGGAGAAAGCACCTGATGCTACACCCAAACGTATTCGCCTCGGATTTGTAGCAAATTTTGTCGGCGGTGGTCTCTTGGCAGCATTCATTCTGTTGATCAAAGGAACGGCTTAACGTGCGACGAGTAAATTTCGAGATCCTTAGCTTCGCAGCCGCAGTCCTAAGTGTCGTTCTAATTATTCTTACAGAGTCGACCTTTTATGTTCTTTCTATCAACGGCAAATTCGTCGGTTGGGGGGCGGCATTAGCTGTGGCATCGCTTGCTGGCCTTCTAACCATTTTTTCTAAACGCAGCTACAAGAACACAGGAATCATTGTTGGCGCAGCAGCTGCTGTTCTTGGTGCGATTAGTGTTTTCTTCGCGGCCTACTATTCGGTCCAGATCAGCCCGAGAATCGAAGCACATTTTTCGGAAGGTGGCTTCGCGTCAAGACAATCTCGATCCTTCAATCAGGGACCCACCGGCGGTTGTGAATGCGGGCCAGCAACGCTGAACCTCGAACCTGCGAAGTTAGCGGGACAAGTGAACGGGTCTGAACTCCATTTGCAATGGGACGCCTCGGAGATCTGCATGGGATTAACCATTGAGGATTCCGGAGGGACGATGGAAGTCAGCAAAGATGAAAAGTTGATCGAAAGTCTGAGCTTGCCGTATTCATATGGCAATGCTTACCTAAAGTTTTCTACGCCGGGCCATTATTCAGCTCTTCTTCGATATCACGGCGGGTGTCGCAATATTTTCTGCAACAAACAATGCTCAATGACCGCTACAGCCCCTATCGACATAAGATGAGATAAGATTCAAACGATGATGCGCAACCCGCCTGTAGAAGAAAGAGAAGAAAAGGAAAGCATTCTCCCGTGGCGTCATCGTTCATCGTCCGATGAATCCTGCTGCGCTGCCGATGATGAGGAGTACTCCAAATCCGACGTTTGCACCAGCATTATTCGGTACCCACGACGGGACGAGGTAGAACGCCGCGAGCAAACTCACCATGCTCAGCTCGATCACGAACCTATCCTTCCACTTACTGGAACCCTTCAAGGAACAACACGACTGCGCCGAGAATGCCGATCGCGTACCCGAAAATCGTATTCAGCGTCGAACTCTTCGTGAACCATGGCAACATCAGGTACGCCCCAGTGACGAGCGCGCTCACGCCGAGACCTTTTCTGGCTAGTCGAAGGTCTCAAACAGCTTGGGGCATCGGTGCTAGCCCACTCCCATTAGCCCGTGCCACCCCGTCGGCCGAAGTGCTGCTCCTTGTCGATCTGCGGAGCTCCCGCGATGAACTCGCGCACATTCGAGATCTCGAGTTTCGTCAATAGCATAATGACGAACGTGGCACCGCCAACGGCATCATACCGCCTGAAATGGTCCATGGGTTTAATCGGTTCCTTCCAACTGCGATGGGCTCCCCGTCCCTTCGGCGCGGGCAGCGGCTACAGGCTCAAGCTCTCGATCGCCGCGCGGACGTCCTTGTTCGTAAGGATGCCCTTCTGCCGATCGAGCCGTTACACCGCCAAGTCTTGCAGGTAGATTATTCTCTTGGCGAGCCTCGAGGCGGATTGCGGTGGCTCGGCCTCCCAGCCCAAGACGACGCGTTCCGCCTAAAATGAATGAGGCCCAAACGAGCATGGTTACATTCATTCACATCGCCGACAAGAACGACGAAGCGTCCATCGTCGGAAATGGAATCGGTGCTCCTAAGCGCCGGGCGGGAATTCGTGGCGTGTACGCTGTTCCTGTTACTGCGAACTTCGCGGTCACGCATCAATGGGCTCGAGAACTGAAACGGCGGGGTGTCAGGACGCAGATCTGCGTGCAGTTTAAAATTCCGAGCGATGAACTCGTCTGGATTGGCAAGTACAACCGCGAGAAGCTGGAGATGGCCGCGTCCGCAGCAGCGGGGGCGGTTCTCGCGCACACCGATCCAATGGGACTCGAAGTTATCATTCCCCGGAAAATCATGCCCAAGGAAATCACGCGATTATATCCCGCGCCCCAGATCACCGGCTGGCGATACTCTCCCGGGGCGAAGGGGAAGAAACCATTTTGCCGCTGTAAGTTTTGTAATCGTGGAGAGATCCGGGCCCAGGGCATTATAAAGGGCGAGGATTGACGACGGCGGCCCGGCGGCTCCGCGCAACCTTACGCCGTCCCAGTGGCCGCTCCAAAGACGCGGGCGAAGTTTCCGCCGCTGACCTTTGTAATTTCCTCCGCAGTGAATCCTTCGCGCAGAAACTCCTCCACGACGGTTGGGTAGAAACCGCCGTTCATTCCCTGCCACGCATGGTTCAAGCCGGTGCCCGTTCGCGATGAGAGAAGATCGTCATCGGTGCCGATACCAACATGGTCGACGCCGATTGCGTCCACAACCATCTTGATATCTTCCACGAATTCCTTGGGCGAGTTCGTTCCCTTCGTCCATACGCCAACGACGCCTCCGGCGTCTGCCACCGCTTTCGCTTCTTGCTTGCCGATCGTCCGGGAGGCCATTCTTGAACTCGGATTCTTCCATCCATCGAGGCTCGTGTGAGACACGATGAAGGGATGGCGGGCGATTTTCAGAGTCCCCAGCAAGGTCGCGCTGCTGCCGTGCGCCATGTCCACGAGGATCCGGAGGCGGTTGCATTCCTTCACCACATCCGCGCCCACAGCCGTCAGGCCGCCGAGGCTCGTGCCCCCATTAATATCTCCGAGCGGAGCCACCATATCATTGCTGTCATGCAGCAGTTGCAAATCCCTGAGGCCGCGCTTGTATACCTCTTCGATTCTGTCCACATGGCCTTCAATAAAGTGCGACCCCTCCACGCTTTGCACAATCGTCTGCTTCCCGAGACGGTGTGCCGTCCGCAAATCGCCCAACGTCAGGGCGCGGGAAATGTGCGCTTTCTCCAGTTCGGCATCAATTGCATCGAGCCACTTCAGAAAGTTCACGCGGGCATCGCCCGGTTTGCTGTTGCCCGCCCGGTCGAGCGCGAACGCGGCGCAAATGGCAGTCAGTCCTGAGAGCTTCAATTCCTCGCCGAGCGAAAGCTCCGGACCCGGTTCCCCGCCACGCTGCGGACCCTGCTGCGTTCCGGCCGGATAGACATGATTGTGCATGTCGATGGCCATGGTGTCGGCGACGATCTTTGCCACGCGCGGATCCGCGGGGCTCGCGAAGGCACGGTTGATGCCGGCCGGCGAGAGAATCGCACTGGTTGCAGTAGCTACAAAAGCCCGGCGAGATAGATGTGGCAAACGGGAACCCCCCACAACCTAAGCTAGCCCATTCTCTGATGGCGTATGCGCCGGGGAATCGGACCTGTGACTGGCCTTTGCGGGAAACGCGCGAGCTTCGCTAGGCCTTCTCGCTTTAAGGAATCCCGGCATAAGTATTCCGAATACTGCCTACTGCCAGACTCCGCCGCTGAGGGACCGATCCGGTCGCCCATACGTCCGCGAAGAACGCCTCCCGCCGCTAAACTGAAGATGATGAGGGAAACCCTATGAGCGAGAGAACCTACGCGGTTTTCACGGCGTTCATCGCCGTAGTTTGCGGCTGGGTCATCATCCATCGGTGCCTCTCTCCCGCATCATTGACGCTGCGTGATGCTCTGGTGCAAGGCGCCCTCGCTGGCTGGGGCTTGGCGGTTGTCACAGTCGAAATTCTTGCCAGGGTCAAGGCCACGAGGACCAACGGCTGGACTACGATTTACGGATGCGGTGAGCCGGGTAGCGGCATGTTTCTGCGGGCGGCACGTGTCCGGATATTTCATGGACCAGTCAACTCACAGCAGGAAGCGATGTATTGGAGAACGCAGGTGGATGGCGCCGGTCACATGCTTTCCGGTGAGCGTAACTACATCCTCCATTTCCCACCTGGCGGTCTTCCGCCGGTCAATGCGTTTTGGTCACTGACTATGGCCGACTCGAGAGAACGCTTTGTGGCGAATCCACTCAATCGGTATTGCCTCAGTGATCGATCAGGACTTCTGGCCAACGCCGACGGATCGATCGACATTTATCTCCAGAATCCCGCTCCGGCAGGCAGGGAATCGAACTGGCTGCCCGCACCCACAGGCAAGTTCAGACTCTGGCTGCGCGCGTACATGCCGGGGTCGGCCATTCTCGACGGCACCTATCAGGTGCCGCCGGTCGTCCACGTGAAATGATGCAAATGGCATACGAACATTTGCTCATTTTCGGCGGGATTTGTGTCACGGTGTGGTTCTTCGGCATTTATTTTTGGCCACTCATATTTCTCTTTATGTTTAAGAGAGCAATCCTAGTCAGTGGAGGAGGTGACGGCCCCATCCCGATCAATACGCTTTATACGGAAGCCCCGGCGCTTTTCGCAGATCCCCTGCATCCGCCCACGGGGGCCTCAAAGCTGTGGACCACCGGCGTCAATCACGACACACTCGTCACGATCGGTTGGCTAGATCTCAAAAAAGGACCGCAAATCCTGCATGTACCGGATATGGCCGGCCGCTACTACAGCGTGCAATTCAATGATCCATCGAAGAATGAGAACTTTGCCTATGTCGGCAAACGCGCCACGGGAACGGAGGCTGGCGAATACCTGGTCAGTGGTCCGCACTGGAAAGGAACCGTGCCCCAAGGAATGACGCGGATTGTTTCACCCAACAATTCGGTACTCGTGATCAGCCGCACGCTCGTCGAAAGTGACAGTGATCTCCCGGCCGCTTACGCGGTTGCCAAACAGATTCAGATGCTGCCGTTCCACGAACGGATCGACGCTAGAGCATCAGTTTGAGGACGCACTGGCGACGCAGAAATTCCGCAATGCACATCAATCGAGATCACCCATGAGAGCCCGGTTTTCGAGTGGGACACGCTCGAATCCGGACGCTCGACTCTGCGCAGGAGCGACGGCAATCGCGCCCGTTCTTGCGCCACACGGCTTTCGTTTCGCGTTGCGCGAATCGGGAAGCAGTTCTGGCGGCCCATTCGCGGTCGGCGCTTTTGTCCGGGGCGACCGACGAGTCGATCTTCACGTCCGCGAAGGCCTCGGCCTGGTGCGCTATCATCTCCGCTCGCATTCCGCCAGCCACGAGTACTACATGAAGGAACTTGGGATCTGGACCCGATGTGAGTACCCCGGCTTCCCTAACGACCCGACGGATCCGTTCGAGCGCTTGGCGCATGATGTGAAATTCGCTGGCGAGTTCGTGAGCGGCGACGCTCGTCTGTTGCTTCGGGCTTCTGAAATCGAGAGGACAGCGCTAGCCGCACAGGATGCACGAGACTTCCAAGGCTATGTGGGCGACATTCGCACACTCGAACAGATGCGCGATGCGTTTCGCCTCGGCGCATACGACCAAGTCGTTGCACTCGCTGGCACCATCAGGTTGCCGGACAACATGACAGAGACGCAACGCCGCATTGTTGAAATTGCTAAAGCCAGGATTAAAGTAGTGCCGTAGACGGCCGCATTCAAAGCAATGGAGACCGCGATCTGATGGCGGTTCTGCGGGCGGCTGTTCGAATCCAAGGCGGGTGTGCTTTCGCTCAGAAGCATGAATGCGATGAACTCAGCGGCCATTGTGTCGCCCCCCAGCATGGATTCGAACTACGATCGGAAGTTAAACTCATGAGCCGGTAAGTAGGCGGATCTCGGCGATCGCAGGAACGCTAGCGGTTTGTGCACCGTCTGTTTACGGGGACGCCAGGTCGTCAAGTTAAGAAATAAGTCGTTCAATGCGTTCCATCACGACTACGACCCTCGATTGACTCATCTCATCGGGCAACAAAAAGCCAGGTAGCGCATCGACCAACCCAGCGGCTACTAATGTTGAAAGCTCAGCTCTGATGAACGCGCGGAGATGCTCGGGCTGCTCTTCTACTTCGGAAACGAGCTCGGTGCGGCCGTCGACAACTGCGATGATATCTTCCAAATCAGCGCTACCAAACAAGTCGGCCTTCCCACGTCCGGTAAACGCATCGAGCTTGGTAGCCACGAAGTACGGGGCACTGATGACCCGGATTTCCAGATCGGCGGCGAGATCGGTGCGATGGGAGGCGTCCATCGCAGCCCGGTACCATCGATTGGAGAACCCGAGGATTTGGCTGTCAATCGGCATCACATCTAAGATCGTCCGGCCTCGTACCCACCGGCAAACCGGCGCGCCCTCGCGCAAGTCCTCCGAGAATCCCGATGCTCTCAAACGCTCGCCGAATAGAGCGTACTGTGCGTATGATGTGATTTCCGCAATGGCGTCGACGTCAAGTGTGGGACGGGGGTCGCCAGCAGCGGGGTCGGTGATCAGAAGACCCGTGACCGACCCGCCAACGAAAACGAGTTCATTCAGCATGGGCCGAACGAACCGCGCCGCTATGATAAGCGGTTCAAGACTTATGTTTCGCATTGGCTTGCTGAAATCGGCGATGGAGTTCGCCCTCCGCGGCCTTTCGCTCTCTGATTCTTCCGTCTCGCAACGCGTCCGCTAAAGCCAGGTATTCGTAAAACACAGGATCACGCTTGGCCGACGCCGCCGCGGTCCGGTACAACGGAGCAAACGCGACACCGCGCACCGTGCCGGTTTCGGAAGGCCACACGGGTACCAGGTCGCTCCCCTGAGCGACCTTGCTTCGCAGGGGCTCGGCGGCGTAAGACGTTGGCATCCCCCGGGTCACGACGCCGTGCTCTGCAGGAAAGACATACTTAAGGCCATGCAGCAGAAATTCTTCGATGGCCATATAGTTGGGGCGATTTTTAAGCTTCGGCCCGTGGAGCAAGTGGGCCGCCTCGGCGCGTTGCACGGCGGCATGCACCTCTGATGCGCTCATGTTCAGCTCTGACGCGAGTTGCGCATACGGTGGCCGATTGGGCCCTGATGACACGATCTTCAGCGCAACGTAGACGTCCTGAGGCTTAAGTATCACGTTCTTATTCTATATTCGCGATTCGCGAATAGCAAATGGGATGCTCAATGCACGTCCCTTCAGGATCTCGTTGGAATGAAGCGTCGCTCTTCGTGGTCGGTTCTGCTTGAGATGGTTCTAGAATCATGAGACATGGAAGCCGAACAGCTTCGAATCCTGATCGAAGAGAATCGTCGCTTGCATGCCGATAACGCCCGGCTCCGCGAACTTCTTCAACTCAATAACGTCGATCCGAATTCCCCACTGCCCGCGAAGCCGGCGGTCGAGATCCCCACCGTTCGAGTATTGCCCGCGGCCGGCGAAATCGCCGACATAGAGTCCCCCAAGTCGAAGGCCGAGAAGATTACACTATTTCGCAGCCTCTTTCGTGGTCGCGATGATGTGTACGCAATTCGGTTTCAATCCCGTGCAACCGGCGAGTGGGCTACGCGCCGGACGGCGAGCATGACTGGAGCGCGATTGCACCTGGCAAGACGCCGCGACGGAATTTTCCTTTGACGGACTCCGTCATCTACCAGCACCTGACCGGCAAGAAGACAATCGGGTTGTACGCCCTGCTACAGGACGAGACTTGCTGGTTCGTCGCAGCGGACTTTGATAGGGAGGAATGGAGAGAGGATGCGCTGGCCTATGTGGCGGCTGCCAAGGAATCGGGCATCCCGGCGTACCTGGAAAGGTCTCGTTCCGGCAAAGGCGGGCACGTGTGGATCTTCTTCGAAGTTCCGGTTCCGGCCTCACTCGCCAGAAAACTTGGCTGCTTTCTGTTGTCTCGCGCAATGGAGCGTCGACATCGGCTCGCGTTGGCCTCCTATGATCGTCTGTTTCCAAATTAAGACACGATGCCAAAAGGCGGATTTGGAAATCTGATCGCGCTGCCATTGCAGTGGATGCCGAGGCGCGAGGGCAACTCCGAATTCGTCGATGATGATCTGAACCCGTATCGCGACCAATGGAAGCTACTCAAGTCCATCCGGCGCTTGGCGCTCGATCATCTCGATTGGACGGTGGCTCAAGCATCGAGGCAGGGCGCGGTGATCGCGGTCCGCGCGGTTGATCCAGATCCGGACGATCTCGAGCACCAACCCTGGCTTCGGGCGCCTTCGAGAAGAGTCGCGCCGAAGCCGGTCGAAGGGCCATTTCCAACTGACGTGGAAATCGTCCTGAGCAACATGTTGTTCGTTCCAAAAGCCGGATTGCCGGAAGCCATGCTCTCTCGCATCGTCCGCATCGCTGCATTTCAGAATCCCGCGTTCTATCGGGCTCAGGCAATGCGCTTGAACACGTGGGACAAGCCACGGGTCATCGGCTGTGCGGATGACTTGGCAGCCCATTTGGCACTTCCCCGAAACTGTCGTGACGAAGTGGTCCAATTGCTGCAAGATCACAAAATCAAGGTCGTTGTGCGCGATGAACGGACCTCAGGGCGTCCGATTTCAGCGAAGTTCGTGGGAGAACTACGGACGGATCAAACCACCGCCATGGACGCCATCGTCCCACACGACACGGGGATCCTCTCCGCTCCAACTGCGTTTGGCAAGACCGTCATTGCGGCGGCCTTGATTGCACGCCGAGGTGTGAACACGCTCGTGCTCGTACACCGTCGCCAGCTTCTGGATCAGTGGCGAGAGCGTTTGAGCATTTTTCTAGGAGCGCCGCTCGCTCAGATCGGCCAGATTGTCGGAGGCAAGATGGCAACTACAGGAACGATCGATGTTGCTTTGATTCAGACCCTGAGGCGGAAGGGTGAAGTTGACAACTTAGTCGTGGCATACGGACACGTAATCGTCGACGAATGTCACCATCTTTCGGCCATCAGTTTCGAAAAGGTCATGAAGGAGGTCAAGGCAAAGTTCATCACGGGGCTGACAGCAACTCCGACGCGTAAAGACGGCCACCACCCGGTCATCTTTATGCAGTGCGGCCCGATCAGACACCGCATTGACGCCAGGAAGGCGAATCTGGCAGCACCTTTCAAGCATGTAGTGTTCGCGCGCGAAACAGGGTTCCAGGCTGCGTGTCCCGCGGAATTGACGATTCAAGACTTATATTCGGCGATCATGAAGGACGCTGCGCGAAACGAAATGATCGTGCGGGACGTGGCCGCCGCGATCCGCCGCCGGGGTTCGCCCCTGGTTCTGACCCACCGAACCGAGCACCTGGAGACTCTCGCTAATTCTCTTCGATCTGTCTGCGAAGTAGTCGTCTTGAAAGGTGGGATGGGAAAGCAACAACGGCTTGCCGCTTCGAATCGCTTGGCTCAGATTCCAGGTGACCAGCCTCGAATCATCGTCGCCACTGGCAGTTATATCGGCGAGGGCTTCGACGATCCGCGGCTCGACACGCTATTTCTCACGATGCCGATTTCTTGGAAGGGCACTCTGCAACAGTACGCTGGCAGGCTTCACCGGCTGTATCATGGCAAATCGGTCGTGCGGGTTTACGACTATGTTGACGGCCAGATTCCCGTCCTGGCCCGGATGTTCACACGGCGACTGCGTGGCTACCAGGCAATCGGGTATGAGTTGGGAACGTCGATCCACAACTCGGCACGTTCACGCTTGATCGACTTCCAATAACACGAATTAAATCAATACTTCCGCGATCTTTGCCACACAAAGCAGAACATCTTCAGCCCATCGAGGGTGCCCAATAGGACGAAAGGACGCCGCCGCTCAAATGCGCCGTCCCGGAAAGGATCCTCAAAACCATGGCAACCTCCGCCGTACAAATCGCAGCCAATCGCTCGAACGCCCAGCGTTCCACCGGACCTCGCACCGAACGAGGCAAGTCCGCCTCCTCCCGAAACGCCACCACCACCGGACTCACCTCCGCCACGATGTTCGTCCGTCCCGAGGAGCAACCCGCATTCGAAGAGTTGAAATCCATGCTCCGGATGGAATTGAAGCCCGTTGGCGAAACTCAAATTCATTATTTCGGGTTGATCATCCACGCTCAGTGGAACATTCGCCGCTGCTTTCGTCTCGAATCGAAAATTCAAGTCCAAGCCGTTTCAATGGGACTTGCGGATGCCCTCCTCGACGACGAACTCGCGCGTAAGCTCGACCGCATCTACCGCTATAAAAAGATGCACGAAGCGTCGCACCGCCGCGCGTCGGCCGAACTCCGTCACCTGCAGACCGAGTGCCTCTGGCGCCAAAGCAACAATCAGAACCCGGATGAAGACAGCAACTCGATCCTCGTCGACACCGCGAAAGTAACGATCAAACAGAACCATTCCAAGGCGCTCAAACAGCGCGCCAGCCTCGATGCATTTCGCCGACAGATCGAAGCCTTCATCGCTCCGCCCCCGTTAGACGTCGACGACGACGACATCGAGTGAGAAAGCAGAAAAACGAAACGAAGCCATCCGGCATTTCGGGACATGCGAAACGGGCGAAAAACGCCCGAAGAACCCGTTGATCTTTGACAATTTAATCGGCAAACCGAAGCCACCCCGAACGATCCGCACCCGTCGTGTATGCGGAAGCCGGACGCCTTGACCGAGAAACGACTCCACGGTAGTGAGGACATCTGGCGGGCCGGTTACGACGGACGAAGCGCGTCTTCGACCCCCTCGGGATGCTTCGCAATGACTGCAAGGGGGAGCACCCGCGCAGGACCTTCTGGGGGCGTCCGGCCTTGCTCCCAGTGTTCCTTACCGAGGCTGCGGCAAAGCCAAACCGCGAGGCAAATTGGATTGGCTCAGACGAAGTTTTCGCCGCACCACCCGGACGTCGACTGTTGGCAGTTCCACGCGAGTGATGCCGACCGGCACGGCATCACCGTGCGCCCAAGCGATCGCCTCTCGCAGGCTGGCGGCGATTTCCTGGCCGGGGGTGGTTGCCCCGGGCTGCTGCTGTTTTGGCCTGCTTTTTTTCATGGGAAGCGGAGCGAGCAAGCCGCGCTCCAACCATACGCTCTCAGCGTACCTGCTGTGAAACGAATTGAGTGGTCCACCAGATATTACGCCGCCTCGACGGCGGCGCGGCAGTAACCGTCGGCAAGAGGTAAACTCCATGCGGTAACGGCCCCACGGTATGAGAGCAACTGGCGAGCTGATTATGACGGACGAAGCGCGTCTTCGACTGCCTCGGGATGCTTCGCAATGACTGCAAAGAGCACCAGGGCAGGACCTTCGGGGCGCGTCCGGCCTTGCTCCCAGTTCTTTACCGAGGCTGCGGCAAAGCCGAACCGAGAGGAGAATTGGGATTGGCTCAGACGAAGTTTTCGCCGCACCACCCGGACGTCGATTGTTGGCAGTTCCACGCGAGTGATTCTGACCCGCCCGTCATCACCATGCACCCAAGCGACCACCTCTCGCAGGCGGGCGGTGATTTCCTGCGGGAGGACCTCGGACTGCCTCTGTGGTTGGCTTTCGATCATGATCGACTTCCTTTCGAGAACCACCGAACAGCTCGCTTCGTTCGGCTTTACTGAGATTTACCGTGACGGCCATACCGGAAGCGCACCAAAACGGCGAGACACAACGCCACGGCCCCCGCCGTCGCCGGCTCCGGAACAGCCGCTCCGCTGTTGGCCACCAGGTAGATATTGTCAATATCCAAATTGGTAGACGCCTGCGCGAGCCCCGTCCCGTCGTTCGCGATGAAGAACGTATCGTCGGACGTCCCCACCGTCGGCGGATCGAAGAAGTTCACGCCGATGTCGCCTCCCGCACTGACGTTCTCTACAGCGAGCGTGACAATCACGTCCGCCGGAATGAGGATGCCGCCCAGATTCGAGAAGGTGACGGTCTGAGACGTACCGCCGGCGATGAAGGCATTCGTCGCCAGGAACGATCCGCCGATCTGCGCGCCTACCGGTGAGCCGACTTGATAGAACGACAGCACGGCGTCGAACGTGGCGTCGCTTCCGACGTTAAAGAACTGCGCGTCGACGCTTGTCAGCGTTCCCGCCGACGTCATGTGGATCTGATCGCCAAGCTGCGTATACCCGGTCGAGTAGAAAACGGATGTCTGCTGGTCGCTGGCCGGATCCGCATTGCTATAAATAACGTCAGCGGAGCAGGCAACCGCCGCGCTCAAAGCAAGTACCAGAATGGATTTCGTCATGATGTCTTCCCTAGCGGACCGAGCTCGTGATCACACGGGGCATGTACCCGAACGCAGGCGTTCCATTGCGCGTGAATACCAAGGTCAGATTCATCGAGGTATTGGGGGCGAGCTGACAAGCCGGATCGCCTCCATTAGGATTGGGTTGCACTGTACAAGCCAACTTGTATGGACTGCCGGCAGGCGGAAAACTACTCGTAACACCATCGCCGTTGGTCAAGGTCCATCCGGAAATCAGCGAATCCAAAATAAACACCGCGTCATACATTGGGGCCGTCGAATTCGTGTTCGTAACACGAACCGTCTGTGTCCATTGACTGGTGGCGCGATTGTACACAAGCGTGCCGCAGTTGACCGTGATATCGCCGGTGACGTAAGAGCAGTTGGAGATCTGCCGGACGGTAGCGATGCAGGAGTCCATGCACGGGTCGCCGAGGCCGGTGCAACTGACACTGCACGTCTCCAGGTTATTGATTCCACCAATCTCGCATCCGAAAATGCACTCTCCGATATCCCCGCAACTCGCGGTGCACTGATTCACGGCATTATTCTTGCAAGTGCTCGATTGGGCCGGCAGGGTCGGCACACACAGCCCAAGCATGAGGCTGAAAATAAGGGCGTTCTTCAAAATTCTGGTACGACTCATAGGTTTCTCCACTTGGATCTGGCAGTCTACGCAGTCATAAGCGCTCTTTCGCGGCGATCCCGATCACGAAACCGTATTTTTCCTAACAAGCCGTCGGCAACCCGGATGGTATACTGGCCCTTCAGGCCAATGTCGCTGCTGGGCAAGGGTCCTCCCCAGGGGAACAATCTCACCGAACTGCTGCAAGCCTGGGGCAGCGGCGATGAATCAGCCCTGAACCAGCTCACCCCGCTCGTGTACGCGGAACTCTACAAAGTCGCCCGGCTGAGAATGCTCGGAGAGCGCAAGAATCATACCCTTCAACCCTCCGCCCTCGTGAATGAATTGTTTGTGCGCCTCATGGGTTCCGTCCGCATCGACTGGGTCAATCGCAACCAGTTCTACGCAATGGCCGCGCGACTCATGCGTCAGATTCTGACCGACCTCGCCCGCGTCAAAAGACGCCACAAGCGCGGCGGCAACTTGAAACCAGTTGGAGGAGCGGAATTCATCGCCAATCTGGCCGCCTCCGCGCCGGCCGCTCCGCGAGAAGATCTGCTCGCGATCGACTCCGCGCTCGAACGGCTCGAACTGGTGGATCCTCGCCGCGCCAAGGTCGTCGAATTGCGCTTCTATGGAGGCCTCGAGAACGCCGACATCGCCGCCGTCCTGGGAGTTTCCGAACCCACGATCGTCCGCGATTGGCGGATCGCCCGCGCCAGTCTACTCGCGTTTCTCGAGCCCGGCGGTACGTCGGCTCCGGCAAGCCGCGAATGAGTCCCGAGTTCCACGCGCGCGCCGTCGAGATCTTCGTCCAGGCAATCGAAATCGACGATGAAAAAGAGCGTCGCAAATGGCTCGACGCGGTTTGCGCAACGGATCCTGCGCTGCACGCTCAAGTGGCGCAAATGCTGGCCGCCGACGCGACCCAAGGACTGTCCGAGCCTGCCCTTCATGTCGCCGCCGGCTTAGTCGTGGATGACGTCACGGTCGCATCCAACATGCGCAATGTGCGCCTCGGGCCCTATCTCGTCGGCGACTCGATCGGCGCCGGCGGCATGGGCGCGGTTTACGAGGCACTCGACGTACGGCTGAACCGGAAGGTCGCGGTCAAGATCCTGCCGTCGCAATTTGTGCGTGATCGTGAACGCGTCCAGCGCTTTCGTCAGGAGGCGCGAGCCGCCTCAATGCTCAATCATCCGAACATCGTCTCGATCTACGATGCGGCGTTCGACGAGGCGGAATCGGGCGATTCCCGCTATTACATCGCGACCGAATTCGTCGAAGGCGGAACGCTGCGGCAGATGCTCGCCTCAGGGCCGCCGCCACTCGAACGAGTCCTCGAGATCTCGATTCAGATCTGCTCGGCGCTCATCGCGGCGCATCAGGCGGGCATCATCCATCGCGACATCAAGCCGGAAAACGTGATGGTCCGCCCGGATGGAATCGTGAAGGTGCTCGATTTCGGAATCGCCAAGTTGACCGAGAACTCCGGCGGCAGTCCGTTGCTCGAAACGGTCGCGGGTACGTTCGCCGGAACGGGCTCTTATGTCTCCCCTGAGCAGCTCAACGGAAAGGTCGCGACGCCCACCAGCGACCTCTTCAGCACCGGCGTTCTCCTCTACGAACTCTCTACCGGAACGCGGCCATTCACAGGAGCGACGCAGGTAGCCATCGGCTCCGCGATCCTGAGCGGCCAACCCGTTCCGCCTTCTTCGATCGTCCCAGCTCTCGGCGCGGACTTCGACGCGATCGTCCTGCGGGCTCTCGAAAAAGATCCGGAACTCCGTTATCAAACCGCGGCCGATCTACGCGCCGGATTGCGGTTGCTCGCGCGCGGCCCTGCGACCGAGTCCGCATCGAAACTAAAGCATCTCCCAGCGAAGTCGAAGCTTCCATCGCTCCTACTCGCAGCCGCCGGCGGAGCGGCCGTAGCTGCGCTCGCTGTCGGAGCGGCATGGTTCTTTCACCCCCCAGTGTCTACGCTTCCACTGCGAGTCGAGCGTCTGACTGATAGCCCCGGCGAAGAAATCTATGGAACCCTGACGCCTAGCGGCCGCGAGTTCATTTACTCGAGCGCGGAACGGGGCAAGTGGGATATCTATCTGCAACGCACCGGCGGCAAGACTGCTTTAAATCTCACACTCGGCTCCGCCGCCGACGATCGTGAGCCTGCGCTCTCTCGCGATGGGACCCACATTGCATTCCGCTCCGAACGCGATGGCGGCGGACTGTTCGTGATGGAAGCCACGGGCGAGAATCCCGTGCGGATCGCCGCACGCGGCCATTTGCCCGCATGGTCGCCCGACGGCAAGTCCATCGCCTATTCCGACGACACCTTCATCACGCCGAATATTCGCTCGGCACCGACCTCGAAGCTTCACATCATCGACCTTGCGAGCGGCGCTGAGCGTACCCTCGCGACGGCCGACGCCATTCAGCCCAATTGGTCTCCCGACGGCCAACGAATCGCTTATTGGCAAATCAACTCGGGTGGCCAGCGGGATCTCGAAACCATCAGTGTTGCCGCTGATGCGCATCCGGTCCCGGTCACGAACGATCCGTTCCTCGATTGGAATCCTGTCTGGTCGCCTACCGGCGAGTATCTCTATTTCATCAGCGATCGCGGCGGAGCCATGAACGTCTGGCGCGTTCCCATCGACCAGCGCAGCGGAAAAACGAGCGGTCCGCCGGAAGCGGTCACCGTGCCGGCGGCCTACGTCAAATCGCTCAGCTTTTCAGCCGATGGCAGCCGTTTTCTATACTCCTCCGCCGCTGCTCGCGTGAATCTGTATTCCGTCGATTTTGACCCGAGCCGCTTCGAAGTCACCGGAAAGCCCGTGTTGTCCGACGGAGCTCATAACATCACAAACTTTTCGATCTCTCCGGATGAAAGTTCGATTGTTTACGACACGCTCGCCGACACGACCGAGGAGATTTGGATTCAGAGATTGGATGGATCATCGCGCCGCCGGCTGATCTCCGATGAGTTTCGGAATCGCATGCCGCGCTGGTCTCCATCCGGCCACGAAATCGTATTCTTCTCGAACCGCGGCGGCAGCGGTGTGTTCAATGATTGGCTGATGTCACCGGACGGCAGCGGTCTCCGTCCCCTGACGGCCGTAAAGCCGGGCAGCGGCGGAGTCGTGTCCACCGTCTGGCTCGATGACAAACGGCTCATTGCGGCCCGTCAAACCGGTGATCTAAGCCTCCTGGATAGCGATGAAACAGCGGTCTCCAATCCGTCCACTGTCCCCGGAGGGTCGGGGATCGGTACGGTCACGTTGAGCGACAAACCAAGAGATGGAACCATCCTCGGCTACGGCTACACGCACGGTATCGAAGAGGAGTTGACCGCGTTCACCTATCCACCCGGAAAGTTCGAAAAGATCGGAAGGTCCGGCCGAGCCCCGGAATGGCTTCCCGGCTCGAAACCGCGATTCATCTTTATCCGCGACTCGGCTTGTTATTTATACGATTGGGAAACTCATGCCGAGAAGCTTCTTTTCTCGGTCGCCCCCAATCGCCTATATGTGGTTCGCGCGTCATCGGACGCAAAGCGCATCTGGTTCACGCAGACTATACGCGAAGCTGACATCTGGATGGCCAATATTAAATAGATATTGGTGTTAAACTCGCCGGTATGCCGACCTCCGGATCGTTGCCAAAGTCCTTCACTGCGAAGCTCGAAAAGAGTCCGACCAAAGGCGGCTGGACGTACGTCATCTGGCCCGCAAGTGCCAAATTCTTCGGAACCAACGGGCTCGTCAAAGTCACGGGAAAGATCGACGGTCATCCGTTCCGCGCATCGTTCATGGCCATGGGTGACGGGCGCCAGATGCTGCCGATCAAAGCCGAAACCCGTAAGGCGATTGGCAAGGACGCCGGTCAAACCGTGAAGATCCTTTTGGAGGAGAGGCTCTGAGTTCGGCATGATTCTCTAAAACGCGCATGGTTTCATTCATCCACATCGCCGGCAATAACGACGAAGCTTCAATCGTGGGAAACGGAATCAGTGCCGCAAAGCGCCTGGCGGGGATTCGTGGGTTTCGAATTGAGGAAAAATCGATGAGCGAGAGAACCTACGGGTATTTCACGACGCTCATTGCCGCGGTGTGCGGCTGGGTCATCATCCATCGGTCGCTGTCTCCCGCATCGCTGACCCTGCGTAATGCTCTGGTCCAAGGCGTCCTCATTGGCTGGGGCCTGGTGGTTGTCACCGTCGAAATTCTTGCGAGGGTCAAAGCCACGAGGATCAACGGCTGGACCACGATTTATGGATGCGGTGATCCGGGGAACGGGATGCTTATGCGCGCCGCATGCACTCGGATATTTCCCGGCCCGGTAAACTCGTCGCAGGAAGCGATGTATTGGAGAACGCAGGTGGATGGCGCGGGTCATATGCTCTCCGGTGCGCATAATTACATCCTGCATTTCCCGCCTGGGGGTCTTCCGCCGTTCAATGCATTTTGGTCTCTGACTCTGGCCGATTCGAAAGAACGTTTTGTGGCGAATCCTATTAACCGGTATTGCCTCAGTGATCGCTCAGGACTTCTGGCAAACGTTGATGGATCTGTCGACATTTACCTTCAGAACGCCGCTCCGACAGGGAAGGAATCGAACTGGCTGCCCGCACCTACAGGCAGGTTCAGACTCTGGCTTCGAGCGTATATGCCCGGCCCGGCTATTCTCGACGGCAAGTATAAAGTGCCGCCGGTTGTCGCCGCGAATTGATGCAAATGGCATACCAAGATTTGCTCATCTTCGGCGGAGTCTGTGTCGTGATGTGGTTCGTCGGCATCTATTTTTGACCTCGTATATTCCTTTTCATATTTAAGAGAGCAATTCTCGTCAATGGCGGAGGCGACGGCCCCATCCCGATCAATACGCTCTATACGGAACCCCCGGCGCTTTTCGCAGATCCCCTCCACCCGCCCGCGGGCGCCTCAAAGTTGTGGACCACCGGCGTCAATCACGACACACTCGTCACTGTCGGTTGGTTAGATCTCAGAAAAGGACCACAAATCCTGCATGTCCCGGATATGGTCGGCCGGTATTACAGCGTGCAATTCAATGATCCATCGAAGAATGCGAACTTCGCCTACGTCGGCAAACGCGCCACAGGAACGGGAGCCGGCGAATATCTAGTCAGCGGTCCAAACTGGAAAGGAACTGTGCCCCAAGGAATAACTCGAATTGTTTCACCGAACAATTCGGTACTCATAATCGGCCGGACGCTCGTTGAAAGTGATAGTGATCTCGCGGCCGCTTACGAGCTGGCCAAACAGATTCGGATGCTGCCGTTCCACTAACATCCGTTTGAATCATAAACCCCAGTCTCATAGACGGCGGCAATCGTCGCGGCTGTAATGGCTCCCGTTCTTAGCAATCTATCGAACCTTTCTGAAGCAATCGAGCTCGGCAAAGTCGATTGTACAATTTGATCGACTTGCCACGTATCCGAGCTGAGCGATGTCAATTTCAGAAACAACATCGACGTGTATCCACGATGAGCCGAATCATCAACAACGGCCTTGGATCCGCGTGGTACGGTGTCGCCATGATTTCACAGCTCGGCACTCGAAAGAAGATCCGACCTACGTCTTTGGCTATAGCGGTTGTCGCGGCCGTCTTGCTGACTGTCGCCTTGGGCACGTGCCGAGAAGCCTGACATCACAATCCGATGAAGGGTATGCGCTAAGGGTCTCCGTCCGAGTGAGTGGTTCCGGGGATTACTCGAAGAGTGATCCTTGTGATGATTGGCTAGTTAAGCGCAAACCCGAGCTTTGCCGCTAACTCATCGAGAAAGCCGACGTGGCCTTTGAGGAGTTTGAGCCTTGCAGTTTCGATGGGGAACCACGCGGCTCGATCGACTTCAGGGAATTCTTGAGTTTTTCCCGACTTCGGTGGCCACTCCATCGAAAACAGATTGCTCTTGACCTGCGTCGCGTCACAATCCCCTTCGAGCGCCCAGGCCTTGATCCTCTTCCCGCTCGGCTGTTTGATATCAGTAAGGGGCAGCAGTTCGCCGCTGACGGCGAATCCTGTCTCCTCGCTGAATTCGCGCAGAGCCGTTGCCAGCGGGTCGTCACCTTCCGCGTACTCTCCTTTGGGCACAGACCATGCACCGTCATCTTTTCTGGCCCAAAACGGGCCACCCGGATGCACAATGAACACCTCAAGATCCCCATCGCGCCACCGGTACATCAGCAATCCAGCGCTCAATTTCGCCATGGCTTACATCCTCGCCTTTCCTCGAAGGCCTGGCACTGTTCTCATTGTCGCTCCGCCGATCACGATTGCAGGAACGA
>DASXZC010000689.1:0-11607 GCA_036502165.1 Bryobacteraceae bacterium
CACACGCATAATCGCCCCGGCCTGTCACGACACAGGCTCCGCCGTCGCCGCCGTGAAAGCGAGTGGAACGACCGCTTTCCTCAGTTCCGGGACATGGTCTCTGCTCGGCACGGAAGTCCCGCAGCCCATCACGACGGATGCGGCGCTGCGGCTGAACTTCACCAACGAAGGCGGAGTGAACGGCACAGTCCGGCTGCTCAAGAACATCACGGGGATGTGGTTGCTCGAAGGCTGTCTGCGGGACTGGTCCGCGCAAGGACAGACGCTCGACTATCCGCAAATCGTCGACGCTGCGAGGCAGGCTTCTCCATTCCGCTGCTTCATCGATCCCGACCATGCGTCGTTCCTGCATCCGCAAAGCATAACCGGCGCGATCACTGCATACTGCCACTCAACAGCACAGCCCGCCCCAACGTCTACCGGCGAATTTGCGCGTGTCATCATGGAATCGCTGGCCTTGAAATACCGAGTCGTCCTCGAGCAGCTCGAGTCCATCACCGGCACGCGATTCGATGAGATCCGCGTCATTGGCGGAGGCTCCGGCAACGAGTTGCTCAATGAATTCACTGCCAATGCGACCGGCCGCCGCGTCATCGCCGGTCCTAAGGAAGCGACTGCGCTGGGCAATCTGATTGTTCAGTTCGCGGGCGCCGGCGCCATTGCTTCTATCGATGAAGGACGCGACCTGATCTCGCGATCCTTCGAACCTCGCGTGTTCCTGCCGCAATCGGGCTGGAACCGACAATACTCAGCCTTTCAAAACTTACTATGCCGACTTTAACCAAGACCTTTCAACACGTCAGCTACATGTGGGACGATGCGCAAGCCGCCAGGCTCTCGCCGGCCGAGAAGCTCGTCTACCGGTCCAACCTTCTCGGAGCGGACCAGCGAATCACCAACACCGGCGGTGGCAACACGTCCGCCAAAATTGCCGAGCGGGATCCCATCGATGGCAAGCCTGTCGAGGTCCTGTGGGTGAAAGGATCCGGCGGAGACCTGCGCACCAGCAAGCTCGCGAACTTCGCCTCGCTCGAGCAATCGAAGCTGCTCTCGCTGCAACCGCTCTACGCGTCAAAGGCTGGGCGTGGACCGAAGACGCCTGCCGAAGATGCGATGGTTGGTCTTTATCCGCACTGCACGTACAACCTGAATCCGCGGGCATCCTCTATCGACACTCCGCTGCATTCGTTCGTTCCTTCGCGGCAGGTCGATCACATGCATCCGAACTCGGTGATCTCGATTGCGGCCTCGAAACGTTCGAAGGAACTCACCGCGGAGGTGTTCGGCAACGAAGTCGGATGGACTCCCTGGCTGCGCCCCGGCTTCGAGCTGGGCCTCGAACTCGAACGCCTGTGCCTCTCGCATCCCGAATGGAAGGGCGTTGTCCTCGGCCAGCACGGCCTGATCAATTGGGCCGAGGGCAACAAGGAATGCTACGATCTGACGCTCGACCTGATCGAACGCGCCGCCGACTATATTGAGTCGCACAACAAAGGCGACCAGACATTTGGAGGATCCAAATATCACACGCTGCCTGCGCACAAGCACCGTGCGCTGCTGTGCGCCTTGCTTCCCTGGCTGCGCGGACGGATCTCGAAGGCCAAGCTGTTTATCGCCACTACACAGACGGACACTGCGATCGTGCGCTTCGTCAACAGTCACGATGCGGCGCGCCTCGCAGAACTCGGCACGTCCTGCCCCGATCACTTCTTACGCACCAAGATCAAGCCGCTCTACATCGATTGGAATCCACAAACCGAGAACCTCGACACGCTGAAAGCGAAGCTCGACGCCGGACTCGAGCAGTACCGGCAAGATTACGCTGCTTATTATGACCGCTGCAAACGTGCTGACTCGCCGGCGATGCGCGATCCGAATCCGACGGTCATTCTAATTCCCGGACTCGGCATGATCGCCTGGGGCAAGGACAAGAGCGAGTCGCGTGTCACGGCTGAATTCTACAACTGCGCCATCGAAGTGATGCGCGGCGCGGAGGCGATCGACGAGTACGTTTCATTGCCGCAACAAGAGGCCTTCGACATCGAGTATTGGCTCCTCGAAGAAGCCAAGTTGAAGCGGATGCCGCCCGAGCGCGAGTTCGCGCGCAGCGTCATTGTGGTCATCGGCGCCGGCAACGGAATCGGCAAAGCGGTGGCGCATATGCTCGGCAATGAGGGAGCACACGTCGTCTGCGCGGACCTCTCGATCGAAGCCGCGCAGGCGACCGCCAACGAATTGACCAAGCTCCACGGCGTGGGGATCGGAGTCGCAGGCACAGGCCTTTCCGGCTATGGACCCGCGATCGCCGTTCAAGTAGACGTCACCGATCGCGCGAGCGTCAAGGCAATGTTCGAGGACGTCGTCCTCGCCTATGGCGGATTCGATCACGTCGTCGTCACAGCCGGCGTCTTCATTTCGCCTGACCTGACTGGCCATGTCACCGATGAGCAGTTCAAAAAGACATTCGAAGTGAACGTCCTCGGCAGCTATCTGATCGGCGACGAAGCCGGCAAGATCTGGAACGAGCAATCGCTCAAGGGGACGCTCGTGCTGACCACCAGCGTCAACGCGGTAGTCGCGAAGAAGGGCTCAGTCGCATACGACACTTCAAAGGCCGCGGCCAATCACCTGCTGCGTGAACTCGCTATCGAACTCGCGCCGAACGTTCGAGTCAATGGCGTAGCTCCCGCGACCGTTGTAACTGGCTCGACGATGTTCCCCCGCAACCGAGTGATCGCCTCCCTGGCGAAATACAAGATCGCGTTCAACGAGGGCGACGATACCGAAACCCTGCGCGGACGCCTCGCGGATTTCTACGCCCAACGCACGCTGACGAAATCGGCGATCACGCCGCAGGATCAGGCGAACGCAATTCTGTTCCTCATGTCGAACCGCTCAGCGAAGGTCACCGGACAAGTCATTCAAGTCGATGGCGGATTGCCGGAAGCCTTCGTCCGATAGCCGAGAAGCTACTTCGGATCCGGTACGTTCGGCATCGGGTACGCCTTGTGTAGTGCCGCTTGATACTCGCCGAACAGCGCCTTGATGCCGGCGAATTCTTTCTTGACCGCCTCGCGATACTCGGGATTCTTTGCATAGTCGTGCAATACAGCGGCCATGGCTTCGGCGTCGATGACGAAGGCGGAGTGGCCGATCTCCTTGAGCGCGTCCTCTTCCATCCCGTACGTGTGATACGAGGAGGCCGATGAATAGACGCTCATCCCGATCCCTGGAGCTTCGCTCGACAAGCCGCCGGTCTCTTCGTACCCTTGCGGCTTTCCTGGCGACTCCTCGACGTGCGTTCCCCCGAATTGCTTCTCGTATGTGAAGGCGAGTTCCCCGAGCGTCGCGACCGAAATGCCATCGCGCATGCGGCCATAGGTGTCGATCTTGACTTTCGTCTGCGTCGCGAGCGCGGCGGCGCGCGCGGAGTCGTCGACGAACTTGCGCACCTGCTCGAGATAGACTTCGTCCGGATAGCGTATGTAGAAGTCGGCGGCCGTATGATCGGGCACCACGTTCGGCGCGGCGCCGCCCTCGGTGATGATTCCTTGGATTCGCGCCTCCGGACGAATACTCGCGCGCACACTGTCAATATTGACGAAGAAGTGCACGACAGCCTCGAGCGCGTTGCGGCCATCCCAGGGGACCATCTGGTGCGAAGGCGCTCCGCTGAATGTGTATTTGACGCCATCGATGTTCAGGCAGCACGTCCCAAAACCCGGCGCCGGGCGATTCGTGGACATCGAGGAATGGCTGCGCACGAAGACGTCCACGCCTTTGAAGACACCGGCAGCGAGCATTTCCCGCTTCGCATTCGGCGGCATCATCTCTTCACCAGGCGTGCCGAAGACGACGACCGTCCCGGGCGTGCCGGTCTTCTTCAGGAACTCCGTGATGGCTACTGCCGCCGCGAGTCCGACAGGACCTTGCGCGCTGTGCTGATCGCCGTGAAAGTTCCGCTGAGTGCCGCGCAGCGCATCGTACTCGACAATGATTCCCATGACGGGAGATGATGTCTTCGCCGCGCCAGTCCATCGTGCGGTGAAGGCGGTACGCAATCCACCGACGCCTTCCTCGACTTCGAAATCGTGTCGCTTCAACCAGGCGGTCAGCTTCGCTATTGAGCGATGCTCAACAAATCCAATTTCAGGATTACGCGTGATGTCATCGGCGAGCGCGAGCAGTTCGGAGTTCATCAGTTCGCGAGTCCGCGCAACCACGGCGTCGCGCTCGGCGTTCGGAGCAGACAGCTTCGCTACCCAGGCGTGCGCGTCGATCGACTTCTCGAGCACATTGAGTTTCTCGAGCACGCTCTTCGCGGCGAGCTTTTCAGTAGGAGTTTCCTGGGCGTACAAGGGCAGGAGCAGAACGGCGGCAACGATCGGCAGCTTAGTAGGCATATTGATGCCTATCGTATAACGAACGCTCACGCCCGCTTGCGTTTGTAGGGGAACAGCATGAAATCGCGCGCTTCCTTCGAGATCTCGGATTGCGGCGACATGCGCACCACTGTCTGATATGCGCTCTTCGCTTCCTTATGATGACCCTGCAAATCGAGCGTCTGCCCGACGCGAAGCCACGCCATCGCGGCGTCATCCTGGCTCCACGAAGGACCATCGGGCGATGTCGCGCGCTTCAACTGATCGAGCGCCAAATCGAGATCGCCATACCAGAAGTACACGTTGCCTTTGTCGAACGCGATCTTCTCTTCCGCGAGCCTTTGGAATCCGGGAGTGCCCTTGGCGCGCATCTGCTCGATGCTATCGAGGTTCGCGATGGCGTTGGTTTTATCGCCGGAATCTGCATACATGCGCGCCAATTCGAACCGGAATAGATAGTTACGCGGGAACTGGCTGCTTACGTTCGCGAGCAGCGGCACAGCCTCCGCGGGACGCTTCTCGCGCCGCAGGATCGCGGAGAGCAGCACCGCCGCATCCACGCGATTCGCGTGTCCGTTTTCGGCGACCTCGCGTAGTGTGCGCATCCCGCCTTCGCGATCGCCTCGGAACCCGGCGAGGAAGCCGAGCAGCTTGAATCCGATCGGCAAGCTGCCGAGCACATAGTCGTGCGCGGCCTGCACGAAGCGTGCATCGAGGAACTTCGGATCGATCTCCGACGCCTGATTGTGAAGCTTGCGCGCCTGCGTCGCATCGCGCAGCGCGCTGATGTATTCCTTCGTAACGAGAAAGCTCCAGTTAGCGCGCAGGCCATAGGCAACGCCGAGCGTATAAACCGCAGTTTCGTCGCGCGGGTTCGCGTCGATGCGCTTCTGGCAGATCTCCATCGCCTTGTTGATCGACTACTGGAACTGGCGTTCGTTCTCGGAGGTGACCTTCAAACGCGGACGGCTGACGAATGGGTTGGTGGCCGAAATCAAATCCGAATCGAGCGCCCGATTGCGGAACATCGCATAGAAGAGGACAGTCTCTGCGAGCGCGGTATGAGCCGCGGGATCACTGGGATTCGCAGTGACGCGAGCGGTAAAAATCCGCATCGCGTCGTCGTACTCGAGGTTGTAGAAATGCTGGAAACCGGGGTCGGAGAGCGGATCCGGCGGCGTGCCCTGGATTCCTTCCGCAAAGGCCAGCGCACCCAAACTAATCCACGTCGCCGCCAGGAGAATCGAGTTGTGCCAGGGACCAAAGCGCATGTTCTTTGACAATCGGATCAGGCGACCGCGACAGGTGCTCTAAAGGCTTACGAAACTCCTCGCGTTTCAGATTGCCCATCACGGTGGCAACGTTGCGCAGGAATCCAGTGTACCTCGACCGGCTTACCGGGCTGTCATGAAAGATTAGACGAATTTCATCCGGAGAAAGATACGACAATCTTTCGGGGTCGGCCGCCGGCTGCCTGGGTTCGAATGCTGGCTCGGTTGTGAAGGGCGCCCGATGGTTCCACGGGCATACGTCCTGGCAGATGTCGCAGCCGAAAACTTGATTGCCGATGCCCGGCCGAAGTTCTTGAGGAATTGGACCTTTCAGCTCGATCGTCAGGTAGGAGATGCACGCGCGTGAATCAATTTCCCCGTTGACGATGGCAGCGGTGGGACAGGCCTCGATGCAGCGTCGGCACGTGCCGCACCGATCCGGTGGAGGAGCGTCGGGTTCGAGCGGAATCGATATTAAGATCTCGCCGAGGAAGAACCAGGATCCCTGTTCCTGGTTGATGAGGCAGGTGTTCTTGCCAATCCATCCGAGGCCGGCGGCGCGGGCGTAGGATCGCTCGAGCAGCGGGGCGGTGTCGACGCAGAGCTTGTATTCGAAGTCGGCTAGAGATTTCAGACGCTCGACCACGGTCTGCATGCCTTCGCGCAATACGTCGTGATAGTCGCGCCCCCACGCGTAGCGCGAGATCCACGGCTGGCCGGGACGCGACGTCGAGAGAGGCTGGTCAGTATGATAGAGCTTACCGAGGCAGAGGATCGACTGCGCGGATGCGAGCAGGTTGCGAGGATCCGACCGGACATCGGCGCGCCGGTCCGTCAGGTATCCCATCTTGGCGGCCATCCCGCGTTCGACCCAGGCCTGATAGCGGGCGAAGTCCGGACTTGGGAGGGCGGATGTAACTCCGGCCAATTCGAAGCCGGCATCGCGGGCGATATTTTTGAAGTCGCGTGAAGTCAGAGGACGCTCACCAACTTCAGGATATCGGGTTCGACCTATAGGGAATTGGGCGTAACGATTGTCAGGATCCCACTGACGGCGCCGCGGGCATCGCGAACCGGCACGGACTGGACGGGTCCCTGAATCTCCGCGCCGTCTTTGCGAACCAGCCGGATCGGGCCTCCGTCGAACACGCCACCGGTCGAATGAGCAATGAGATTCGGCATATGATTGCCGAGTACTTCCTGACTGCTCCACCCGAGCACGCGCTCGGCAGCGGCGTTCCAGAAATTCACCGAGCCGTCCAGTCCGATCGCGAACATCGCCATCGGAGCGGATTCGAGAATCGTGCGCGGCACCTCTGCGCGGGCAGCCGCCGGATCTTTGATGGTCGCGAGTTCGAGACCTTTCGAGATCCGCATGGTCTGTTCACGCGCCTCAGAGAGCCGCAGCGCGAACTCGGCATTGTTATTCCGTTTGAAAAGGCGCGCCAACATGGCCATCGCCGCCAGGCATAGCAGGACTCCCAGAGCATTCGCGATCCAAGCCCATCCGCGCGGTTCAAACGCGAGGTGAAGGCCCTGATACGTCGCCACCGCTCCGACGAGACCAACGAGGATCCTGTCGTAGAGCTTGCGTATGTGCCGCAGCAACTGCAGTCCCCACCACAGCGTCGCCAGAGCGAACAGCGCTGCCCCGCCCGTTAAAGGACTGGGCGTCGACCAGGCGATCAAGGCTGCTGCGAGAGAGTGCATCACTCGCTATATCGGTTCAGGCTTTAGAAAACTTGATAGCTCTATGCCCGAAGAAAACCTTCGGACGTCATGACGACCACCGCATCCACAAACGCTCTGCGGTCGAGCGACGCGCCGGCTTGCTGCAGTTCGTTGAAGCATTGGTAGACCGTGCGCTCGCCATTCATGAGGCCCAGCAGATGTGCCAAACCTTGTGACGAGCGGATCCTCGTATCGAACGGGCCGTTCTGAATGATGTGGTATTCGTCGAGTTGCCAGCCGCCGGTTGGGGCGAGCGAATGTTCCACCTGCAGTTTGATGCCAGGCGTCGCGCGCAGTTGACGGCTCCACAACCGCGCTTCGAAATCGGGACTCTTGCACTCGAGTTCCCACGTGAAACTCGACTCGAAATCAGCGGCGTTCCAGACTTCGGGTGTCTTGCGGCAAATCGTGAAGGCCTCGCGCGGCGCCGCGTGGCGTTCCAAAATCAACAGCCCATAGTCGAGCGAGCTTACACGAAGACGCGCGAAGGACTGCATCCATTCGCGGAAGTCGAGTTCACTTCCCTTCGAGCCGAGCGTTGCCTTGGCCGCAAACAGTTCGATTTCGTGGCGTTTCGTGATGTAAAACGCGATGTCGCAGTCGGGCGCATCCTGTTCCGTCATCCACCGGCGGATGCGTTGATCGACCTTCTGCTCGCGGGCGGTAATCTGCGCGGCGCAATACAGGCGGCCTCCAGGACGCAGGTGAGCGTAGGAATGTTCGATCGCGCGGCGCGTGATCTGTTCACCGTCAAGGCCGCCACTATTGAAAATCTGCTGATGGCGGAAGACCGGCTGATACGGCGGATGGACGGCAATGCGGTCGAACGTATGCCCCGCCACCGGCTCGTATAAATCGCCGATCACGACAGTCATATTCGTGACGCCATTCATACGCTGATTGAAGAGCGCGAACTGCCGGGAGCGTTCCGTAATATCGGCCGCCCACACATGTTCCGAAGTGCGCGCGAGCAGCAGCGCCGCGACTCCGGTGCCACTGCACAAATCGAGCACCGGTCCGCATGGAGTGCGCGACAGCATGCGCCGGAAACGGGCCGTGGTTTCGAAGAGGCACGGATACACGATGTCGTTGAAGCCCGTGAATTGCGAGGTATCCGGCGAGTTGTAACGGTCGGACGCGATGTAGACGTGTTCGATCGGATAGAGCGCGACAGTCGCTGAAATCTGCAATTCGTCCAGCGGAAAAATCAGGCGCAGACGTTCGAGCATGCGGAGCGCATCGGATCCCAAGATCGACTCGGCACCGGTGCGCGCAAGCGGCTTGCCTTCGACGAACAGATGAATCAGCGCTTGCGCCGGCGTCTCGACGAGACCGAAATCCTTGAAGCGTTCGCGCAGCGGTTCGAGATTCTGCAGTTCGGCGATGCCGAGCCGGCGGCGTATGGCGTCGACATCAAAGCCACTCGAATGGAACAACCCGCGCAACTGCTCGTATTCGGTATCGGCGGCGGACCAGTCAGGGATCCAGATCGAGAGGTCCATTATTTTTTCATGAATGCGAAGACGATAACGACCGCGATGATGAGGAAGATGATGAGTCCGCCGGCGATCCACACGATCGGCGGAACTCCCTTCTTCGCGACCAGCGGAGGAGCCGCCTGCGGACCTTTTTGCGCCGGCTGCTGCATCCCGAGTCCGAAGGGCTCGGCCGGTCCGGGAGCCTTCATGAATTGCGTATAACTTCCGCCACCCATCGCAGGAGCGAGCGGCGCGGACATGGGCGCGGCCGCGGGCGAGGGCGTCGATCCGGATGGCGAGGCACTGAATTGGGAAGTCGCGGAGAGCCCTCCGCCTCCGCCAGCGGACGGGCCGCCTCCGAATGTTGGCTGCGGCGGAGCCGGTCGCGGCTGCGCTTTCACCCCTCCGAAGAGCTCTTCGAATTCGTTGACCTTTTGGGGCGGCGCGGGGCCGAGCGGCTGCTGCGCCATCGGCGGCATTTGATAATCCGGCGTGGGGCCCGGATTCGCCATCGGGTTCATGAACTGCCGCGTGAACTCGCCCGCCGGCTCGCCCGAGGACGGAAGTGCGCCGCCCTGATTGCGCTGGAACATCTGCGTGAACTCGCCGCCCTGCGGTCCGCCAGGCTGCTGCTGCGGCGGCTGCTGCATCTGCGGCGGAGGCGCGGGCTGCTGCCTCGGAGGCATGGGCGCCGGCTGACGCGTCGGCGCCTGGAACATCTGCGTCGACTCGCCTTCTTTGGCGGTCACATATCCGCCGCCGGGCTTGGGACCGGGGCGCGGCTGCGGTGGCTGTCCCGCCGCTCCGCCGCCGGATTGGAACATACGCGTGAATTCGCCGGGCGCCTGTCCACCTTGCGGAGGCTGATTCGGCTGCTGCTGCGGAGCCTGCGTCTGCATCGTCCTCGAGTCGCCTGTTGAGGAGTCGAAGAGGCGATTGAACTCGACCGTGACGCCGCTCTGGCCCGGACGCGGTTGCTGTCCGACGGGCGGCGGCGGCTGCGGATATTGCGGCTGCTGCGCCTGGGCAGGTGGCGGATTCTGATCAAGGCCGAACTTGCGCGCGAAATCGGCTGTCGCTTGATGGCTCGGCTGCGCTCCGGGCGATTTCGGTTCCTCAAATAAGCGGTTGAACTCGACGGTCACTCCACTCGGCGCGGGCGCTTGCGGAGGCCGCGGCGGCTGAGGCGGCGGACTGCCGGCCGGGCGCACTGGGTCGAAAGCGGACGCCGGAATCGACGGCATGTCGACTACCGTCATCCGTCCTGGATTGGAAGCTCCCATGGGCATCGGCGGCGGTGCGGGTGCGCTCGACATGGGTCCGGCGGGCGGCGGTTGCGGCGGTTGCGGCGTTTGCTGGAACGGCGTGAATTGCCGCGTGTACTCACCGGCTACTGGTGCCTGAGCAGGAGGAGGATTGGGCGCCTGGAACATTTGCGTGAACTCGCCGCCTGCCGGATTCGGCGGTGGCGGCGCAGGCGGCGGCATCGCTGCGGGCGTTGGTGCTGGCGGACGATCCGGAGCCTGGAACATCGCTGTGAACTCGCCGCCCCCGGGCGGTGGCTGCTGCTGCGCAGGCACAGGCGGTGGTGGCGGAGGGCTCGGTTTCGGAGCAGCCGCCTGGGCTGGCGGCGGTGGCACGGGCTGTTGGAACATCTGCGTAAATTCTCCGACGGATTGCTGCGGGGAAGGCGCCGGCGGTGGCTGCGGCTGCGGAGGCGGCGGAGCGCTGGGCGGCTGCGGCTGTTGCTGCTGCACGGGCGTTGGCGCGGGCGCAGGCGGAGCCGCCGCGGGCTTCAAAGAGAGATCGAAGGGAACAGGATTCGGCGGAGGCGCAGCCGGCGCCGCGGGCGGAGCGTTCGGTCCTTCGAACTCGATCTTCGGCCTCGGAGCGCCAAACATCAATGTAAACTCGCCCGGCTTCGGCGCGGGCGGCGCGTTGGGATCCTGCGGCGGTTGCTGCGGCTGATGAGGAGGAACAATCGGAGCAGACGCGCGCATGGTCGCGACTCCCTGGTCGTCCGCGAACAGGCGATGGAACTCGACTGTGACCGCGCCCATCGACTGCTGCTTCGGCGGAAGTGGAGGCAATGCCCCGGCCGGCTGCTGCTGAGGCGGCGGCGGCGCCTGAGGCGGCGAGTACTGCGGCTGCTGCTGAGTCACCTGCGGCGGCGGCTGCTGTTGTTGCGGCGGTGGCGCGTACTGCTGTTGCGCCGCCTGAGGCAGCGCCTGGAACATTTGCGTTCCGCCTTGCATTCCCGGCTGCGGCGGGGCCGGAGGTTCAAACATGTGCGCGAAAGGATCCCGTTGGCCCATCGGCGTCTGCGGCTGAACCTGAGGAGGCGGCGGAGGAGCGGCCTGCGCCGGATACGGAGGCATCGCGGCGGGTGGCGGTCCAAATCCCTGGGCGCGACGGCTTTCGTTGCCGACCCACTCGCGGAACACCGCGCCGAGTGGACGCGTCACGACGTAGGGCGTCCCCTGCTCTTCTCCGAAATCAAGCAGTGCGGACGTGCCTCCGCGAGGCATTGCGACGATCTTCCGCAGCAGCGCCTTGCTCTCATTCGAATGGCCGTTCTGGAACAAATGGACCTCGACCACTTGGCCGGAGGTGAGATCCTGCCCGCGGGCGCTACGAATGCCGTCATCGTCGCGGATTAGTTCAATGAGTTCGTATCGTTGATTGATCGCCATGGGCTCGCCCCAACGCTATCATGACACCGCGCCCGCCTGAAGAGCAATGGCG
>DASXZC010000690.1:0-10426 GCA_036502165.1 Bryobacteraceae bacterium
ACACCAGGTACAGCCCCAGTATCTCCCCCGGCCGGTGCGGCGACTTCGACCGCCACCATAAAAACGCAAACAACAACGCCTCGGTCGCCGCCTCATACAACTGCGTAGGATGCAGCGGGATGTTCAGCGGCACTCCCACGAGCCGGTAAGCGTCCGGGTTGCGGAACGTCACCGCCCAGGGCTTGTCGCAAACATCTCCCCAGCAGCAGCCCGCGGCGAAACACCCAAGCCGCCCGATCGCGTGGCCGATCGCGATCCCCGGCGCGAAGGCATCGGTCGTCGTCAGAATCGGCATCTTGTTGCGCCTCATGTACCAGAATGCGAAGATCGTCGCCAGCACGAGTCCGCCCTGAAATACACCCGCCGCCTGCAGCGTTGCCATAGTGAAAATTTCTTCCGGATGCTGCCAGTAAAGCTGGAAGTCGAACGCGAACATCGCCAGCTTCGCGCCGATCAGCCCCGACAGGGCGCAATAAATGGCGAGATTCGTGACCTTCTCCGGATCAAGGCCGGATTGTTTGCCGAGTCGGATCACCACCTGCAGCGCAATGAAAAATCCCAGCGCCACCAGCAAGCCGTAGGTCGGCAGGAAGAAATCGGGTCCAAAGGAAATCAGCTTGGGAAACATGGTTTAACTCAGCTCACTGCCTTCATGCAGCTTCGATCGCCGCCCACTCATCGTATAGTCGATCAGCATCAGGCACGCCCCGCAAAAGATCGCCGAATCCGCGACGTTGAAGGCCGGAAAATAATAGCCGCCGTGATAAAACTCGAGGAAATCGGTGACCGTTCCCGCTCGAATCCGATCGAATAGATTCCCGCACGCGCCGCCGAGAACCAGTCCTAAAGCCATCCGCGACAACTGCGTTTCGACCAGATGCACCCGCCCCAACAGCGCCGCGACAATGACCGCCACAATAATCAGCGCCAACACCACCAGCACCGCGATCCGGAACATCGCCGGAGCCGACTCGAACATACTGAACGCCGCCCCCGGATTTTCCGCGTGCACCAGGTTGAAGAATCCATCGATCTTCGCCTCGGCATACGAAACCCGGTAGTTCGAGCGGATCCAGACCTTCGACCATTGATCGAGGCCGAAGATGATCGCGGCCAGCAAAAATGGAGCGAAACGCTTCATCATTTAAGACGTTCCGTGCGGATAATCCGTTGCGACCGTCACCGCGCATGACGCGCACAAGGTCGGGAACGCCGCGTCCGATCCGACATCGGTTTTGAATTTCCAGCACCGCTGGCACTTCACGCCCGCCGATCGCTCAACCTGCACGGCGATTCCTTCTCTCGCATGATTCGACAGCGCGACGCTTGAGACGATGAACAGCTCCGGCAATTGCGCCTCGTATTCCTTCAGCAACGGATACAGCTTCGCGTCCGCCTGCAAAGCGACGCTCGCCTCAGTCGGCTTGCCGATCACTTTCGACTGCCTCGCGGACTCGAGACTCTTCAGCACTTCCGTCCGCACCTGCATGAGGCTTTCCCACTTGCCCGCGTTCGCGCGGATCGAATCCGGCAGTCCCGCGGTGACTTCCGAAGCCTCCGGGAACGTCGTCATATGGATGTTCTCGGGCGACCCCGCCGGCTTCGAAAAATACGACCACGCCTCGTCCGCCGTGAACGCCAGAATAGGCGCCATCAAGCGGAACAGCGCGTTCCCAATGCGCCACACCGCCGTTTGCGCGCTACGCCGTTCGCGACTGTTGACGGCAGTCGTGTACAGCCGATCCTTAATGACGTCGAAATACAAATTCGACAAATCGCTGATCGCAAAATCGAACACCGCGCGATAGACTTTCTGGAATTCGTAGGCATCGTACGAAGCCCTGCACCGCGCCACCAGATCCTCCATCCTCAGTAGGATCCATTGATCAATCTCGAGCAGCTCCGACGCATCGAGCGCATGCTTCGAAGGATCGAAATCCCCCGTCGCGCCCAGGATGTACCGGAACGAATTGCGCAGCTTGAAGTACGCCTCGGCGAGCCGTTTGAGCATGTTCTCGCCCAGCCGCACGTCTTCGTAATAAACGACCGACGACACCCACAGACGCAACACGTCCGCGCCCGACTGCTTGATGACATCCTCCGGCTCGACGCCGTTGCCGGTCGACTTCGACATCGCCCGCCCGTCTTCATCAAGCGTCCAGCCGTTGGTCACGACCTCGCGATACGGAGCGCTGCCCTTCAGCGCCACACCGATCAGCAGCGACGAGTGGAACCATCCGCGGTACTGATCGCCGCCCTCGAGATACATATCCGAAGGCCAGTCGAGGTCATTTTTCTTAGTCAATACGGCCAGACTGCTCGAGCCCGAGTCGAACCACACATCGAGGATGTCCTTCTCCTTACGGAACCGGCGGCCCCCGCACTTCGGACACCGCGCATCCGGCCCCGCGAGTTCCTCCGCCGACATCGCATACCACGCGTCGGACGTCTTCTCTTTGAAGATCTCCGTCACGCGCGATAGGATCGCCTTGTCGGTGATCGGCGTCTCGCAGTCCTCGCAATAAAACACCGTGATCGGCACACCCCAGATCCGCTGGCGCGAAATGCACCAGTCCGGCCGTTGCGCGATCATGTTCGAAATTCGTTCCTCACCACCCGGCGCGAGCCACTTCACTTGCTTGATCGCCTCGAGCGTCCGCGTGCGCAAATGGTTCTTCTCCATGCCGATGAACCATTGATCGGTCGCGCGGAAGATAGTCGGCTTGTGACACCGCCAGCAATGCGGATAGCTGTGTTCGATATCCTCGCGCCCGACCAGCGCTCCGTGCTCGCGCAGGATCTCGATCACGATCGGATTGCCCTTCCAAACCGTCTGCCCGATGATCGCCGCCGGCAGTGTCCCCGCCGCGCCTTCCGCCTGATAGAACTTGCCCGCCGCGTCGACCGGACAATACGGCGGAATGCCGTACTTCATGCCGACGACGTAGTCCTCATGCCCGTGCCCCGGAGCCGTGTGGACCGCACCAGTCCCCTGCTCGAGCGTCACGTGATCGCCCAAAATTCCCCGCGAATCCCGCTCGAGGAACGGATGCCGGAACACCGTATTTTCGAGGACGTCTCCCTTGAAAGTCGCGATCGTCTTAAAATCCAGCCAACCGGCCTTCTGTGCCGTCTGCGCGACGAGATCGGTCGCGACGATGTAGACGCAACCGTCCGGCGTCTCGACCGCCGAATACTCAAACCTTGGGTGATAACAGATCGCGAGATTGGCCGGAATCGTCCACGGAGTCGTCGTCCAGATCAGCCCGTAAACAGCCTTCCCGAACAGCGCCGGATCGATTGCCGCCGCATCCGAAGTCAGCAGGAACCGCACCCAGATCGACGGACTCGTATGATTCTCATACTCGACCTCCGCCTCGGCCAGCGCGGTGCGATCGTTGATGCACCAGTTAACCGGCTTCAGACCCTTATACACGTAGCCCTGATCGAGAAAATCGACGAACGCCTGCGCGATCACCGATTCATACTCGGCGGACATCGTGAGATACGGATCTTCCCACCGCCCGAGGATCCCGAGCCTCTGAAAATCCTGCGATTGCAGATCCACGTATTTTTGCGCGTATTTCCTACACTCCGCGCGGATCTCGGCCTGCGACATCGAAGCCTTCTTCGACCCGAGCAGCCCATCGACTTTGATTTCAATCGGCAGCCCGTGGCAATCCCAGCCCGGGATGTACGGCGAATCGAAGCCCGCCATCGTCTTCGACTTGATGATGAAGTCCTTCAGAATCTTATTGAATGCGTGGCCCAAATGAATGTTGCCGTTCGCATACGGCGGACCGTCATGCAGCACATACCGCGGCCGCGTGCGGCCCTGCTCGCGGAGCTTCGCGTAGAGTCCAATCTCGTTCCAATGAGCGAGCCTTTTCGGCTCATTCTTCGGAAGCTCGGCCTTCATTGGGAAGTCCGTTTGTGGAAGCAGGACGGTCTTTTTGAGGTCCCACTTCACCTGTTCGGGGCTTGGAGAATCGCTTGGGGAAACCATGATACGGGGGTACGCTTTCATGGTAGCGCGACAGGTCAAGCGCTCGCCTTTTCGAACTGCTATCGTAATGCCGTAAGAGGTGCCATTCATGTTTCGGCTCTCGATCCTGCTCGCACTCACCGCGACCGCGCAACTCTGGTCGCAAAGTTTTATCACGGTAGCGCACCGGACAGACACTGCCGAGATCCTCGACGCCGCCACGCTCGAGACGGTCGCAACACTTCGCTTTCCCTTCGGTATCGAGCGTTTATCTCCGGCCCTCGACGGCCGCAGCCTGAACGTGGAAGGATACGACGATAGGGCGTGCTGCAAGAACTACGTCCTCGATCTTGAAACAATGAATCTGCGTGAGTCCGCGCGCCCGCGACAAAGCCCGGACTACTTCGGAGAATGTCTCACCTCGCCCGACGGCCATTGGTGCGCTCAACTGAAGAGCTTCCGTGGACCATCGTTGCGGATGGCCGACATCCAGAATCCGAAAACAGTCCTCGAACTCGCGCCTCCGGGCTTGCCCGCTGAGAACCGCGAAGGCAACTGGTGGGCCCTCGGGACTTGGTCGGCCGATCGCTTCTTTCTCTACGTCTCACGTCCCAACGATCCCGGATTCTTCTGGATCGTCCCCGCTGGCGACGAAGCCCTCTCCCCCGGAACCGCGGTCGCCGCGTTCAACGAAGTTCCTGGTTGCCGCCAGCGTCTGGCCGTCGAAAAAGGAATCGTCGCCGCAGCCGGCAACGTGTTCCTTTATGAATCCTTCGGAGGCAAAGGTGACCGCACGCTCATGTGTAAAGCTCCAATTCCCGGCGGGGCCTGGATCCTCGACTCCAACACTGGCACGCTGACCAAACAAATTGCCCCTGACTTTCATTTCAATCGTTTGATCGCGGGCGGCGACGCTCTATACGGCGTGGCCCTCGATGGAACGAATTTCTCGAGCGCCCCCGTCCGCCTCATCAAATTAGACGCCCGCAATGGGACCGTGTTGCAATCCCGCACCTTCGACGCCGGAGTCCTCCAAATCGGCGTAGGCGCCCTCGCAACGCGGCCCTCGGGCTACATTCCGATTTTGCCGGTCAACGCCGCACGGCACTAGTGGTGCTTAGGCTCCATCACTGCCTCGGCTCCCACTCCGCGGATCATATCGATCGCCCGCCCGACGTTCCGCCATTCCACATCCTTGCTCCCGGCCACCACCACCGGACATCCCGGCGGACGGAGTCCCATTTCGTGCCGCAGCACTCCCGGCAAAGCTTCCCAGGATGTCGATCGCGAGTTCACACTCACTGTGCCGGTGAACAACAATCGCACGCGGATCGGCTCAACATGCTGGCAGCTAAATGGTGGAAGCGACAATCGAACCAAGAAACCATTGGAATTGAAGGACGACGGCAACAGCGTGAAGCCGCAAAGGATGAACACCATCCAGGTCGACGCCGCCATCAGCCCGAACCTTCGCAACGCTAGAAGAGGCGAACGGTCATGATGCACAATCAGTCAGACACCGCGTGCCCGCCCGAAGTGCCCTGCGAAGATTCAATTCGCCGTGGGTGTGCGCTCTGCGCCCGTTACGACGAGCACTGCCACCTTCGCCCTCTGACTCTCGAGCCTCAACCCCAGTTCGTCCTTGAGGACGCGCCGCCATTGCGTCAACCGGTCCGTCCCTAACTCGGGCTTCAAATCGACGTTGATATCGTACTCGCCCGTGAGTCCAGTCTTGTCGACGACCGGCACCGGATCGCTGCTCGCCATCACCGGAGTCGACGGATCCACAGCCCCCGGAATCGTGGTCTGCACAGCCAGCAAGTCCGCGAACTGCTGCATCGTTCCATGGAACCGCCCCGGCTGCGGATCGCCCGTCGACGGCTTGATCTTCGCACCACCGGCATCGACGACCAGCGCGAGGATCCGAAGGTCCTTCATCTCGGTTGCGACCACCAAATGGAACCGCTCGCGTAGTAGCGTCTGCAGCATCTCCCGCAGACCATTCGGATCCGTCGCGCCACCCGCCCGCGCATCGACATCGAATTCATCCGAGTCGAGCCACTTGAATTTGCCGCCTACAACTTGCGAAAGTTGCACGTGATATGCGGTCGCGATCAGAGCGTGAAACGTCACGTTGCGCGCGCTGATCCGGTCGACGGAAAAGATCACACGCCCACGGTAGTCGACGCCTTTCTGCTCCGCGCTCTTCTTCACCGACGCCACATCGAATGACGCCCCGTGAATCACGATAGCGAGAAACAGGCCAACGCAAGACGCCTTCATCTACTCAGATCGTAGCGCCTGCATCACATCCACGCGAGCCGCCCGCGCCGCCGGCAGCGCGGACGCAATCACCGCGGCCGCCAGCAAGACGAACACCGCTCCCACGATTGGCGTCGCATCTGGCATTCGTATGTCGGAGACGTAGCTCCCCGCCAACTGCGCCAGTAAGTAACCGGCCGCCGCCCCGGCGGCAACGCCCGTCCCCGCCATCATCAGCCCTTCCCTCACGACTCCTGTGAGAAGATGCCTGGGCTCCGATCCCATCGCCAGCCGCACGCCGAACTCGCGCGTCCGGCTCGACACGGAGAATGCCAGTACACCCGCGACCCCGACGACAGCGATGGCTAGCGCAACACCCGCGAACACTCCGAACACCAGCGTGTTCAAACGATCCGGCGACAGCACTTCCGCTCGAATGTCCTCGAGCGTCGCCGCATGTTCAACCGGCTGCTCCGGCGAGCGATCCCGTATGACTTTCGTTATCGGCGACACCAGCGAGTAAGGATCGCCGTGCGTGTGGATGAACAACCGCCCCACAAAGATCGGCTCCTGGCCGAACGGATGATAGACGTTCAACGCCGCTCCCGGCACGACGTGTTCATCGTCTATATCCGCTGCGACGCCGATGATGCGGCGCGGCTGGGTGCTGATGTCGACAAACTTCATGACCGGATCCGTCCAGTAGAGATGCCGGTTCACGGCGTCCTGGTTGGGAAATATACGCTTCGCCAGACTCTGACTGACGATGACGACTTTCTCAGTGCCCTTGCGGTCGTTGTCATTGAAGTCACGCCCCGCGATGAGCGGAACGCCCAGCGACGCAAAGAATCCAGGGGAAATCGTTCGGAACTGCGCCCGCGGATCTTCTTCGCCCGGCGCCCGCACCAGCCCCTCGGCGGAGAATTGAAATCCAGGACCGAAAGATCCCGCATCCCGCCACGGCACGACCGTCCCGAGCGACACCGCATCGACCCCCGGCATCGCGCTGATCTGCCGTATAGACTCTCTATAGAAGTTGACGACCTGTTCCGGAGACTTGCCGTACGATACGACCGGAACGTTCATCGCTAACACCTGCCGGACGTCCATCCCCGTCTGCGCCGCTTGCAGCGTCATCAGCGTCTTCAGCAGCATACTCGCACCCGCCAGCAGTACGAACGACGCGGCGATCTGTGTGATTGCGAAAATCCGCAACCGGCGATTCGTACTGCCCGTGATCCGCAAGCTGCTCGACGCCAGGTTGAAGCCCTGCGATCCATCGGAGGAAGGCAGCCTCGGAGCGAACGCCAACAACACCGAGGCAATCACCGCCAGCGCCGCGCCGATCCACAACATGCTCGAATCGACCGTCAGATCCAGCGCGCGGACCGAGAACCGCGATGCATACCGCGCCAGGATCGCTACCATCGGACGCGCGCTGAGCACCCCCAGCACCGCCCCCGCAACGCACAGCAGCAAGCTTTCCGCGAGCAATGTCCGCCGTAGCGCCGCCGCAGTTCCGCCCAACGCCGCGCGGATCGCCAACTCTCCCTCGCGCCTCACCGTCCGCGCCAGAATCAGGTTCGCGACATTCGAACACGCAATGATGAACACCAGCACCGATGCCGCCATCAGGATTAACAACACTGTCCGTGCCCTCGACGTAATCTGATCCCGCAGCAGCGTAACGTCGATCTGATTGTCGCCCTTCGTCGAATACGCTTCCGGATGCTCCTTCACCATCGACGTATAAACGGTCCGAAGCTCGGCGCGCGCGCTTTCGACAGTCGCTCCCGGCGCGAGGCGGCCGAACAGCTCTGTCATCCGATGCACGCGGCCGGTCACCATCGTCGCCGACAAATGATGCGGACTGGTCACGATATTTGCAATCACTTCCGTATCGGCAGGGTAGGGAACTGACGGCTCCAGCACGCCGATAATCGTGGCCTGCCGCTCGCCGAGTTCAATCGATTTGCCCAGCACCGCCGGATCACTCTTCAGCACCGTCGTCCAGAACCTGTACGTCAGCACTGCCGCGCCCGCCGCCGCAGGCCCATCGTCATGCATATCGAGCAGCCTGCCCAGCACCGGCCTCAGTCCCATGACTTCGAAGAAGTTCCCCCCGACCACCCCCGCGCGGACTTCCCTCGGTTCCCCGAGCCCGATCATGGTAAATCCGATCGTTGAGAAATCGCCAAATTTGCTGATCGACTTCACGCGCTCCTTGATGTCGAGGATTTCCGGAACAGAGAACGCCGCGTCCTCGATGCCGATGCCCTTGGCGCTCTGGCGTATGTACACCAGCCGATCTTCATCGCGATTCACCAGCGGACGCATCAGCACGCCGCGCACCAGCGTAAAGATGGCCGCATTCGCGCCGATTCCAAGAGCCAGCGTCAGGATGACCGTAATGGACAACCCCTTCGTGCGCGCCAGCGACCGCGCCGCGAATTTCAAATCGTTCAAGAAGTTCATAAAGTCTCCTGCCAGGGAAATAAGAATCAGTCAACGAACGGCATCAGTTGGCGCAGACGGCTGTTTCGCAGCACGAGTCCCGCCCAGACCATCATGCCCATCATCACTGGGAACAAGGTTTCAAACCAGGTCGATCGCGCATGCACATGCGTTGCGACCGCACCCCCCAGATAGCCGGTCAGCAGCGCCGCGCCCAGCACTGAGGTCCGCGGAATCACATACAGAATCGTGCACAGGATCAGAATCGTGCCGATACCCACGAGCGCAGAGATCGGAAATCCCAACCGCTCAGTCGCTTCCAAAACGAAGCTGGGCTTAAACAGTTTCATGGTGCCGTCCATCAGCAGGAACAGCGCCGCGAGTCCACTAAGCGCGCGGCCGGTCCACAACATCCTCTTCGAAGAAGAAGAGGATCCCGCCGCGAAGCTTTGGCCGTTCCTCAGTGTCGGTGTCATCAGTTTTCCTTTCGTTCTTACGTAGTCGAACTAAAGACTGGTTTTACGACCTAAACTCATCGGTCGGCGGCAAAAAAAGTGGCAATCCGAACTTCGGAAAGAGCGTCTCGGTATCGAGAAACGAATTGATCCCCGCGATCTCGTTCTCCGACAACTCGAGCACAATCAGCGCCCACGCCTTGTGGCCGCCCTCCGGATTCACCCGATACTGTCCGAATGCCGGCGACCCGCACGCGTCAGTGGGAACCAGGCGAGATCCGCGGCATCCCGAGCCCGTCCCCAACATCCAGTCCCGCACACTCGCCGGACCCTGGAACCAAAGCTCGTAGGGCGGCATCGAGAACGTCGCATCTTCACGTAACAGCGAAACCAACGCATCGACGTCGTACCGCTCGAACGCTGAGACATAGCGATTCAAGAGCGCCGTCTGCGCCTCCGACAATTCCGTAGGAACCCTCCGCTCGCGCGCCGCGAGCGTCGCACGCGCCCGTTGCAGCGCGCTGTTCACCGCCGCGATCGACATCGCGAGCGTCTCCCCGATCTCCGCCGCCGGCCACCCCAGCACATCCGCCAGCAGCAACGCCGCGCGCTGCTTCGGAGCCAAATGCTGCAACGCCGCCACGAACGCCAGCCGGATGCTCTGCCTCAACATCGCCCGCTCCGCCGGATCGGCATAAGAAGGAATCGCACGAGCATCCGCAATCGGCTCGAGCCAATGCGCCCCCGGACGCTGCGTGAGTTGATCGTACACCGTTCCCGCCGCACCCTCCTCCATCGGCCGCGCCCTTCGCCCGCGCACCGCCAGTTCATCGAGGCAGACATTGGTCGCGATTCGATACAGCCAGTTCTTCACCGACGCCCTGCCGTCGAATCGATCCATCCCTTTCCAGGCGCGAATGAGCGTCTCCTGCGCCGCGTCATCGGCGTCGACAGCCGAGCCCAGCATACGGTAGCAATGGCCCGTCAACGCCGTGCGATGCGCCTCGAATTCAGTGATTGTCTCAGACATTTGAGGACAAACTAGCATACCCGTGGACATACGACACCAACCGGTCGAGGCTCTGCGTCCATCCCATCTCCGCTCCTGTGATGTTCGGCCGCGCCGCATCGGTCGCGCTCAGTACCTCGACTTCGAGCGTCAGCTCAGTCCTCCGCGGCCCGGCTTCGGCCAGCGTCACCGTATTGCGAATCTCGAATTGCAATCCGTCCTCGGGCCGGTCGACCCCGCTCAAGAACACGATCCGCTCCG